>JAZORN010000013.1:0-58518 GCA_045656645.1 Clostridia bacterium | reverse complement strand
TGCACTAAGCATCATTTCATAATCCTCTTCAATACTTGCAAAGGTACGCACAATAAGCTCTTTTCCCAATGCTTTACAGGTATCATATAGTATTTGGGTTACGTATTTAACACGATCTTTTTTGTCAAGCTTCTGATTTTTAAGCTTTAAGAGCGGTATTCTCGTTTCGTGTAAAGTCAAAATAAGACCGTCAATAAGAGGATATTCACTGAAAAAGTCCTGTAATTTATTTTCAAGAAAATCACGTATAATTGGGTGAGTTACTTCAACATCACCAAAAGAATTGCAAATCTCAGGATATGCTTCAATAAAGTTTGAAGGAACTTCAAGCTCGTGATGCCATACATAGGTTTTTATTCCTGCCTCGTGAGCCTTTTGACACGCTTCATTTACATATTCCATTGTTTTTTCAACAAATTCCAAATTCTTGGAATCGTTAAACTGACTATATTTGCGGTATATTGTCATACCGTCAACATTTCCCTTTACCAGGTTATGTATAGGACCTATAAACTGTATATGGTCAAGCTTATGCTCTATTGCGTAATCAACCGTATAAAGGAGATACTCCCTCTTTATATCAATAGGGTTACACACTGATATTCCCTGTATTTTCATTTTATCATTCCTTTCAAGCCTTGAGCTGTCAATCTGTTACACAATATAAATTTACTAAAACTCCGGAGTATACTTCTGAACTAATTTCTCCCAATATATTTTTCTTATTTCAATATCCTTTACCTTTAGTATAGTACAATAAGCAGAAAAACCTATATGACCGCTTGTAAGGGGTTTCGAATCAATCATCTCTGTTACTACTTCATCATCAACCACCATAAACGTGTGTCCGTTAATTGAACCAACAGTCATACGCACCTGAGTACCCGGAACATATTTATAGCTTTGCGTTGTCGATGATATGTTATCCTTTCCACAATGTGATTTTTCAATACCGCTCTTATGCTCATACCAACCGTTTAGCCCGCATATGTAGGAAGGTCCAAGATAGTCGGCTTCGTCATCCCAAGTAGAACAGAAGACCGCATTAAGGTCACGAGTAGCAGGAAGTTGTGTGGTGACGGTGAAGCTCATCATCACGTCCTCCTCATAGCACTCCTTGCTGTAAAGTATACCGCCTTTATTGCCCGGCTCTGTTCCTATCATCCACTCCCCATCACATTCCCAGTTGCCACTTTTAGGTGTCCAGTAATTAAGCCAATCCTCCGATGGACTATATTTAATTAGTAATGGGGATTTTTCAGGAACTATTTTCTTTCCTCTTAAACGAATTTCTTTCATGGTTTTTATTTCCTTTCTGCAAAAATGCATTTTTACACTGTCTAAGAGCACATCTGCAAATTTACACAATGGAAAATTCACTGAGAGTCCCTATTTCGGCAATAGTACTCATTAACATATCAGGTGTCATTTTCCGAGCCATACTGATATTAAGTGTCATTACTACACTTGCACTGTCCTCAATAGTCTCTATATTTATATTGTCAAGTACCATTTCCTCTGACAAAATTCTGTTTAGTATAACTTCCGTATTTTTTATTGAGTCAAGTTCTATCTTTAAAACATAGTTAATCTCTTCTGTGCGTATTTTTTGTGACATTGAACGAAGTCCCAGCATAACAAACATCATCAGTATAACCATAAAAACCGCTATAAGGTAATTTCCTGAGCCTGCCGCTATTCCAACGCATGCCGTTGTCCAAAGCCCCGTTGCAGTAGTAATTCCGTGCACCTGACCGCCATTTACAAGGATATTTCCTGCACCTAAAAAGCCTACACCACTTATTATCTGTGCACCCATACGCATTATTTCCTGCGGTATTTCATATCGGTTTACAAGGCATTCGCTGACAACCATTACGCCTGCTGCCCCAAGGCACAAGATTATATGCGTTCTAAGTCCTGCTGCGTGCTTTGCACCGCCACGTTCAAGACCAATAACACCGCCTAAAACAACTGCCACAATTAACCTTAAGATTAATTCAAAGCTTTGTATATCAAACATTGCTCGTTTTCCCCATCTTTTCTTTTAATTCAGAAATATAATCTTCCATTAAAACTGTTTTACCCTCTGTACGTGATTTTTCTGCCGCAAAAACCATCATATGAGATTCCACTGATTCCTGCGCTGAAGAACGGTCTTCCCTTTCCCCACGTATTGCAGCTAAAACAGAATTAATAAATCCGTGGTCACCACCACTGTGCGAAGAAGCAAACGGATTAATAGAAATATTATCCGTTTCACCTGTAACAAAATCACGCACCTGAATACTGTTTGCCTCCATATCTGCAACAATTTCTCCACGAGAGCCCATAATGCGCATACTACGGCTTGTTTTATCTGCAAATCCGCACACGTAGAAAGCTACGGTTACTCCGTTTTCAAATTCCACACTTGCTACCTGATGGTCAACAACATCATTATCGCAATGATACACACATTTTCCCCAGTTGTTTTTCTCAAGAGCCTCTAAGATTGTTTCATCTGTTACCTCCGGAATGCGGAAAAGAACCTGGCATTTTGGACGAAGAATTCCGTGTACATAAAGCTTAACCGCATTATATGGACACGAATCATATGCAGGACATCCGTCCGTACATCTTAGAGGTGCACCGTCAGGTGCATTTTCTTTCCTAAAGTGAGAAAGAGAGCCAACTGAAGAAATAGATTTACATTTTGAGCCGATAAGATATAAAAGAATATCCATATCGTGACAACATTTTTGCAATAACATAGGAGAGGTTTCCTTGCTGTTTCTCCAGTTTCCTCTTACAAACGAGTTTGTAAAATGCCAATATCCCACATTTTCGCTATGCATAATATGTACAAGCTGACCTATCCTACCGCTGTCAAGAAGTTCTTTCAGCTTCATATAGAAATTGGTATATCTTAAAACATGACAAATTGAAAAAACCTTATCATTTTTTGAGGCAAGCTGACCGATTTCATATACTTCTTCGGGAATGGGGGAAATCGGTTTTTCAAGAATAACGTGGTAGCCTTTCTCCACAGCCATACGTGCAGGCTCTACGTGCAAACGGTCATTGGTACAGATTATTGCAAGGTCTGCCAGCTTTTCCTTTGCAAAAAGCTCCTGATATGTTCTGAATATACCTTCCTTGGGAATATTAAACTTTTCAGCACATAAATTTCTTCTAAAATCATCCGGGTCTGCCACGCCTACAACTTTAAGCGTTCCCGGATTTGCATTAGGCGCATACGCCTTAAGTCCTCTGCTTCCTGCACCAATAATTACAGCCGTTATCTTTTTCATTGTTCTGTCTTCCTTTCAAAAAATCTCATTCTTTACAATGCAGCACCATTTTCTTTCAATTTTTGCTGTATTTTCCTAACATCTACACTATGCGTATCTGTTTGTGTCATCTTTGCCGTAGCAACTGCTACACCTGCCGCCTCTCCAAGGCAGGCGCATATAGGCATTATTCTTACTGCGGAATGTGCCTCGTGGCTTGCCGAAAGGCATCTTCCTGCAACAAGCATATTATCATATTCTTTTGGGAGAAGTGAGCGGTATGGGATTTTGTAGAATTCTCCATCCTTTATACGAACCTGCATAGTTCCTGTTCCAGACGGATTATGTATATCCATACCATAATTACCCAGTGCAATACTGTCTTCAAAATCGGTAAAGCTTTCTATATCTTCTGCTTTGAGAATATATTCGCCTTTTAGCTTTCTGCTTTCCCTGACGCCGATGTGATTTGCTATTGAAATTATACTGCAATTTTTGAATGCATCTGAATTTTCTTTAAGAAAAGCTACCATTTCATAAACTTGCTTTCTTGCAACGATTTCTGCTTTGCTCACTTCAAAAGCATCAACAGGATTATGCTTGATAACTCTTGTAGTATTAAAATGCACTATTCCGTCTCCAAGGCCCAGAAAGGCAAGAATATTCTCTCTTGGATTTATAATTTTATTTTGCGCTTTATATTCCTTATACTTTTCCTGAAGTCTTTCTTTTTCTTTCACATACAGGTCAACATCTACCCCTGAAAGTCTGAAGCAGGTTGTCATAGGCTGTGAAAGACCGTCACTTTCTCTTCCGAGCTGATAGTCACATCCGCACATAAACAAAAGCTCGCCATCACCTGTGCAGTCAATAAAGAAATCAGCCTGGGTCTCAAGAACGCCTGATTTTGTAGCAATCTTAACACTTTTTATTAATCTATCCTCTGTTTTTGCTTCATATACTGTGCTATGGAATAAAACATCCACACCGGCCTCTGTTACCATATCATCAAAAACAAATTTATAAGCTTCAAAAGAAGAATCATTATATTCTTCTTTTCTTTTTCTCATTTCTGTAAAAATTCCATCGGATAAAAGGTCATGTCCGCCATGCATAGCATATCTCATAAAAGGATAAACAAGACTCATAGACATAGCCCCGCCGAGCGAACCAAACTTTTCAACGAGAAGAACGCTGAGACCTTCCCTCGCTCCGCTTACTGCGGCGGCTACACCTGAAATTCCGCCACCGACTACTATCAAATCATATTTCTTCATAAACTAACCTCTTTTTTCTCTGTCATAGATTAAGCATAAATATTTCTGTAATTTTTATCGCACAGCTTACGAAGTGCCTCGAGGAAATAAAAATCTCCATAGATAATCCCTACATTTACATATTTTCCCTTTGGAAAATTTCCCGTTCCGCCGCTTAAAACCGCATCTTTGTCCGATTTATAGCTTTCATACATATCTGTAAGAATAGATTTTGCCGCTTCAATATATTTTTCACCATTTTCAATATATTTTGCCAGTGTAACAATAGCACTGGAGGCACATGCCCCTGCCGTTGTATCAGGAACAAACTCTTCATTTTCGGGAGCGCAAAAATCCCACTTCGGAGTTTTCCCGCCACACTTAGCTATAAAATTATCGGCACACCTTTTTGCAATGTGAAGATATTTTTTGTCTTTGGTATTTTCATACATTCTGACATATCCATATATTGCCCAGGATTGACCTCTTGACCACTGACTGTCCGGGGAGTAACCCTGCCCGCCTAAAAATCTTATAAACTCTCCCGATTCAGAATTGAACTCACACATATGATGTGCAGTCGCATCCTCCCTGATAAGACAAGTAAGCATTTTGTCGGCGTGTGCAATTGCAATATGCTTAAAACGCATATCTCCCGTTTCATTTGCTGCCCAGAAAAGCAAACGTAAATTCATCATATTATCAATAATTGACTTACACACTTCGCCACCGTTCCACGATGCCATTGCACCCCACTTAAGATTAAATCTTCCTGCAAGAAGACTTGCTGCGTGAAGTGCACGTTCTTTGGAACGTGCACTTTTGGTAATTTTATAGCTTGCAACCGCACTGTCACCCCACATAAATCCTACATCATGCTGAAGTCCTGTAAACACTTCAAATGCCTTATCGAGCTTATCCTCGCATATAGATGCAGTATTTTTAAATATTTCATCACCTGTTATATCATACATTTGCCATAAAATACCGGGCCAATATCCGTTTGTCCACCAAGTAATATCCTTTTCCTCCATATTGTCCCATTTTCCATCTTGATTAATATGAGGAAATGTACTTCCGATAATGGGGGCAGTCTTTTTGATTTTTTCCACTACTTCGCTATAAATCGCTTCAATATCCATATATTTCTCCTGTTTATTATCTGTATACCACCGCATATTTTGATGAGCCTGATGCCATTACAAGCATAAATGTATCTCCTGTTTTTAAAGTGTTTCCACTCTCAATTTCAAGTGAATTTCCATTCTTATTGTAATAATATACAGTTCCCGGTAGGTTCAGTGCTTCAATATGGGTTGTTATTGTATTTGAATCAAGGTCACGGTTTCTGATATTAAGCACCTCTACCTTCATAACACCGCTTGCAGTATCATACTCGGTAATAGTTGCCGTTGTCATACGTGAGGAGTCATAAAATCTGAATGTAGAATAATATGACTGAACCGTACAAATATTACTGATGCTTATAGCATCACTGTAGCCGTCATTATCAAGGTCGTTCCTATAGTATATATGAACAGTATTTTTTGTATTCTTTTCCTTTCCTGTATTGAAATTTACAATATCTCCTTTTCCAAATGGTGCATATATTACATCTTTCTTTGCCATTTGTCTTGTTTTTCTCTTTGGGTTAGAAACTGCAACAAGTCCGCTTCCGTCCTCATCATAATAATTGTAACTTTCCAGTACTCCGCCGCTTCCGTATCCTGATACCTTGATACAATCATAACCATCATTGTCTGTCGCATGACGAATATCTGTAACCAATATGGGAAGAGTAGTGTCTCCGCCAAATTCTGTGTTTGGTGTTTTGCCTGTTTCTAATATAATAACGTCAGCTAAAAGTGAGTTTTCTTTATTTGCAATAGCCGTAATAAAGTTAATTCCATTTACACTGTCACCAAACTTTCTGACGCTTCTTGTGTCATATGTACTTCCGTTTGTAAGTGTTCCGTATGCTGATTTCACATAAAACAACTTTTCCTCATTTTCACGATCATATTCCTCTTCGCAAGAAGGTACTTTATATAAAAGAGAATCTGCGTGAAATCTATAGATTCCGCCAAAGGTTTTTGCACCCGAAGCATACCTCAGACCACTTCTCTCGCTCTCGCCCCAAGAGGACATAAGACTATCAAGGCTATGGAACTCCAATGATATATCATCACTAAGACACCAGATTTCACGTATTAAATTATCGGAGTCTAAAGAATACATTATTATTTGTCTGATAGTCGGATTTACAACTTTATCAGGGGTTGAAGCATCCTTGTCATCGTCAAAAGAGTAAGTAGGATTTACTGCCTGTAGTTCATCAATAACCGCTTGCCCTTTTACGTTCACAAATGTTCCGTCAGGACGACGGATTTTAATTTTTCTGCTCTGCTCAAAAAACAGAGTTTCGCCATTACTATTCATAAGCTTAATCTGCAGCATTCCCGAAAATTGATTCTTTGCTGCAGCAGCCATTATATAAGCCATTTCTCTGTTGCTCTGGCCCTTTTCCACATACACAACTATTCCAAGATTGTCAAAATACAAGTTGTATTCCTGCCCTAATTTAAGCACTGAAAAATCATTAAGAAATGCTTTATATTCAAGATTTTCATCTGTGAATATCATCTTGTTTGCTGAATCCACACTTGCAATTGTTGCTACGCCCCCTTCTTCGCACTTTATAATTTTAAGTGCTCCGCTTGTTGTCTGGGGGTATGCCACACATACAACATTTGTTCTTGCAAGAGAGTCTGCATAAATCGTCTCACCATCAGCTTTTTGAAATACCGCCGCTCTGTAATCTGAATAATTGGTTGCAGAGGTATCGCCTTTAAGCGAGAAATTCTCCATTGCAAGATTAATACTTTCAATGGTGCTTACAACATATTTTTCTATAAAAACATAATCGTATACGGAGTCGTAGTTACTGTCCACAAGCTTTACAGAGCCGACACCCGAATAAACGTTTTGTAGAATCTGCGGTGAAGTAACAACCTCTGAATTATAAATAAATATCGTTTTACTATTATAGCTGTACCTTTGAGAGTTATACTTTAATGCACCACCCAAATCCTGAATTTCATCAAGTGGGAGGATTACAAGCTCAGTGTTTTTTCTTGCAGGGCAGGTATAAATTACCGTCGGTACATCCTCATCTGTATAATAGCATCTAACATTACAGCCAAGATAATCGTCATTAATGCCTGAGCCAATATTCATAAGCTTTCCGCCTATACGGACATAGTTTTCCTCTGTGGGCTCTGCGTCTACTGCCGTATAGGAATTTGCAGAATATATTCCTTCCAGAGAACAAATTCCAAAATACTTATAAAGAACTGCCTCTCCCTCTCCCATCTTATAACCATCATCAGGGAACCTGTAATCATCTAATACACTTGCGTGCAGAAAGTTATAGATAAGAATTATCATTTGCTCATATGACAGAGGGTTTCCCGATGCACCTGTCATATTGTGCAGCAAGCCGTCATCGCGTGCCGCCGCATAATAATCCATACCGTTTTTTACACGTGTTTCTCCGAGAGCGTCAACAAGCACCCTGAGAGCTTCTTTTACAGTAATTTCCTTGTCAGGAGAAAACATTTTCTCGCTGTATCCGTTCATTAATCCCAATGAAACGGCAAGCTCAACGTACCTGTACTTACTGTGTTCTTTGGGAACATCTGTAAACGAAATCGTATCTGCAGGCAGAAAGCTATCCGGCTGGTTTAATGCTTTTACAATAATCTCAGCAAATTCTGCCCTTGTGACAGTCTTCTCTTCTCCGTCCGTAATACCCAGAGCCATAAGAAGCTCGGTTTCGTATGTTATATCAGCGCTTGCCGCCGATACAAAATTAAGATTACCCATCATACAAAGCACCATTGCTGTAATTATGATGAAGCTTATTATTTTGTTTAATTTCATTTTGGCACTTTCCTCCTTTTGCACAGATTTTGTTACATTTCATTCTTAAGAAGATATTTATATAACATCTGTGCGGTTTGTGCACGTGTCGCATACTCGTACGGACGGAAGGATAAATCCTCAAACCCGTTGATAATACCGTTTGAGCTCATTGCGCTGACTGCTGCTTGGGCATAATCTGCAACATCATTTGCGTCGCTGTATGAAAGCAATGTTCCTGACATTCCCTGTCCTGAAAATCTGTACAGCATTACGCACAAATCCTGCCTTGTAATGTTTTCGTCAGGACGGAACATCGTTCCATCACCACTGATATATCCTGCTTCTTTTGCAGAATTTATATAGCTTGCAAACCAATCATTATCATTTACATCGCTGAAATTTCCAATGACTTCTTCTGCAGGATTAACATTAAACACTCTGCATAAAAGAGTTACCGCCTCAGCCCTTGTAAGGGTTTTATCAGGCTTATATGTATTATCCTCATACCCTTGGGAAATTTTTCTGTCATAAAGACTGCTTATAGCTACAAAAGCCCAGTGACTTTCACCAACATCGGTAAATGAGGCTGCACCCGGCTGTGCTGCTTCAACATTTGAAAGACCTGTTGAAGTTCCTTCGGACGGTTTCAAAACTTTGCCGCCCCCGCCGCCTCCGCCTCCGCCATTATCAGTGTCGGGGGTTTCATTGGTGCCGCTGTTATCACCGCTCAAAGCAGTATCAATAGCTGCTTTGAGCAAATCCACTGTTTCATAACTGTTCTTTGCAACAGCGCTGTATATTATAAGCTTTTCACTCGCAGTTGCATTATTATATGCTTCGTAATCAATAAGCTCAAGATACGGGCCTACATATGTATCCATTTCTACCTTTGAAACACCCGCAAGTGCTAATGAATCCGTAAACAGCTTATTATATCCGCTGTATCCTGACGTAAGAATTTTAGAAGCAATTCTTTTTACCGTTTCCTCCTTGATTGCAGAGGTTGCCGTGTTATATAAATTCAAATCATCTATCTGCGCATACTGCTTCATTTCGGTTGTTATTTCTTCAAAACCATTATTTGTTTCATTAAATATTACAAGCTTATATGCAAAGTCAAGCTTTTCAAAAATATCGTTTACACTCTCAAGGTCCTGTCTTATGTAATAAATTGCACTGCCCAACTTTGAAGTATCCTGCAGAGCCTCTATTTCCACCTCTGTAAACTCCAGAACATACATAGTAATCTTGTCAGTAAAAATCTGATTTAATTCCTGGAGAGTTCCACTTAAAAGAGCATTATTTATTGCCTGCATACGGCTCTCTTCTACATAATAAAATTCACTTACTGCACTTTCACTGCCCGTATTAACAGTAGCTTTTACTGTGTAATGAGCTACTGTTGAAGGATACCATACCACCGACCAGTTTCCCTGATAATCAGTGGTGACATTCTGAGCAAGCTCCAGAAAATCTTTTGAAGGAGACTGACTGTAATCCTGCGCAGTAAGGTCTGTTCCCTTTCGTGTAATTACGAGAGAAACATTTTTAGCCTTAAGCGACGGAGCAAATTTGCCCGAAACAGTCACCTTTGTGTCGTCCTGGTCATAGGTTATAACCGCATCTGAGGCAAATATCGCCTGACTTGAAAGTGCGGTCATAACAAAAATAAATATTGCTATCAGTTTTTTCATATTATCACTCCGTTTCGGCTAAATTAATACGTCTGTTATCTATAACTGTGCAGACATTTCCTTCTCCGCCTGTAATGTTGCTGCCTACACATATTATTTTTCCGTTAAGCATAAAATAGGACTTATTTCCGCTGATCTGTATTCCGTTTTTCACATCGTCAAGCGGCGCTGTACTAAGTGTATACCCACATATTGCGGTCTGTGAATCTGCTGCGCCACCTGCAAAGTTGTTGTCAGGCATAGTCGTTGAGGTTGTAGTAATCTCACTGCGTACCGTCTCATCAACAGTTGTTCCGGGGACACGATAAGGGTCATATTCAGAAAAATAAGATGAAGTATACTGCATCTGGTCACCCAGGTAGACGTATAGCATTCCGTCACCTGTGTACCAACCTTTATTATTCTGCGGAATTATGCATTCATATTTTTGCACTCTGCCCGATGACATTGCAAGACATACTGCGTAGTTATCACTAAGTTGCATTGCTCTGTCCATATTATGGAACATCATCGCTTTCTCAGCGGGCGCTTCTGCCTCTGCAAGATTCCATATTTCATCTCTGCTTCCTTTAAACATTGCAAGGTTTTCTGCACAAGACATAAGGTTTACATCTTCGGCGCTTGAAAGTGCTTCAATATTTATATAATTTCCAAGGTATGTGTAATATCCTGTCTTTAATCCCTTTACAAGTCCCTCTTTCTTCTCATCCGGGGCGTTTGCAATGATATTTACCATTGCACAAAAAGCAGCTGCTGCACTTGAAACATTCGCTCTTCCCGATACAAAATGCATTCTTGAATTTTCCACGGCAAACGGGAAAAAGCATTTTTCCATTATCATGTAGATATTTTCATATCCGTATACCTTCTGAATTGAGAACGGCGTATTTTTTGTTAGTTCAAGCATTTCTGCCACAGAACTAAGGTAAGAATCTCCATAGCCGTGATTATAAGCAACAGATGTATGGAAAATCATTGAACCATCCTCATAAAATCCGTTGCTTGGATAATTAAGTCCGTTAAATTCATTTGGCACTACCATAAAAATCTGATTCAGATAGCGCATTGCGTAATTCATACGTGTATAATCATTTGCCAGAACTGCCGCGGCAAAAAATCCTTCTGTTCGCCATATTCTGTTGGAATAATATTCGTGCAAATCGCTTGTCAGACGGGTTGTAGGGTCAATGGTGCGGTCTAAAATTGCATTTGCGTGTTTTTTTACCGTCTCAGCTCCAAGCTCATCATACATAATACATAAGAGCTTTGCATACTCTCTTGGTAATTCAAGCTGATATGCCGTCCATGACCCTTTCGAGTCTCCTGCGTTATAATAAAGCTTGAAATTTAAAGGCTTAGAATAATGGTTATCATAAAGATACTCAATTGCCTCTATAAGCTGGCTTCTAAGCTCATTATCATCAGGCTTTACCGATTTATAATACTGAGCCATTAAAACCAGTCTTTCATAAGCCGTGACAAGATTTGTTGTATACTTAGGTGTATGACGGTCAAATGCATCGTCCTCCCCGTCAGCATCGAGAATCGCCTGAAGCTCAAGGTCTGTGAACGGAGCATTTCCGGTAGTGCTGAAATTCAATTTGCCAAATAACGATGGTGCCTTTTTTTGAAGATTTGACAAATATGATGAATAGTCTGCATCATTTTTGTGCTCCTCAGAAATAGTAAGAAGCTTTCGCCAGTTATTTATGAAGGCTTTTGCATCAAACTCATTTTCACTTACATCCTGCCACGTAAGCGTTCCAATTGCTTCAAGGACGGTGTAAAAATCACTGTAGCCGTATTTAGCAGTATTGGAAATGTTAACTGCATTTTCCGTTTCTGAAAGCAGAGCAAACCCAACCGGCTCAAAAAAACTGTAATATTCCTTTTCTTCGGCAAGTGCAGAAATACTTATATACTCTCCGTCTGCATCAACACCAAAACATTTTTTTGCAAAGTCTGTTGGGATATACATATCATTATCCCTGACATATGCTTTTTTACCCATATCTACCTTTTTATCCCTTACCCACGCATATTGGGAAGTGTTTGCAAAGGCATAATTTCCAGTGAGAAGACCATCTGGGGCATTTTTATTAATAGCTTTATCGCCGCCCTCAACACGTGCCTGCGCACTGTATCTGTGAAGCCAATACTGTGCATCTGTGCTTGAAGAACACGGTCCCGTTCCATCAAGCACTGCACCTGCAGGGGCACAGAACAGAAAAATGCTTATGCAAAAAATTATTAAGGTTGTTAAAGTAAGCTTTTTCACGTTCTTTGCCCCTCCTATTTATCAAAATATGTAAAGCTATAGGTTTTTCCTTTTTCCGCAGAAATATCAATAGTTACCTTTTGTCCGTTTACCTTTATACCTTTCTGTGCTTTTACTTTTATTCCTGAAGGCATAATAAGTGTTATTTCCTTAAATCTGTGTGTTGGGTCTGAAACGTATAAGGTTTTATTTTTTGTATCGCCAAGTATTGTACACGGAGTTTTTACATTTATATCCATACATTTGCCCGCAACAAAAACCGATGCACCCCAAATTCCTGTTTCCTTATCACGTACAATATGAAGTGAGGGGGTGTTTTCTAAAATCTCCACAGTAGGATTTTCATAAAATGCCTCGACCTCTTCCTTACTTGATTTAGGAAGAAGTACATAAGCGTATGTTTCATTTTTTGGGATATTTCCGTGGTTAATCCACATACTCGCAAACGGCAACGTACTATTCTCATATGTTTCTCTGTTAAAAGAAAGGCTGTCAGCATCAAGGAAAACAAAACCGCTTCCATTCTCAATATAGGCATATTTGGGATTTTCAAATACTTTTTCCTTGTTAAATTCAACCTCTTGCAGCTGTCCGTCAATAAATACATCTTCAAATCCTGTAACTATACTTACCGTAAGCTCATTTATATAAGCCTCGTCATAACCTTTCTCAATAACGGCAATATCTGAGTAGCTGAACCATTTTGACGCATTATTTCCGTAACAGTTGATTTTTATGTATCTTGCTTCAAAAGGACAATGGAAATACTGAGGCTTTAAGGATTTTCCGTTTCCTCCTCCATCATAGATAAGCTCGTAGTTTACACCGTCTTTTGAAACCTCTACAGAAAAGAGGTCACGTCTTTTAGCTCCGTTTGCGAAAGTCAGCATAATACCACTTCCCTCACGAACTTCGCCAAGGTCATAAAGATACCAGTCGCCCCATGTTCCGCTGTTTGCTGAGTAGGAATTTGTGTATACAACATCGGGTTTTTGCGAATTACGCATTGTCTGTATGGGAATTTTAATATCTGAAAGGGCTTTTATCTGACCGCCCTTTTTTATAAGATAGTTTTCTACAGTTGTATATACATTGCCGTTACCTGCAGAAATACCACTGCCCATACAAACAACCTTATCCCCTAAAAGGAAATATGATTTTTTTCCTTTCAGACTTGAAACATATTTATTTCCTATTTCGTACGTACACATAGTAGTTTTCCCGTTTGTTGTTGCACCTGCCCACAAATTATCAGGATATCCCCAGTTTACCGCATCTGCTGTCGAAAAAGCAGGGTCGCGTGGGGTTGAATCAACTGTTGTTCCGGGAATGTGGTAGGGATTTGCCGATGATGTATAGCTTGCATTATGCTGACCTGTACCATCGTATATATAAAGCATACCATCACCTGTATACCATCCTGTTGAGTTTGCACCTACGCCAAAGGATTCAAGCTTGAATATACGTCTTGAACTCATTGCAAGTCCCGCTGTAAACTTTTCAGCACGGTGAACCACTCTATCCATATTATAATAAACCGTGCTTTTAAGTTCTTTTTGGTTGTTTACTTCAATGGAATTTATAAATTCCACTGCCTCTCTGAAGCGTTCTGTAAGGCTCGGTCCGCTAACAGTCTTATAGTCGGATAACACACCATTGGAATTTGCATAGACTTTTTCCCAATAATCACCCGTTGCCGCTTTTATTTCTTTTGCAATATGGGTTTTATGCGGTTCCGGAGAAGATACCATAACAATTGCAGCATGCTGAATAAGACCTCCCGCGCCGCCGGGTGCCTGTCTACCCTTTGTCATACGCATAAAGTTATTTTCCTCTACAAAAGGAAGCAGATGTCTGGGGATTGCATCAAGCAAAACCTCCCAGCCTGCAAGATTACGTACATCCATACGTGTGTTTTCCGTAAGTAGAGTCTGTACGGAATGTGCCAAAAGATAGTTTACACCGTATGCTGAATTATAAGCATATCCCTTATGGAAAATCATTGAACCGTCAGAATAAAATCCGTCTGCATCATAACCTCTCTCATCAAATCCTACAGGTGTATACATAAGTGCCTGAGCGATGCATTTCATAGCGTAATTCATACGCTCTACATCATTAGCAACAAGTGCAAGATTAAAGTAGGAATAGCATCTCCACGAACGGTTTGTATAAGTTTCTGCAAGGTCTGAGCCTCTGCGCATTGACGGGTCAGGATGACGGTCAAACATCGCATTTGTATATTTAAGTCTTTGTTCCTTTGGTATATCGTCATACATAATGCAAAGAGTATTTGCAAAAGCATATGGCACTTCCATCAGTTCAACTGTCCAGCTTGAAGAAATCAGTGATTGCTTTTTACTGTAGAACTTTTCGTGTGAAAACTCAATTGCCTTTAAAATATCATCACGCAGTTTCTCGTCTTTTTTTCCACCGCAAAGATATCCCTTTGCCATAGTTTCAAGTCTGTCATAGAGTGTACCCAAAGCGCTTAAATGCGATTTTGCATTTATATCCGTCTGCTTCCACAGGTTTGGAAGGTCCGCAAAAGGTCCCTCATTTTCCCCTACGTAAGAAAGCTGTGCCTGAAGCTTTTTTGCAGAAGTGATTGTACTCTTTGAATATGCCGAATACATATCCTCTTTTCCTTCGGGGATGCCCAAAAGCCCCTGCCATCTTCTGATAAGAAATTCTATTTCTTCATCAGTAAGGTCTACATCTGTCCACAAAATCTCGCCCATAGTATCGCAAACGGTATTCCATTTAACCTTTGTCGGAACACTGCTACCAAAAACAGCAAGACCGAAGGGGTCATAATACATCGAAAGTCCCGTAGCTTTTTTTAAATTATCTGCAGTAATATATTCGCCTGTAAGCTTTAAACCGAAAATACTGTTTGCCGCAGATACGGGAATATATAAAACATACTTTTCGTCTATATAGGTTTTTTTGTCCATTTTCTGCTTTCCGTCACGTACCCACACGTTATCAGTATTGGCAGCAAAGCCTATATTTCCTTTGAGCACCTTGCTTACTCTCGCCTCGGCACTGGAAACATTCATCCATCCGCGTCCCGCATCTGAGCTTGTCAACGGACCAACACTCTCAAGAGCCATTGCCGCAGATGAAAAAATAAGCGAAAATATCAGTATGAGTATAATTAATTTTTTCATAACTACACCTCTTGTTTCAACGGTTTTGTCACCTTAATACGTTTACCTTAAAGTCCTTATCAAATACTAAAATCTGTGCAGAAAGAGAAGTGCCCGAAGCTACAGTAATATTAAATGTGCGCGACACTCTTCCCGATAATTCACCACATTCCATTTTAAATACGTGGTTTTGAACATTTTTTCCGTCAGCACCGGTTAAAGGAACAACAACATAATATGTCTGTGCGACCGCAGTAGGATTATAAACCACAGCCGTTACCGAAATTGTTTCTCCCTGTGCTATATTGCTCGTCTTTGACAAATATGCAATCACATTGTCCCCCGCACCGCTCTGTTCCTGTCCGTCAGAACCGTCTGCCGAAACGGAGATTTCTGATTGTGTGCTGATAACCTCCCTCAGGCAGCTTAATGCGGCTGATACGTTAAGTGTCTTTTGCTCTGTAATCGCCACAGTATCTGCCGTCAGAATTCCGTCGGGACTTACTGTGCAAAAGGCGCTATCGGGCGCACTCCAGTAAAGATACTTGGCCTCTATTTCCTCATACTCGTCAAAGAGCTTGACACTCGCAGAAAGTGCTTTTGAAACAAAAGCGTAATCATCCGTCAGTGAAAGAGAAGAAGTATCAATCCTGAGAGCAGCTGATGTAAGCTTTTTTCCTGAATAAATTGCTATATTGTCTGCCCCTGTTCCTATATTCAGAGAAAAAGGTGTTTCATTAAGCACCATAGGCTTTGAACTGAAAATTTCAGTTTGATTGCAATAAAGACTTACCTTGTAATTATCAGTATCAATTACTGCCTCTATATGCACCCATTCATCGATTGGTAAAAGCTTTGTTCTGAGTGCAGTATAATTATACCTGTCTCTCTGGTAAGCAATATAAACATTTTCGTCATTACGGAAACGAAGCTGTACTTCAAATGCTTTTTTTGCATTTTCATCATAAATAGTGAAAAGATTTGTCTTGTATGCTTTGTCAATAAGCATATCAAATTCCAGCGTTATTTCTCCTGACACATCAGAATAATCCGACATATCAATTTTAATGTTTTTATCGGCAGTTGCCGCAGAATATTTATTGCCGCTTTCTGTTTTAATAGTCTGCGGAGTTATTTCATCGCTCTGAGTAATGTCAAAATCTGCCCAAATCGGTTTTTTTAGTTCAAGGCTTACACTGCCGTCATCACTTGAAAAAGCCGCCTCTGTAAGCTTTGTTCCGCCAAGCAATATCAGACTGCCTTTTTTTGTTATTGCAATATCATCAGAGGACGCAGGATTTGTCACAGCATAATTTTCCGCACCCTTTCCTGCCTTTATTACAGATGTTATACCATCGGGCGGAGCAATAAGCGTTGTCTGCGCCGATGCACCTCGGGATATAGAAAGTGCCGCTATAAAAAGCAATGCCGTAATATATATTTTTTTCATATGCGTTATCCTCCTAATGACTGATTTTTACAGTAAATGCAAAGGTTGAACCGGGTCTTTTCTCAGTATTTACAGAAAGTCTTTTTCCGTCATACGTGATAAAAGCCTTATCTTCCCCTCCTATGCTTTCTATATCAGAGGCAAATTCTGCTGTAATCTGCCCTGCCTTATGGGTGGGGTCTGCAATCCAAAACTCATATATAGCAGTGTCTTTTTTGTTTATTATTGCACTGCACGCAGATAAGGTAACATTCGCCTCTTCAAAGAAATAGCTTCCTTTAAACACATTTATATAGTATTTTCCGCTCTCCTCGTCATAGAGTGCATGAACATTTTCAGATACCTCAAGAAGTTTAACGGAGGGATTTTGTGCAAATTCTTCCGTTTCTTCCTCTGATGCGTGCGGAATAATAGCATATGCATACTGCTGATTTTCGGGGTTTTCACCGTGTTCTTGTGTTATAACAGCAAATGTAGTGCCTTTTTCACTAAGCTGCCTTTTTACGTTTACATCTGCATCCTGCAGAAAAACGTAACCGTTATTTTCTTCCATATAAATCCATGAGGGGTTATTAAAAGCCTGTGTATTTTCATTTACATCAAGAGTTTTTCCATCTACTACTATTTTGTTTTCAGCAAGAACGCCTGATGTAACTGTTTCTTTACCTTTATTATTTAATGCCTGAAGATTTTCAAAGCTTTCAAAAAAGAATGGCTTGATATAATATTCCTGCGCCGTCTCTTCTACGTTAAATTCTACCATTGCATACGGAATGTGTGCATTTTTTGCCACAGGTGTTGATGGAACAATCTTAACTTCACTGAGTATTCCGTCACAAAAAAGCGCAAAAACAGTTTTGATACTGTCCTTCTGTGCCTTTAGTGCTTCACCATATTTAGCACGAACAGTGTTTTTGCCAATACTAAGGCCTGCAGAAACCCGAGTCGCCTCATTCACCTGAGACCTCAGTCCGTTTATCTCTATAATGCATTCGGCAGCATTAGACGTTACTGACAACAAAAGGCTAAGAAGAAATATCAGCACCATTATGTTTCTGATACATTTCATACTTAATCCTCCTCAATATTAACAGTAATTGTCACAGTTCTTTTTATTGAGGGGAAATCTATGCTGTATGCCGTAAGCTCAAATGTATATGTACCGCCCAGCGCATCATCCCACGCATATATACCGTCAACGTCTATTCCGTCAAGATCGCACGCATATTTTGCGCCATTTTCATCTTTATACGTATAACCCATTTTATCCGGCTGATTACCAAGCAAAAGTCCATGCGCAACAAATTCACCCGGTGCAACTGTTATTTCGTTGTCTTCTCCCGAAATATATGCATAGCTTGTATCAGCAACTGTAGAAGTAACCGATGCTTTCTTTTCCATATCAATTATACTTGCCTTAAATTTTCCTTCAGTAGTATCCTTAACAGCAACGCAAAGATTTCCTTTATTATCCGTTGCAATACTGCTGTACGTTCCTGCAGTGTATGTGGTTCCTAAAATTTCATTCATCATCTCATCGGTACAGAAGCTTGCTTTCTGAAATCCCGTTGAAAGCTCAACAAGGTGCTGCGTTGATGTGTGTTTTTTTGAAAGAATTATAAAGCTATTTCCTACCGCACAGAAATCTGAATATTCCAACTTGTCAGTTGCTACTGTTACATCGCTATACGAGGTCATATATGCTCCTGTCCAGGCATCTGTAAGACTATATTTGGTTTTTTCCAGATTTGCACCCTTTTCTTCAATTTCTGCAATAAGAGAAGGTATTGATTTTTTTGCGAACTTATGTCGGTTTCCGCTTGAACCATTATACGTACATATTACTCCATCTCTGCTAAGTCCCATTACCACGCAAACATTTCCCGTTCCGCCTCCGTTTGTGGCAATATATCCGTTTGATGTGAAACCATCATTCTCCTTTTCAATCTCAATAACTGAAATAACTCTTCGGCAGTCTACCGGATATTTATTAGAAGAATTAGACTGCGATATATAGTATGCAATTATATGACCGTTTCCTGATGTTTTCATTTCTGCAAAACAATATCCAGAAGAAGACTGATGTGTGTATGTACTCTCAGGAGCATTTACATAAAGTTCTTCATACTGATTATATAAATCTCCTGTCTGCTTTGTCCACTTCATTATATTTGTGTCTGTGCCACGGAAGTTTGCAGTTGTTATTTCACCATCGGTATAATAAATACCTATTCTCTTGAATGTGAGATTTTCTTCACCAATTGCATACTCACGTCCTACTGCCCAAAAGCAGTCTGAATACGGGTCATAGCAAAAACCGCCCGAAAAAAACATCACCGCTTTACAAGCACCGTCCTCGACCTCCGTTATATTATAAACAGACGTTTCCTCACTAAGGTCATTTATAAGAACGGGCGTCTTATCCGATGTATTTGATACACTCTTTACAATAATACCCACATCCTGACTTTCACTGTAGCCGAAGTTGAGTGCCTCCTCCGTATAGGGGCTGCGCTTTGTCCAGTCAGAATTTGCAGTTGAAGTATAAATACCGTCCGAGCCGCAAACCGCAAAAATGTCAAGAGAGTCAATATACAAAACTCTGTTGATTTTTTCTCCGCCTATACTTGAAGTGCTTGCCGACACGCTGATTAAACCAACGCTTAAAGCCACTGTTATTACAAGCAAAAACGATATAATTCTTTTCATATGCTACACCCTTTCTATTTCGTTTCAATATACATTCCCGGTGTTGTTCCGTGAACTTTTTTGAAAGATCTTATAAACATACCTGTATTTAAAAATCCGCACTGTGCTCCTATTTCAGAAACGCTGAGTGATGTTCTTACAAGCATATCGCTTGCCTTGTCAATTCTAAGCTTTAAAAGATGCTCTGACGGCTTTACACCATATCGCTTTTTAAAGCACCTGGACAGATAGTTGATTGTAATGTCAAATTCACTCGCTATAGCACTGATGTTAAGCATCGGGTTATTAAAATTTTCACCGATATATTCATATATTCTGTCTGCAATATCCTCACGCAGGGAAAGCTGCTCTTCATTTTCCTGAGCAGTGGAATATTCTTCTGACAAATATTCCAATATCTCGTCATAGAGCATAATTTTCCAGTCTGCATTACTGAGCTTTAAAAGCTCCTGTGTCTGCGCATAAAGCTCGGGAAGCTTCCCGAGAGAGCCTATCTTACTGACAGTGCATTTTACATCAAGACCAAACTGCTCCTCTATAAATCCTGTCAAAAACTCAAGGCTTTCATAAATGCTGCTCATCACATTTATATCATCTGAATTAATTATGCAGATATGGTTTTTTTCAACGTCAAGGAAATAGCACTGCGCAGTATTTTCCATAAGCTCCGAAAATACATTTGTCAGAACAAAGCTTATTTCCGTATTACCGTTTTTTCCGAAAACGCCATAGTCAATAGTCTGAAAAGCTATTATCGCACACTGCTCCCGCCTTAAATCCACACCAAATTTTTCAAACAATTGCTCGGGTGGAATTTCCTTATTATATTTAATAAGATTTGCAAGGGAAAGCTCCCTTAATTTCTGCCCCCTCTGTGTAAGCTGAGTAGTTATGGTATTATTCTTTTCTATAATTCTTTCAAATTCTTTTTCAAGGAAGAAAAGCTCTTTTTCGTTTTTGTCACATTCTCTTCCTATCTTACTGAGTATTCTGTCAATCGGACGATACTGCCTCCTTGCCAGAAAATACGCCAGAATAATGCATAATAGCATCGCAAGCATCATCGTGAGGGTACAAACCCCAACTACAAGCTGTGTCCTTTTTCCGTAATGCTCCTGAGCAAGCAAAATCATATAACTTAAATTAGTCGTTTTCGAGTCGGTAACCGCTACAAAGTAATGCCGTCCGTCTATCTCCAGACTATTCCGGCCTTTTTCAAAGTCATCAATATCTGCATCACTGTTTGAGAGGAGTACCTCACCCGTTTCAGAAAGAATATATAAAAGAGGCTTACTTAACGCTGTACCCACCGCCTCATGAAGAAACTGTTCGGGAGGGATTTCCATAATTGCTACCGTTGCACTGCCGCCACGCACAAATTTGTAAATCATCAGAAGGCTTTCCGCAACACCTTTATCCATATGCATATATTGCAGGTTTCCGTCAAAGTTAAAAATATCCTTCTGCCATTTCTGGTAATCGGGATAGCTTTGTGCAAAATATTCGTTCCATACCTCTTTCTTCGTGGTATGCCCTGCAAAGCTTATTCCTATGTCTGTATTTTCATTGATAACGCTGCAGCCCGTAAGGCTGTTTATGTTTTCAAATGCACTGCTTAAATCATCTATTGCCTGTGCAACAAGATTACTTCTGTGATACCCGGTCTTTTCTTCATATTCAAAAAAGAATTTTCCAAGGTTTGATTTTATAACTGTATAGGCAGAAAGCTGCTGCTTTTCAAGCTCTGAATCGCAGAAATTCTTTACCTGCTCACTTGCTATCTGAAGTGTTTTGTTTGTCTGTTCATTAAGCGCAGATAAAACAAATCTGAACACACACACTGCCAGCACTGCGCAAATCAACAATATCCATATGTAATTCATAAACCAACTTACAAACTGGCGTTGTCTTTTCATAGCTCTCTCCCGCAAAATTTATATATTTATTCAGGAAATATTTCCTGTAATATTCAAGATTAATAAATGTTAAGTATATTAAAAACGGATTAACCGATTAAAAAGTTCTGTTGTGGGGGCATACTTGCCCCCACAAAACAGATAAATATCAATTTTCCTCTTACCAGAGGGGTTTAAGTGTGCTGAAGCCTTCAAGGATAAATACCTTCATATAATCTCCGTCTGCCGCATTTGTTACATTAAATGTATATGGTGTTGCACTGCCTGCAATAAGCTTTGCAGTGTCATATATTTCTACAACCTCCTGCATCTGATGGCTGGAGTTGTAGCGTGCAGCCATCACAAGGAACTTGCTTTCAAGCGTATCATCATAATTGCTTGAGCTTGACTGAACGTATCTTTCAAGGTCGTCAAGGGTTACTGTAACTGTATTTTCCCCTGCTGTAAGCTGTGCTGTGTACGCCTCATCCGCAGCCTCTCCGCTATTTACAGTTGTTTTAAAGCGCGGTACAACATCATATACTGCCGTTCTTATTGCAAAAATCGATGGCTGATTATTCATGGTGAGGAAGTAATTTATTGTATAGCGTCCTGCAGGTGCATCTTTGGAAACAGTTGTATACGGTGTTTTGTCACCCGTAAAATACTCACTTCCTTCACCGCTGAGTGTTGCCATAAATACATTTGCTGCATCCTTTGCATCTGTGTCTTCGGTAATCGCATCGCCTTTGATACGTTCTGCCCTGATGTTGCTATCAACTCTGTACCCTCTCGCAGTTGTATCTGATTTCGTATCTGTAAATCTGTTGTAGGTGGTATCCGCATGAAGCTGTGTTGCAGTCGTCACTCCACTTTCATTAGTTACCAGACGATAAAGATATGTTTTTGATTTAGTACCACCCGTAGCATTTACCATCAGGACAATACTTTCGTCGTTAAGGAACAGCATATCCTTTACCGTATAGGCAGTGGAATTATCTGTCGTCTGTGTTCCGTTTTGCACAGTTGTATCTTTGTATGAATGTGATGCGAAAAGACCACTTGTAACACTCTTTATAGCTTTTTCTCCTTCAACCTCTACAGTTTCCGGCGTTGTAAATCTTCCTGTTGTCGAGTCAAAGGATGCTTTGTATATATTCTTGAGGTCTTTCACCATATAAATTGTTCCGTTATCTTCATACACATTGGTAATTCCGAAATCTGTTTGAGTTAATCCATTCGGAATAAAATTGGAACGGGTTCCTGTCTTGTTAGATTTATTCCATATATAATAGCATGTTCCTTTGCTTGTAACGGTTCCTATTGTGAGTACTTTTTCTCCCCCATCATACATGATACCCGGTGTAAACTTGGTCAAGGTTGTTGTATAATAACTTCCGCTAACAGTTTTATCACCCGTATTAGCATCAATTGTCGTTGTTATGTATGAAAATGTCTGTTTTAAATTAGCCTCTGCACCAGTTTGAGTTGGGTTTTTATTTATATTTCCGTGAAAAGTAACAAGGATATTTCCCAAATCATCACCCTTTAAATAGATGGGATATGAGGTGATGTTGGAGGCCGTAAATCCGTTAGTTGAATCGAAGACATCTCCTTTAACCTCATACCAGGTAAGTGCATCCACTGTTTTATCACCATATGTCTTAGAGGTTATTGTTCCATCTGTATAATAAAGACCTACATCGGTACAGCTATTTGGCGCTGTAGTTAAATATTCCAATCCGTGGCAGAAGAAATATCCGCTGAATTCATCAAAGTAAATATTAGGATGAAGCTCAATCCATATTTCATTATCACCTGCAAGCTTGTTATAAACCTCTCCTGCCGATGTAAAGTCCTTTTTAAAGATATATGCCGGTTTCGCATAATTATCAGCAGGAACACCAATACCCATATCATTTCCGTATGCGAGTGAGTGCAAGGATGCAATTTCCGTACGTTTATCCCAGTTAATACCATCAATTGAAGTATAGTAGCCGTCAGAACCGTAAGCAACGTAGTAATCCTCTTTTACACCGTCATTGTTATAATCCACCTTCGTCTTTAAGAAGCCCGTTCCTGTGCTACCATAGAAAAAGCGGTCATAGGAATATGTGGGGGTATAATCTGCCGCAAAAGCAGAAATTGATACGAGTGACACCATAACACAAAGTGCAACCACAAGTGCAAGTGCCTTTTTTATAGTTTTCATATAGTTCTCTCCTTCAAAATAAAATTTAATAATTACTTATTTTGCAAGATATTGGTCATATGCATCCTGCATATACTTAAGAAGCTTATCAACATTAAGTCCTTTAAGCTCGCCAACAAACTTATCCCATTCACTCATCGGGCGGTCTCCGGTGATAAAGCGTGTTATATTTTCCATCATATAAGTCTCTACATCAAACTTAATGTTTGTGATTTCTTCAGCAATTTCAGGCTCATACTCAAGATTGGGAAGAAGTGTGTCAAGTCTTGTCGGTCCGTTAACATTAAATGCGTAATGTGCATCACGCTGTACCTGATAGGGGTAGGATTCGTCACGTTTCTTTTTTGCACGTGCCTCCCTTTCCTCCAGTGTTCCCTTAATCGGATAGCCGCAGCCAAAGCCACTTGAATATCCACGTCCGTAGCGTGCACGTGCCTCATAATTTGAAAGACCGTCAGGATTGTTAGTGATAAGCTCTGTAAATTCGGCAAATCCGTCAACAATTTCATAGGTAAGTCCCTCTATACCCATAGTGAAAAGTGTGTTACCCTCTCTTGAATAAACGTAATCAAGCCATTTGGAAGCCTTAAGCGGCTCCTTACATTTGTTTGTGATGCAGGCATAGTTTGCGGCAACACGTGAAAGTGTTTCAATGTAGCACTTACCATCTCCTCCATCCTCTGCAACAGGATATGGAACTGCTACAAGCTCAAATTCAGTGTCATCCTTCTTAGCTTCAAGGATTTTTCCGACGTGGTTTCCGATATATCCCCAGAATGCGCCCGATCTTCCCTCTTGAACCTGAGAAATAACTGCATTATTTGTAAGTGTGGCAAATTCAGGGTCAAGAATTCCATCCTTATACCACTTTGCAAACTGACCGATAAAGTCCTTATACTCAGGTACAAGCGGAGCATACTTAACCTTATTTCCGTCAACAAAGAATGACAGCGCAAAGTTATATGCACTGTTAAAGTGACCCATTGTTCCCTCAAAACGTCCTATCGGAAGTGCAAGGGGGGCTTTTTTTCCAAGCTTATCCTTGAATGCATAAAGCACCTCATCCCACTCTTTAATAGTTGTAGGAACATCCATTCCAATTGCATCAAGCCAGTCCTTACGAAGCCAGAGGCCACCGCTTGTAATTGTAAATTCCTTGCTTTCAGGCTCAATAATATTGATTTTCGGGAATCCGTAATAGTGACCATCAGCGGTGGTAATGTCACGCTTTACGCCCGGTACCTCTTCAATGATTCTATACATATTGGGAGCATGCTCCTCAATAAAATCATCAAGAGCAATTATTGTGTTGTCATTTACTGCCTTTGTAAGTCCGCCCGGATATTTAGACCAGTCGTACTCAACGATATCAGTCAGATTTCCTGATGCAATCATAAGACTGAACTTCTCATCCTCCTGACCGATGGGTGGGTGAATAAACTCAACATCCATTTCCATACGCTTTTTGTATTCATCATACATCGGAAGGTCGTTGAAAGTAAGTCCCGTACCCTGAAGCTGCGAAGGCATTGCTACCCAATAGGTAAGCGCTTCATTCTCTGTTGATGTCTCTTCCTTTTTTGTGCAGCCTGTTGATGCTATGCAAAGCACAGCTATCAATAAAGCAGCAACAATACGTTTTTTCATAAAAAATTCCTCCTCAAATTAAAAATTTATTTTTAGTTAAATTAATTTTTAAGTTAAAGTTATTAACCCTTAACTGCACCGACCATTACGCCCTTTACAAAGTATTTCTGAATAAAGGGATATAAAATAAGAATTGGAACGGTAGCAACAATAATTGTAGCGTATCGAATTCCCTCACCAATATTATAGCTTTCCTCCGCGCTAACCTCACTTGCCATACTTTCTTCGTTTCCTGAAATAAGTATCTCGCGCAAAATAAGCTGAAGCGGGAACAAAGTTCTGTCATCAAGATAAAGCATAGAACTAAACCATGAATTCCAGTGTGCAACACCATAGAACAGCACCTGTACTGCCAGAGCGGGAAGTGATAACGGCATCAGTATTTTCCAGAATACTGTAAAATCTGTTGCACCGTCTATAAGCGCTGCCTCCTCAAGGCTTTTTGGTATTGCTGCAAAATTTGTTCTCAAAATAATAAGATTGTATGTACTGATGACACCGGGGAGAATTATTGCCCAATATGTATTTCCCAGATGAAGCGTATTCATAACAAGAAGATACATAGGAATCATACCGCCGCCAAAATACATTGAAATAATCATCATAATTGACATCGGCTTTGCCAGTGCAAATTTCTCCCTCGTTACAGCAAACGCACCAAACGCAGTTAAAATTACATTGAGCGAGGTGCCCAGCACAAGGATAATCAATGTATTTCTATATCCTGAAATAATGTCAGGATTACTGAAAACTGCCTTATATGAGGCGAGAGAATATCCCCTCGGCCATAGAATAAAGCCTTTATCACCTACAATTAATGCACTGTTCGAAAATGAACAAACAAGCACATACCATAATGGATAGATACAGATGAAAACGAAAAACAACATAAAAACAATGTTTGCAAAGTCGAAAACCTTTTCACCCGGTGATTTTTTAATAACCATAATTTTAATAACAGTCCTTTCTTCAATCAAAACATTCCCATATCGGTAAATTTCTTTGAAAGCTTATTTGCAGTAAGCACAAGGATAAGATTAACTACCGACATACAGACACCCACCGCAGTTGAAAAGCTGTACTGCATATTTTCGCCAAGACCTCGCCTGTAAACAAAGCTCGAAATAATATCTGCTGTTTCATATGTAGCCGGACTGTAAAGCAAAATTACTTTTTCATATCCGAGGCTTAATATTTTACCAATTCTTAAAATAAGCAAAACTATAATTGTAGATGCTATTCCCGGAAGTGTAACGTGCAAAACCTGCTTAAATCTGCCTGCCCCGTCAATTGTTGCCGCCTCATAAAGCTGCTGGTCTATTGACGTCAGTGCAGAAATGTATACAATTGAACTCCAACCCAGTCCCTTCCACATATCTGTCCACACATATATGTGACGGAAATAATCGTTACTTCCCACATAATTTATCCTCGGTCCGCCAAAAAGAGCAAGGAAGGATGTTATAATACCTCTTGAACTGAAGAAATCTGTAATAATACCACAGAAAACAACCATTGAAATAAAGTGCGGAATATATGTTGCCGTCTGCACAAAGCGCTTATATTTATTATTTCTGATTTCATTGAGCAGCAGTGCAAAAATTATAGGAAGCGGAAAACCAACAATCAGCTCATAAAAGCTTAAAACCAAAGTATTCTTGAGTACCCTCCAGAAATAAATACTTTGGAAAAACTCCCTAAAGTATTTAAAGCCTACCCACGGACTTCCTAAAATACCGTCTGCTACAGAATATCTCTTAAAGGCAATTACGATACCGTATATCGGCATATAGTGAAATATTATGTAGTAAACGATTACGGGCAGTGCCATCAGGTAAACATACTTACAGCTTTTAAACTGGCTTACCACAGCCTCCCATAGGCTCTTCTTTCTTTTTACCGGCAATGCCGTACTTTCACATTGTTTCTTTCTCATAGACTTGTACCACCCTACCTTTGTGTTTTTGTGATACAATTTTATCATAGAAAATTAAGCTAAAGCAATATTCTATATTTGACATATGATGTTAAAAATTTGACCTTTTATAAAAATATAGCTTATATGTATTTAGTTATATATATATATTATAACTTTTGGGGTGTTTCTTTTCAACAAGAAGAATATGGCAGTCTTTATTTGGAAAAGCAAAGAAACAGCCTGTAAAGTCAAACAACTATACAGGCTGCAAAACAGAATATTTGCACAATATTATATATCTACGCTAATCGCTTTTTTAGTTTTATCGGACTCAAAAGCTGCCTCCATCACACGCATAACTCTTAGTGCCTGCTCAGGTTTTATGGTAAGGGCTGCCTTGCCCTCCACAGCATCAATAAACTGGTCATACACAACAGTAACATTATCTGTAATATTATCGGGCATACTAAGCTCAATTGCTTCTGTCGATTTTTCATTACGGGGTGCCATAGTTTTTGTAGGACCTGCCGCAGTCATAAAGATTTCTTCTTCCCACTCATCTTCTTTATATTTAGAGCGAACTATCCTGCCGTTACATTCCCAATTGTCAATCCGGAGTGTTCCGTTTTCACCCATAACATACCAGCGCGGATGTGTTATATAGTGATTTGTACCAACTTCAATAATTGCGATAAGACCGCTTTCAAAGGTAATTAACAAATGGAAGTTATCTTCAACCTCACTGTACTGAACACTGAGCATTTTGCAATAAACCTCTGTAACCCTTTCGGGTATCATATATAAAAGCTGGTCTATAAGGTGAACTCCCCAGTCAAGCATCATTCCTCCGCCAAGTGCTTTTAACGTCCTCCATCCTGACGGCATGCCCCTTGACCCCTCAACACGTGATTCAATTACGAGGGGTTTTCCTATAATCCCGTTTTCAACATTTCTTCTCATAAGAACGAAATCACGGTTTGTGCGTCTGTTCTGGTTTATTGTGAATACCTTGCCCGTTTCTTTTGAAACCGCCATAACCTCCAGCAATTCCTCCGAGGACAAGGTTACGGGTTTTTCTGAAATTACGTGTTTCCCTGCACGCATCGCTTCTATAAGCAGTGGCTTATGTACTTCATTTGTGGCAGCAATTAAAATCAGGTCAATTTCAGGGTCTGAAAGCAGGGCTTCTTTTGATGCATACGCAATAATCCCTCTCTCAACAGCGGCATCACAGCCTGATTGCGCAATGTCAAAAACACCCTTTACCTCTACCCTGTCATAATTCGTTTTTGCTAATGTTTTAAAATGAGAACGCCCCATTCCGCCAAAACCGATTATGCCCATCTTATGCTTTATGCCCACCACATTTCACCCGCACTCTCATAAATAATGGCATCTTTAAGAAGTGAAATCGCCTTTTCAAGCCCTTCCTTCGGTGACATCAAACCATCCTCGTGTTCAATTGAAACCACTCCGTCATAGCCAACTGCCTTAAGGGTACTGATAATATTATTCCATACTTCTCTGCCGTGACCGTAGCCAACAGTTCTGAACACCCAGGAACGGCTGAGTATATCTCCATACCCCTGAGTATCAAGCACACCGATTTTTTTAGTATTTAATTCGTCAATTTTTGTATCCTTTGCGTGGAAATGATAAATAGCATCTCCGCCAAGCATTCTTATCGCCTCGCAGGGGTCTATTCCCTGCCAGAACAAATGGCTCGGGTCAACATTTGCGCCGATAATATCGCCAACAGCCTCCCGTAGTTTAAGAAGTGTTGACGGATTATACACGCAAAAACCGGGATGCATTTCAAACGCAATTTTTTTAATTCCAATCTCTTGTGCAAGCTTTGCAGTTTTCTTCCAATATGGAATAATAACCTCGTTCCACTGCCAATCGAGAATATCAAGGTATTCAGGCGGCCATGCACAGGTTACCCAGTTAGGATTTTGTGAATTCTCACAATCCCCCGGGCATCCCGAAAACCCTATAATCGTATCAACGCCAAGCATAACGGCAACCTTCATTGCATCGACAAATTCATTATGAAAATTTTCCGCAATTTCTTTGTTGGGATGTACGGGGTTTCCGTGGCAGGCTACAGCGCAAAGCTCAATGTTATACTTTTTAAGCAAGCCCTTCAACCACTCTGCCTTTTCGGGGTTATCAAGATATTCCTTTGGGTCAAGATGTGCTTTCCCGGGGTAACCGCCTGCACCTATTTCCAAAGAGTCCACATCAAGCGCACTTAAGTATTTTAA
The DNA here is from genome assembly GCA_045656645.1 of Clostridia bacterium. Taxonomy (GTDB): domain Bacteria; phylum Bacillota; class Clostridia; order UMGS1883; family UMGS1883; genus UMGS1883. Next base: position 28,844 of record JAZORN010000013.1, on the reverse strand, counting down.
AGCATCTTCCATTCCCATTTGATTTAAAACAGGTGACATAACTGAAAGTTTCATACTATTTAACCTCTCTTCTTACTTTTCGAGCGGCTCCCAACGGGGAGCGGTCATTTCAATATTTTTCTTAATCGGACATGCCCATTTTACCGCATTGCGTAAAATTTTTATAACATTTTCATTTTTAAAAGCGGTGTTTGTTTCGTGGCCGGGTTGAAAATAAAAAATCCTACCGTTTCCTCTTGTGAAAGTACAACCACTCCTGAAAACCTCCCCGCTTTTAAACCAGCCCATAAATATAACATCGTCAGGGTTTGGAATATCAAAAGGCTCTCCGTACATTTCCTCACAGTCAAGGACAAAGGTTTCGTCAACACCCTCTGCTATAGGATGATTGGGTTTTACCGTCCATATGCGCTCATACGCATCGTTACGCCATTTAAGAGTACAGCTGCTGCCCATAAGTCTTTTGAATATTTTAGAAAAATGTGCAGAATGAAGTGCTATCAACCCCATACCGCCAATAACGTATTTATGGACACGCTCAACAATTTCATCAGGAACCTTACTGTGTCCTTTGTGTCCCCACCAAACGAGGACATCTGTATCGGCGAGAACCTCCTCTGTCAAGCCACATTCAGGATCGTCGAGTGTTGCCGTCCTTACCTCGACATCATCTGATTTCAGGATTTCAGCAATACAGCCGTGAAGTCCGTCGGGATAAAGCTCAAGAACCTGAGGATTTATTTTTTCGTGTAAATATTCATTCCATACAGTAACTTTCATATATAATTTCTCCTTACTGATTCAGTTTAACTTCTTTGCCCGTTTCGGCAGATTTATACATTGCTTCAAGAATTTTAATCATATTTACACCCTGCACGGGAACAAAATCAGGCTCAGCACCATTAAGAAGTACATCTGCAAAATGCTTTATATTATCACCGTGTGCACCTTTTCCGTCAGTGATTTTAGGAATAATGTCCTCAAGGCAGCCTGCGTTTTCAGTAAATATTTTCAGGTTGTTGTTGCTAAAATCCATACCCGCTTTTGTTCCCCTCAGTTCAACAAACACGTTCTCTTTTTCAACATTTGACGCCCATGAAAATTCTATTTGAAGGCACGCACCGTTATCAAACCTGATAAATCCCATTGCAAGGTCTTCAACATCAAAAATACCGTCACTGTTCTTTTCGCCAAAATCAGAATGAACAGAATCCGAAACATCGCTGTCCGCAAATTTTGCATATGTACAGCCCGAAACCGCAACGGGAACAGGATTTCCCATAAGCCAGATTGCAAGGTCAATCATATGCACGCCAAGGTCGATAAGGGGACCGCCGCCTGACTGCTCCTTCGTAGTAAACCAGCCGCCTTTACCGGGAATACCGCGCCTTCTCTGCCAGCCGCAGCGTCCGCAGTAGATTTCACCCATTTTTCCTTCTTCGATAAACTGCTTCATATATTTCGCAGTTTTTCTGTAGCGGTTATTTCGCATAACCATAAGATGCTTGCCTGATTTTTCAGCTGCCTCCTGCATTTTAAGTGCCTCCGATGCAGATACTGCATCAGGCTTTTCACAAAAAACATTGATACCTTTCTCAAGCGCAGCTATTGCAATAGTCGAGTGAAGGTAGTTCGGGGTACAGATATCTACAAAATCAAGTCCTTTAATATCAAGAAGCTCCTTATAGTCTGTAAACGAAGCCACGTCATTTAATCCAAACTCTTTTTTGAATGCATCTATTTTTTCAGGTACGATATCACAAATTGCAACAATTTCCACTGTGTCCATCTGTTCGTAGCCTAACATATGTGCCTTACGGCAAATTCCTCCAAGACCAATGAGACCTACTTTTAGCTTTTTATTCATTCTATCCTCTCCCTTACATTTTTTCAAATTCAGTATAGCATTTTTGATTTTTATGTGATATAATAATTTCAATAAAAAATATCAATTTTTTACGATTTGGGGTGTTTAGATGAATAACAAGCACGAACAGCCTTTTATTATTGACGGTGTAAAAAGCTGGATACACTGTATAGAGCGCATAGGGAGAGTGCGTGAGGAAAATTTTGTTCCCACCTATCACTATCACGACTATATTGAATTGCTGTATGCCATTGATGCGGATGCATATGTATGGATTAACGGGAAAAAATTTAATTTTCGCAGCGGAGACTTAATAATCATTAATTCCAAGGAGCCTCATACCGATTCTTTTCTTCGGGAATCGTTTTTTATATGTATTAAATTTTCACCACAGATACTTTATGCCGATGAAAATTCACTGTTCGAATTTAAATATGTACAACCTTTCCTTTCAGATAATTCACACCATAAAATTTTCACCAAAGAGGATTTTCCTGACTGTGACATACATAAGCTTATTATTGAAATAATGGAGGAGTGGAAAAACAAGGGGCCTGCTTATGAGCTTATTATTCGTTCAAATATTCTTAAAATTTTCGCAGGAATTTTCCGTCATTTCAGTGATAACAACGCCCTAATGGGCGAAGCAAAGATAACACCCGTATTAAAGAAAGCTATTAAATATATTGATGAAAATTTTGCATCAGTTTCTGAAGCAGATGTGGCACGATACTGCAATCTCAGCTATAATCATTTTTCATTTATGTTTAAAAACACTATGGGAAAGAGTTTTAAAGATTATATTTCCTTTTTGCGATTACAGGAGGCCGAAAAACTACTTCTGTCAACGAATAAAAGTATTACAGAAATTGCCGCTGAAACGGGATTTTCAACTTCAAGCTATTTTACCGCCACATTTAAAAAACATAAAGGAGTAACACCTAAAGCTTTTAGAAAAATTTAAGATAGTTATTCTTTCTGTAATAAAATCACGCTGTCTTTTAAGACAGCGTGATTTTATTTACACATATATAGAATACAAAAAACTATTTATCGGATATTATTCTGTTTCTTCTTCCTCATCTTCATAAAATTCATCATCATATTCATCATAGTATTCGTCATAACCAAGCATATCGTCATGCTCTTCCGGTTCCTCTATATAAAGGGGGGCATCATCAACCTTTTCTTCTTTTTCCGATATAGTAATTATTCTCTGCACTTCGTCCCACTGCACATCAAACTTAAAGCTTTCCGCAATGTATCTTATGGGAAGCATTGTGCGTTCATTCATAACAACGGGTGTAGCATCGAGCGTACTTGCTTCGTCATTAAGGTAGGCAATATCTAAGCCAATGGTAAGTCTTATTACATCATTTTTAAAATTCAGTGTTACTTCTGCCGTTTCTGCATTCCAGCCAACTGTTCCGCCCATTGCCTCAATAATTGCCCTTATGGGCACAAGCGTTCTTCCGTTTATAATTACGGGAACTGTTCCTCTGCCCGGGTCAATTTCTTCAGTCTCCGAATTAACAGTCATAACGGGATTATCTATTTGCAGTTTAATTACTATACCATTTGTGTTTACGGCAAATACACTTGTGCACACCATCATCAGCATAACGGCAATCACCAAAGTTTTCAAAAATACTGCTTTCATTTTTTCTTCCTCCTTATGTGTTACATATACGACATAATATCACAAACGACTTTTTATGTCAAATCAAAATGAATCAAACGCTCAAAACCTGCCATGCTCTTTTTATAATTTTCGCATCCTTTAACTTCCAGAAATACGGGTGCTCTATTTATAACACCTTTTTCCCAGCTTCGAAAAAACGATACATATGAAATCATAGGACCAAACCAATTTTCAATTGCCTGATGATTATTATAGCTATTATCACCGGCAGGGGTAACCTGATGTATGTGATAGGCAACAATTTTATCTCCCATCATTTCATACCAACGGCTGATGGGGTATTTTCCTGTGAAAGCGCCGTTGTTTCTTGCATGACCGACATCAAGGATATGCCCTACTCTACCGTCTTTTTTTACCAGGGCATTTATTGCATCAATCCACGCACTTACCTCCTCGGGAGTATATCCAAAGCCTCTGTTTTCCTCTGTTTCGCTCTCTCCCATATGTAGGTTTTCGATGCCAATGTTGACACTTTCCCCAACATTTTGCACAGCATACACATAGAGCTTTAAAAGCTCTTCCCATACTTCTTTTTGCTTCATTTCGTGTATCTTTGCTCTCGGTGGATGCATCGTAAGGGAATCTGCACCGATATTCTTTGCATACTCTACCGCCGTAGCCCACTGCCCTACTCCTGTTATGTTGCCGTCTTTATAACGCAAATTCGGCATATGAACGCTAAGACAGCCATTTGTTTTACTGCGCCACTTCTCTATTTTCGGTACCAGAGTATAATCAGGCTCCCAATCACTGCCGCTGCAGCGAAGCTCTATGCCATATACACCGTTTTCAAGGGCAAAATCCACATCACGATGGTTATCCACGCAGGAAATTCCAAAATATTTTTTCACATCACTCATCACATCAGGCAAAATCGGAAAAACTTTTTCCTCAAACGAATTGTTTTCCGCATTAAAATATGTTATACAGGGAAAATTGCCGATAGATTTGTCGGGGTCAAGTGCCCTTATACAAACAACCCGTGATTTTCCCAAAGAATAGTCAAGCCATTTGTGAGAATGTGCGTGAATAATCAAAACTTCCTTTTCATATGCAAGCTTTGTGAGAAAATTACGGCTTTCCTCGCAAAGCCCGGGGAAGCTGTGGTGCAGAAAAATCACATCACCATCCTCAACCTCTGAAAGAAGCCTTATATCATTGTCCTCTATTTTTGCATATGGAGTATTAATTCCATAAAGCCTTTTTTTGCCAAGCTCAATTACAAAGGCTTTAGCTCCATGCATGAAATTCTGCTCTGTATTTTTATCACGCACATCAGAATTTCCCAGAAGTGTATAGCATTCAAACTCTTGTGAAAGCTCTATGTAATACTCAAGCCCTCCGATTTCACCTGATGCTGTTATATCGCCTAAGTTTATTACTAACGATACTCCATCGTTTTTCATTTGCTGCACTGCTTTTCTTAAAAATTCTGCCTGCGCAGAATTTTTATTATCAGGCATATGAATGTCACATATTAAAGCAATCATAATACATCCTCCACCATACCGTCATAAGCAATAACAGCAGGAAAACCCAGTGTTTTAACCTTTTCTTCCGCTTCATTTCTTCCGTTTATTATCTCTCTGCCGTGATGTATATATATAAGCTTTTCCACATTTTTGCTTTTCGCATATTCACCTACTGTCAAAACTGCGTGATGTCCCGTTTCCGCCATAAGAATGTCGCAACCGTCGCCAATCACACTGTCAAGGTCTTTTACTTCACGCACATCCCCTGAAAAAACAATCCTTTTTCCCTCTGCTTCTATCAGGTAGGAATATGAAAGCCACCCGTCACCTTCTTCCTCCTGAAGATGGTGGTTGTGAAATGCCGTTACCTTAATATTTTCATCCTCGTAAACCTGTCCGTCTTTAACTTTATCGGCAATTATATCAAAATCGCACTTGAAATCTTCCTCCGTATTTCTCAGTACCTGCATAAAGCCGTTCCATGTTTCCATACGTGGAATAAAAAGATTGATTTTCTTATCTATAGGACGTCTCCGGCTCATTCTTGTCAGCTTTCTGATATTCCAGAAAAGTCCGCCAAGCCCTCCCACGTGGTCCATATGTGTATGAGAAATAAAAACCGCTTTTATCCTGAGCAAATCAACACCGCTATTGTGAGATGCATCTGCACAGTTTTCTCCTGCATCAAAAAAGTAGTATACTCCCCCCGTTTCTATCGCAAGAGAGGTATGATGCATACCCTTCATAGGCTCTGTCCCTGAACGTGTTCCGAAAAAATGTATTTTTATCATATTAAAGCACTCCAATTAATATTCAAAATCGAATTCTTTTGCATATTCTTCGACACTTTTTACGTTGCCCTCTTTTCGTGCCTTTTCTGCGGCAAATCCTATTATGTGATTTTTGACAGAAATATCAATATCCGCAGCACAAAATCCTTTATAATCTCCGCTAAGATATTCATATAGTTCGTGAATTATGCCACTGTCGCCGCCACCGTGGCCACCCGTAATACTTTCCTCTGTTTTTGCTACAGTAATAGTTGTTGTTTCACGATTTTCAAAGGTGTAAACAGTTATCTCGGTATCCTTTGCGTTAGCATACAATTCGCCTTTTGTGCCGAAAATACGTATGTATCTGCCTCCCTGATTAAAGGCGTTCATTGTAAGCGAGGCACTTACTCCACCCTCAAACTGCATATTAACTATCTGGTTATCAACAACATCATTTCCTGCATAATATACGCAATTTCCGTAATTCGAATTTCTAAGTCCCATAATTACATCTTCATTATCGGGGATATTACCTTTAGAAAATCCTTTTGCCGCAGCACGGCGAAATGCTTTGGTGGAATTTTCACTTAAATATACCTTGTTAACGTCATACGGACAATTTCCCCTTGCAGGGCAATCGGTATCCACACATCTTTGGGGCGCTCCGTCAGGCGCATTTTCTTTTTTGAAATGCATCAGGTTACCAAAGGATGAGACTTTTTCACACTTTTTATCTACCAGCCATTGAATAATATCTATATCGTGACAGCACTTTGCGAGAAGCATTGGAGTAGACTCTCTTTCGCATTTCCAATTTCCCCTGACATAACTGTGGCTTTGGTGTACATTTCCAACACCCTCTACCGCCAGTACAGACACAACGTCACCAATAGTGCCTTTCATTACACATTCCTTAACTGCCATATAAAACGGGGTGTATCTGAGAACGTGACACACAAGTGCCTTTACGCCCTTACTTTTTGCAGCGTTTGCTATAGCAATACAATCCTGCGGTGATTGAGCAACAGGCTTTTCCAAAAGTAAATTGTATCCAAGCTCTATCGCCATAAGCGATGGTTCAAGGTGCATATCATCCATTGTTGCAATTATTGCAATATCTGCTATTTTAGGCATTCTAAAAAGCGTTTTGTAATCATCAAAACAGTTTTTCTCCGAAATATTAAACTTTTCTTTTACTGCATTGCGACGAGCCTCTATAGGCTCCGCAACTGCAATAATCTGAAATTTATCTGAAAGCTTCTCCATATGCTCTGCGTAGGAAAAGCCACGGCTGCCTGCACCAACGAGCACTGCTGTAAATTTTTTCATAAAATTTCCTCCTCTTGACTTTTTATCAATTATATATTATCATAAAATAAGACATTTCGTTAGAATAAAACCCATCTTTTTTAGCACATTATTGATATCTTGGGGGATTTTATGAAAAATATATATTTAGAAACCAGACCTATAGAATATAGCCTTAGTTGCATTAAGGTGCTACACTTTTTACGCGATAGCGGAAAAGTGTGCTTTCGTATGCACTGGCACGAAAGAATAGAGATAATGCTCGTAAAAGAAGGAGAGCTTGAATATATCTGCGGAACGAATAAGGGACTTTTGAAAAAGGGAATGGCACTTATCATACCACCACGAATTGTTCACTATGCAAAGGCATTGACAAACTGTAAATACGATACATTAATGTTTGATGTAAGGTTCTTTTATAACGAGACAGATATTTGTAAAAATATTTTACCATTGCTTTTTGATAATACTGCCTTTCAAAATCATATATGTACTCTGCCTGACGTTCTCTATACTATAGATACACTCTGCAATAAAACGGAGCCTGATTCACTTAAGGCAGTCTCAGGAGTTTATGAGCTTATTTATTTATTTATTAAGAACAATATACTTTCTTCAAAAGGCATTGTAAAACCAAACAGTGTTTTTGAAATAACTAAGTATATGGAACAAAACTTTACCGAAAACATAACTTCCGCCCGGCTTGGGGAGGTTTTTGGTTACACAACAGAGCATCTTTGCCGAAAATTTAAAAAAGCGGTAGGTCTGCCACCTATGAGTTATCTTAAAATATACAGACTTGAACGTGCATATTCTCTATTAAAAGAAACTGATATCTCCATATCTGAAATTGCTTCAAAATGCGGTTTCTATGATGCAAACTATTTCACACGCTCTTTTAAAGCACATTTCGGTCATCCGCCAACATATTACAGAACCTCTGAAAAAAAGCTCTGATATGCAAAATACATATCGGAGCTTTTTTTGTCATAAGTCTCAGATAACATTAATGTTTTCAATAACATCTTCTAATGCCTTAGCCATAGATGCAAACCCAAAATCCGTAGGATGACAACCATCCACAGTCCCCTCGTCACCGCAAAGCTGTGTCAGTGCTTTGCCGTCAATAAAATATACATTCTTATCTCCGTTTGAAATTGCGTTTTTATATGTAGTTTCTATGATACTACGCCTCTCTTTTTCCTTGTCTGTAAGATTAAACTTAGGTCTTGACATAATAATTATTGGCAGGCTTGGATTTTCTTTCCGTATTGCCTTAAACATTTTCTCGTGAGTTCCTCTAAGATGCTTCACAGTTGGTGCATTATGGTCATAATCATATACAAATACAGACATATCAAGATTCTTTATATATTCAATAATACCATCTTCCGCTTTTGCATTCCCTGAAAATCCCAGGTTTATAAAATCATAATTAAATCTGCGTGAAAGAATGCTCTGATACGACATCCCCGGTCTTGATGCACAACCGCCCTGAGTAATAGATGAGCCATAAAACACAATTGGCTTAGTGTTTGAATAAGTAGCAGAGTGCTTTAAAACAGCATTCTCAGATATTCCTATGTATAAATTAATCACATCACTGTAGAGAGGAAAATTAATCGTAATATCGCGTATTTTCTTTTCTTCAAACTCTACTACACTTTCATATCCGTTTTCCATATCATTTGGTGGAACAAAGGTTTTTACATAATGTCCGTCACTGTAAAGGTCAAATCCTGAAGAACCGGTAAATGCAAAATGCGGTCTTCTCGCAATCTTATCCATAACGGCGTTAATTGCAATATAGCTGCTGTCTGTCATAAACCTTACCCTGCCGCCTGAAGTATTGGAATGAAGAAAATGTACACCCTTACTCACACTCTGTGCTGTTTCTTCAGGCATACGGCGATATCTTCCGTCCTTAAACGAAACACCATATACTTTAAACGGAGCTTCGTTGATATTATAAAATTTAATATCATCCTTCTCTATATTTGTTTTAACTTCAAAATTTTTATCTATGTTTGATATATCCAACATAGTATTCCTCCTTAATTTTGACAGTCAGGAAAATAATTCATCTGTAAAATATGCATTTGTATTAGCGTGATTTCCGTTTGCATCGGTCACCGTTATTCTGACAAAACCATCTTCAGAAAGCACATCAAAATCTGCGGAATTTATAAATTCTCCGTTCTTTGCTCTTTGCATTTTTGCTCTGCGGGAAGCTGTATTGATCTTTATGCTTACTGCATCAGAACAGTCAATATGTATTTTACCATCTTCAAACCATAAATCGTGTATCAAAGGTCCGTTAGAGGCATAAAAATCACCTGCAACTAAAGCATCTGTTATTGCATTATAGTCTAGCTTTTCCGTTTTAATCATTGTAAAACCGCCGCAACAACTTCTTAAACTGTGGTTATCATCTGTAGCAATACAATAAATGCGCTTTCCATTTCTCAGCATATCATCATACTCTTTTTCATTATACTCAAAATGGCCTAAGCAAAAGCTTTCATGATTATAAATTTCCATAGCATGCATATGGTTAAAACCTATATAATCCATATAATTTTCAAGCGACCAAGCGGGATGATTGAATGTAACAAAGAAACCATTTTTTCTTCCTGTTTCCATCATTTTGCTTATATTCTCATGTGTATGCTCCCTCACATAATCAGGCTCATCCTCATTATACTGAATTTTATTTTTATAGTCAAGAGCATTTCCCCATATATACTTACTGCGATGATAACATACCTGTGTTAAATTATCCGGCTCAATAGCTATCAAACACATATGACAGCTTTTTCTGAAATTTTTCTCAAGCGGAACTGTATCATTAATCTCCATTTCATAACCGTTCAATGGCAAAAACTCGTCATCAGCAAGCTCAGGATGCGGAACTAAAACATCGTGGTCTGTGAATGCAACAATAGCATATCCGTTTTCTTTATAATGATTTTTCACTTCTTCCGGTGTCATTGTCCCATCAGAAACAGTTGTATGGCAATGCAGATTTGCCTTGTAAAAATGTCCATTTTTAGGTAATAAATATTTTCTCATATACCTCTTTACTTCTCCCTTACATAGGTTATATATATCAATCTTTTACACCGAAATTGCGACTGATTTTACCCATATTAAAAAATCTTTTTCAGCTCTTTGAGTGTTTCTTCAACAAGCTGCTGTCCGCCCTCGGGTGACACAATATTATCAAACATAGACGCACTGTAGCCTACTCCCCACGCACCTCGCTCTGTTGCAAGATACGTCCCTGCGTCTCTTCCCGGTTGAGCGCAAAGCTGAACAATAAAGGTCTGAATGAAAGGTGAACGTGCCTGAATTCTATGCTGATAATCCATAAAAAGCTCAAACTGATTAGACGCAAAAGCAATCTCTCCAATTTTTATTGTATGAAGCTCCATGGGAAGCTTCGGCTCGGTCTTTTGCGTTTCATAGCGCTTTATTATGCCGTCGTAACGCTTTCCGGAAGCAATAATTCTGGTGTTTTTTTCAAGCATTACAAGCGGCTCCCCTTCAGTAACAAAGGGCTTTCTTTCCTTGTGTTTTTCTTTTTCTCTTATACAGTAATTATATTCATCATCCGTTATAAGGCGTTTATCAAGCTGTATTGTCTTTACAGAATGAACAATAGGAGCATCTGTGAATTTTTCCTTTGATGCCCAAGAATAAACCTCGTCAAATGCCTCGCTTATCCTGATAGCAATATCACGCCTGGTGTACATTTCTTCCGTTCTCTTCACCCTTGCATCGAGCTTATAATCAGAATATTTTAGTCTGTAACGACGGCTCTGTGCCTCTTTATAGTGGAGAATTCTCGGTGACAAATCACCTGCAGCCGCACACTGAGGCAGAATATAAATATCTCCGTATTTTTTCTTTATTTCACTTCTTACCTCATGCCAGTAGTCAGATGAGAGCAACCATTCATTTTCGGAATTCTGTGACGGGCAGGGAATGTTTACTATTGCACCTGTAAGCTTTTCATCCTTGTCAAATGTAAACATGAAATTTGCAAAATGGTCTGCTCCTGCCTCATAATGACTGAACATATCATCATCAGTTTTTCCATACATTTTGGCATGACCAAGAATTGTAATAGTGTTTTGCACGTTGCCCTCACGCTTGGATAAATCGTCAAAATATACACATCTTCTGCTGTGTGCCACTGCTGCATAACCATATCCGTATGAAATTGCACCTTCTGCTTTGTTACGAAATGATTCCACAACCGCATCTGCAGCTGTTTTTATAAAAAATTCAGTGTATTCCCTTGGATGTGTTATCTCAACATCTTCGTGGGGAAATTCGTCCAGTGTGCCCCAATTGTACAGGCTTTCACTAAGAGATACCATCGGTCCGCAGTGAGTATGTGTTATATTCATAAGTATTTTCAGGCCGTCAATTTCGGGTTCTATACTTTTAACCCTTTCGCGAATTTTGTCGAGAATCCCCTCTTTTATACCTACAAGGTCACAACTGAGAAAAACAACATAATCGTTATCATCTGAAACAGTAAGCGCTGTCAAAGTAGACGAGTCCAGTGTTCCCTGTGAAACTCTCATATAAAACTGCCCCGGAATACAGACCGGTTTTTCTGTGGAAATATCCTTTGTGCTCCAACCTATTTTCAACATAATATATCACTCCTTAACAATTAAATAATACATTGACTGCGAGGTTTCGCCCACTGTAAACTTAAGCTTGCCATCTTCATACTCTGTAGAAACAGTGCCGATATAAAAGCCCTCGGGGCTTATTGCCCACACTACAAGGCCGTCTGTGTCCGTCTGAATTTCAATGTCGGCTTTTATAACCTCAACCCTTACAGGCGGTTTACCATAGTTATACATAAGTCCGTTCTTAAATTCAAAATCTGTATTTTCAGCCCTGCCTACTGTTGTGAGAAGAATGTTTGAAGATGATGAAATGTCTTCGTCTGTAAGAGAACTCATTGCAATAACTGCAAAGTCCGTCTCACAATTTATATTGACGCCTGAAAGTTCTATATTGCCGTTTTTTCCAAGAAAACCGTATGCACATTTGGTTTTCGGTGTATTTATATATCCAAAATTTTTATTTCTATTTATATAAAGCTCACCTGTATCTGACAAAATCTCATCAGGAACTTTTGTTTCGGCTTCTTCTGAAAATGTTTCAAAGGAAAGATCTGATACAATACCCGTTCTTTCTATATTTTCCACAACACTTGAACCATTCCATTTTCCTCTTGAAAGAGGGGCTATCTCCATTAAGTTCTTGGATGTTTTCACATCACCGCGTCTTGTAATAAGAGCTGCATGGTAGAACAATCCGAACTTTGCAGGGTCATTCCATGTACTGAAAATCCCCTGCCTGTATGGAGTATTACCTACTTTTTCGGCAACTATCTCACTGCCAAGCATATTCATATTTTGAAGCTTTGCAGTGTAGGAATATGTGTGAATTGCAAAGCCCGACCACCCCTGAAGCATTCCTATCGCAGCAGTATAAAGCGGTGATTCGGCACGGTATTCATTAGGCCAGGGCATATCCCATTCTGAAATATACGTGGGTTTGTTTTTCTCTGTCATTGCAATATTTCCTGAAAGGTATGATGCCTCAGACTGGGTAATCGACTTATTCATACAGCGCTTTTCAAACTCTCCCCATTTCCAGTCATAGTAGTAGGGATGCGCATCAAAAAAGTCTGTAACAAGCTGGCTTTTTGAATTTGCGGGAAAAGATTTCCAGTTGGTACCGGTGATGGGAATTTTAACACCGCATTCATGCATATATGAATACATTTCTTTATAGTATTCTTCCTGAATATATGTAAGAAAATCTATTACCGTTTCATCTTCAAGAGCAGCAACGTCAAAGTCCTCTGCTTTTTTTGAGTAGTTGTTTTCCAAAAGCCACTTGTCAAATTTAGCATTAAACTCTGAATTGTACGGCTCTACAATAGGATAGACATTCTTTCTAAACATATCTGTTTCGTTAACTATCTCTGCCATTACAAAAACAGGGTCATCACAGTACGCAAGCTCGGTATAAGGATTCACATGTGTCCACAGTCTACGGCAAAGGTCTTTCTGTAGTTCTATAAGCTTATCGCTGAAAAGACACGCAGGCTTTGCTTTATCTTTCAGCGCTTTAGCATTCTCCACACCTTCATCCGACCTGAACTTTCTGTATGTGAACATATCCATATAACAATAGATACCCTCTTTTTTCAGGCAGTATATAAGGTAGTCAAGTCTGTCCATGCTTTCGGGGTCCAACTTCGCATCTGTTACCCTCTTACCTTTGGTAAATGAAAATATATTCGGGGTGTGCCACTCAGCATCCAGCTGATGAAATCTAACGAGATTAAGCCCGATTTTAGAAAGCCTTTTAGCAAATTTCTCGGCATAATCGTGTTCAGGGAAACATCCTGCACCATTCAAGTTTGTTCCCCAAAATTTCACTTTTGTACCGTCCTCAAATTCTAAATCTCTTCCGTTTGTCTTTATAAAGCCGTGTTTTCCCGCAGGCTTTTCATTTTCAAAAACAAAAGAAATATCAATCGGTACATCATCACAAAAAAATGGAAAAGGTATATATTTTACCATATTTCATTACCCCTTTATCATTATTTATACTTGAATTATAACACATTAGGATATATAATCTATATATAAAACAGAAAAAACACAATGATTATCAGTAAAATTAGAAGGTGATATGTTTGAAAGGTGTATTTGAAAAGAACGACCTGAAAATTAAAATTATCAAGGTAAATGGTTTTAAGTCCTTTTCCCCTATGTTTCATCCTCACATGGAAATAATATATGTCCTTTCCGGCAGTATTGATGTGTTAATTGACACAACTCCAAAAACTCTTTTGCCAGGGGAAATCTGCATTACATTTCCTTACAGCATACACAGTTATGAAAATTCTTCTGATGCAGAGGCGATAATCCTTCTATTTGACCCTTCATTAACAGATATATATGAAAAAAAGCTCCTTTCAAACAAGCCTGTTACTCCATATATAACCGAGGCATCATCTCTTTTGCCTTTTCTTGAAAAAATTATGTACTATTCGTCGTATGAAGATGCAGACCACCTGAAGCTTGCAAACGTTTATCTCACAGCCCTTGTGGGAGAAATTCTTTTTTCTGTTGAGCTTGTACAAAGTGAAGACCTGTCTGCAAGCACTGTACGTAAAATTCTAATCTACTGTTTTGAGCACTACACCGAAAACATAACCATAAAGAGCATATCACAAAATCTCTATATAAGTCAAAGCAGCATAACAAAAATATTTGCAAAAAAGCTTGGATGTTCTTTTAATGATTATATTAACCATCTTAGAGTCAACAAAGCAAGACACTGCTTAGAAAACACTGATAAGAAAATCATCGAAATAATGTATGAATGCGGATTTAAAAATCAAAGCAGCTTTAACAGGGTTTTTCTGCAAGCACTTGGAACAACGCCTTCTGAATTCAGAAAAAAAGCAAAAAAACGTGACTAACATACCCCCTTCTAAATGAATATCATTTAGAAGGGGGTATGTTATATCAAAATCACGAAGGACACAAAGGTAACTATCATAAGTTATTTACTATACTTTCTGGATTTTTTCCTTTTAAGAACCTTATTACGTTATCTGTAACCTCTTTATGCAGTGATTCCATTCCCTCAAAGGTGTTCCACGCTACGTGCGGTGTCAGTGCCACATTTGTCATTGAAAGCATACGTTTATCTATACCGCCACATTCATCCTCAAACACATCAAGTCCTGCACCTGCAATTACGCCTTTTTCAAGAGCGTCCACAAGTTCATTCTCTTTTACAAGTCCACCTCTGCCTGTGTTTATGAGATAGGCTGTGCTTTTCATCTTATTAAACTCATCCATACCAAACATATGCCGTGTCTTCTCTGATAGAGGTAGATGCAATGTAACATAATCAGACTCTTTTAATAGAGTGTCAAGCTCAACACTTACTGCATTATAAGCCTTAAGTGTGTCTTCATTTATGTATGGGTCATAAACAAGCGCCTTTGTACCAAATGCATTTGTACGCTCACAAACACACCTTGCAATTTTTCCAAAGCCTACAAAGCCAACTGTTTTTCCTGAAATTCTGTGTGATGAGCCCATTGTTCCCGTACTCCAGTTGCCCTCTCTTATGCAATCGCTCATATATGTAAGCCTCTTTGTACAGGAAAGCATTAAGCTGATTGCATGCTCTGCAACGTCTATAGCTCCATAGTTTGGGGCATTGCAGACAATTATTCCTCTTTCTGCAGCTCTTTTTATATCAATATTATCGTAGCCTATACCGTAGCGTATTATAATCCTGCATTTTTCAAGCTTATCTATAAAATCTGCATTCATTGCTACATCAGTAAAAAGCAAAACATCTGCATCACTGGCAATTTTTATAACCTCATCAGGATTTTTTAAATATGAAATTATAAACTCTGTCTCTGAAAGCTTTCCGAACATTTCTTTTTCACAAACAAAATCTTGTTCGGGAAAACTTGTAAGTGCCACTATTTTTCTCATTTTATTCACCACTTTTAATATTTATTTTCCTGAGGCAACCATTTTATTAAACTGATTCATAATATATGCAAGTCTTCTTTCCAGTGCAGTCGGGTCTATAAAGGGATTTTCCTCCCCTTCCTGCATTCTTGCATATTTTCCTGCAGTATCAACATCTCCCGGGTGATTGCCAATTAGTATATCAACGTGCTCATTCTTGATTTTTTCCATAGAAGTTGCAAAATCCTCACGGCAGGAAATCGGAAGATTATATTTCTCCAGAAATCTCTTTGTCAGAGAATTAACACCCGCACCGCCCTGCATTCCTGCAATGTAGGTGGTCTTTCCGTCATCCACATTGAAGAAGTAGGACATCGTCCCGGGGGTGTGTCCGGGCGTTCCTACCGCACGAATTTTTGTTTTCCCAAACTCGAATATATCACCATCATTAAGCACTATATCAGGCTCAAACGCCTCAAAAAACTTAAATCCAAGCTCGTCTGCCCACGTTAAATTCACACTTCCGTTAACATAGGGTACATCAGGTGCACCGATTATGGTTTGTGCACCAAAATACTCTGCAAGTGCCCTTGTACCGCCAATATGGTCATAATGGCCGTGAGAGTGAAGAATATATTTTATATCATAGGGATTTAATCCAAGTTTTCTCATACCCTCTGTCAGAAGATACGTACATTCAGGAAAGTTGGAATCGAGCAAAATAAGTCCTTCTCCCGTATCAATTACGTGTGACGACACATATCTGTTGCCCACAAAATACAGATTACCGAATATTTTGAAAGGCTCCATATATGCCTCCCAAGGCTTCATTTCCATTTCGTATCCGTGTACCATCCGAAACTCCTCCACACTATTAAAATTCGTCTATTCTGCGACGGTTTCTTGCTACCTCTGCACCAAGCATTGTAAGCTCTGTTCCTACCCAGTAAATGTTCATTCCTTCCTTGTGCCATCTTTCTGCCACAACGTCATCATCCATAAACATACCGATAGATTTATTATGCTTTTTGCAGATTTTTATAGTCTTTTTTATGTTTTCAATCATTTTAGGGTGATTTACGTCAAGACCGCATCCCATTGAAACCGCCATATCACAAGGTCCTATGATAAGACCTGCAATCTGATCGCCGTACTTTGTAAGAATTTCATCAAGAAGATTTACACCCTTTTCAGACTCAATCTGAAGGAACAAAAGGCGGTTTTTATTTATATCGTAAATATCCTCGCCTCTACGAAGAAGAGCTCTTCCACCAACACCCTTTTTGCCATAGGGATGAAAACGCATTGATGAAATTGCAGTTTCAACCTGCTCAATAGTTTCCGTTCTGGGAATAAGAACACCGTCAGCGCCCATATCAATAGGCTTTGAAATACAGTGATACTCACAATCCTGAACTCTTACGATAACTGGAAGCTCCTCCTTATGACACATTTGAGTAAAATCGCCAATGTTCTCAGGATAAAATGAGCCGTGCTCTAAGTCCATTACCAGAAAATCAAGTCCATTTGCCTTATAAAGTGCAGGAAGACCTGTAAAACCTATATGACAAAGCATAGTAGAATAAAGTTTTTCAGAATTTGCAAGTTTTTCTTTTAATGCATCGATTGTCATTTGCCCGCTCCTCCTTAAAATGTTACTAAATCCTTAATTTTAATGGGCATACCTGTTGCAATTGATTTATTTGCCGCAACACCTGTTAAAATCGACATAACACCATCAATATGCGAGGCTGCTCTCTTAAATGGGTCAGGCTCGGGTGAACCGAAAATATCGTCAAGAAGTCTTGGGTCTCCGCCACCATGACCTCCAGCTGCTTCCTCAATCTGAACATCATAAGGTTTTCCGAACATCGGATATACAGTTATACTCTTTTCACGCACCGCACCATCAAGTTCAACATCTCCGCCTGCATTTACATATGAATTTTCTTTTACGATCATCTGGATACGTCCATTATCTCCGTTAAAGGATACTCTAAAGCCTTCCCACGGTGCATAAGCGAAAAGTGAATAAGTGAGAATTGCATTTGAATCGTACCTTACCATAACGCCCATTGTATCCTCTATACTTATTCCGTCACCAAAAACACTCAGGTCACGGATATAACCGTCCTCGTGTTCAGCATTGAGATAAAGCCCCTCAAGTGCAGGATAAACCTCGTCTGACAATTCTTTGTTTGAAAGATCAAGTGCAAAGGGGTCGTTCTTTGCTTTTTCACAACCTGTACTACGGTAGTAAAATTCTGTAACACCTCTGTTTTCCGCATTTTCACGTCCGTAAAACATCAAATCACCCATAGCAAAAACTGTCTTGGGAAAAGTTCCAAGCCAGAAGTTTACAAGGTCAAAGTGATGTGTAGCCTTGTGAACAAGAAGTCCACCGCTATTACGCTTATCTCTGTGCCAACGGCGGAAATAATCGGCACCATGCTTTGTATTAAGAAGCCATTCAAAATGAACGGAGTTGATTTTTCCGACCGTATTATTCATAAGAAGCTCTCTGATTTTTGTATTGTGGGGAGCATATCTGTAGTTAAAAGTTACACGAAGAGACTTTCCTGTACGCTTTTGTGCGTCAAGAATTTCCTGTGCTTTCTTTTCATCAATAGTCATAGGCTTTTCGCTGATTACATCGCAGCCCAATTCCATTGCTCTTACAATGTATTTGTGATGTGTCCTGTCAATAGAAGTAACAATTACATAGTCCGGCTTTTGTTCCTTTATCATCAGGTCAAAATCTTCTATTTTGTAAGTTTTTACAGGGGCTACTCCCTCCTGCTTTAAAGTGTTGTTTGCATAATCCATTCTTGTCTGGTTGATATCACAAAAACCTACCATCTCACTTGTTTCATGATATGTTTTTGCAACGGCAGTATAGAAAAATCTTGCCCTGCCTCCAAGTCCTACCTGTGCATATCTTTTCTTTTTTGCCATTATAAAACACCTCCAAATTTATTTAATAATAGCACAATATTAATGCATTATTCTACACTTATATTGTCCAGTTAAAAAGGTTTTTTACATATTTTGTCTTTACACAAGATTTTTTTATTATTTTCTATTGCGTTTATACTTCTATAAAGCTATAATATTTTCGAGGAGTTGGTGCTATATGAAACAATCAAGTAATGATACTGGAGGAAACTTCAATTTTCAGGCAGTTTATAAGTCATCATTTTTTATAGAACGGGATAACGTGCCTTCACCCACGCCATCACAAATTTATCATTATCACGATTGTTATGAGCTTTATTACCTTTATTCCGGGGAGCGCTATTATTTTATAAAGGATAAAACCTACCACGTTGAAGAAGGCTCCCTTGTACTGATTAAACCTTACGAAATACACTGCACAGCAAATTTTGCACAACACGGCTATGACAGACTACTGATAAATTTCAAGGAAGATTTTATAAAAGACCTTCTTCCCATCTGTAAAGAATTAAATCCTTTTAAGTGCTTTGATAAAAACATTCGTACTATTATTTTAAACCCAAAAGAAAAACAGTTTGTTGAATCACTCCTTGAAACAATGCTGTCCGAAAAAAGTAAAAGCGATTTATGCGACAGTCCGTATATTAAATTTTCACTTATGCAGCTTCTTCTGTTTATAAACGAAAACCATCAACATCCGTCCAGTGATATTCACAGCTACGCTAACTCCACACATAAAACTATTTCTGAAATTACAGGGTATATAAATAATCATTATCCTGAAAACATAACTCTTGATACAATATCTGCTTTATTTTACATAAGTCCATGCTACTTTTCCAGAACCTTTAAAAAGGTATGCGGCATTTCTTTCAGCGAATACCTTAACAATGTAAGAGTTAAGGAAGCACGCAAACTGCTTTATAAAACCGATATGAGTATAACCAGACTTGCGGAAACCGTCGGCTTTAGTTCAAATTCTCACCTTGACCGTGTATTTAAAAACCTGACGGGGATGAGTCCGCTTGCATACAGAAAAGCATCAAGGGGCTGACTAAATTTAGTCAGCCCCTTTTCTAAACTGTGTAGGTGTTATTCCAAATTTTTTCTTAAACAACCTGTTAAAATAAGTAACATTTTTAAACCCTACATTAAGAGAAATATCAATTAACTTTTCATCTGTATTTAATATCAGATGCTTCGCTTTTAAAAGTCTTTCATCATTTATATAGTCGTTTATGGATTGACTTGTCGTTTTTTTAAAAAGTCTTCCCAGATACTTTTCATTATAGTGAAAAATTTTTGCAATATGAGATATTTCAATATTGAATTCTGAATTTGCACTTATATAGCTCTTTATATTTTCTATCAACGGATTTTCTACATATTTTTTATTACTAAATCTTTCCAAAAGAAATCTGATATAGCTTTCAATAAGCTTTCCTACGGTTTCACATTTTTCAAGATTAAAATTTTTTTCCATAGTATCAAAAAGTTCTTCTTTTCCTTTTATACTGTTTACTAATTTTTCATATCCTTTTTCTGAGTCAAGAATATTTCCTATGTATATCACACATACCGTTTCATCACCTATAACAACAGGTCTGGTGTACTCATAAACTCCGTTAACACAAATTCCGCCAAATGCCTTTTTTCTCTTCTGAGCTTTACGTATAGCAAGATTTCTGCATCTGAAGCATCTGTCAAACCCCTCTTTTCCCCGTCCCTTAAACTCTTCACAAATTGGTGAGGGATGAATTTTCTTGTCATTGGGTAAAACACATTTTACATTACCATTATTACCGAAAAATAAAACACCAATATGTAATTTTGTTCCATATTGCAGACAATTTATCATATCACAAAGATTAGTATATTCCATATTATCCTCCTAGACATATTTTTTACTTAATTATAGCATATATGTATCTATTGTTCAATAAAATGTTCTGTTTGTATAAGATTTTTTTGCAAAATATGTTACAATTAGTATGGCATAACAAATTTTAATAATTGCAAGGTGGAAAGGATAAATTGCTATGAAATATAACGATGAGAAAGAACTTGATATTATAGTCCCTATCTGCATAGATTTGAATTGGCTAACAAAAGAAGAAATTATTCAAGAGATTTTAAAGCATTATAAAAGCTATGGATTTAGTCGTTTTGCATTAGCTTCGCCTTCTGTTGGGTATAGGAGTACAGGCTACCCTTCCAGCGAAGTTTTCTGGAAGCAGGCTGAATTATTTTTATCTATAAAAAATGAGCTTAAAGAATATCCCATAGATTTAGGTTGGTGGATTGCTACAACATTTAAGTCAGGACCATCCCCTCTTTTTACAAGGCAGGTTGACTCTAAAGGCAATATTCACCCTTTCTCTAATTGCCCGCTGGATATAAATTTCAAAAAACAGTTTGCTGAGAACACAGCTCTTTTTGCCGAAATTGCAAAGCCATCTTTTATAGTTACGGAAGATGATTTTACGATTCGCGGAGCAAAAGGTTGTTTTTGCGAATATCATTTAAAGGAATTTTCCAAAAAGCAAGGAAGATACTTTTCAAGAGAGGAATTGGTAAATGCTCTGGAAAAGCGCACCCCCGAAGCAATCGAAATTATCAGAAACTGGCGTGAGGTTTTAAAGGAATCACTCATTGGAATGGCACAAGCTCTTCGAAAAGAAATTGACATCAAATCTCCCGAAATTCCTATTGGTTATAATCAAGCCGGCGGTGTTGATTATGACGGGGCGGGCACAGAAGAAATTGCAAGAGCTCTTGCCGGACCAAGACACACACCATTTTCAAGGCTGTATGGTTCATTCTATGGAGGATTTAAAACAAAAGAGCTTCCAAGATGTCTGTATCATTCGCTGTTTTCCAAGCAGCACATAAATGGAGACTTTGCATTTTATCATGAAACCGATACATTTCCGCATACGAGGCATTTTTCCTCCGGTTCTCAGATGAGAGCTATGATGGGTGCCGTTTATTCTTTTGGTTTTGACGGTTCAATTTTTCATTCATTAGGACTCCTTGATAATCCTGATGAGGAAACAGCCTACGCTAAAATGTTCTCCAAAGAAAGAGTACGTTTTAATACTATTAACACTCTTGCAAAAAAATGCGATTTAGTTGGTGTAAATATCGACTATGATCCTTTCTGGAATACAGTTGATGCAACTATATCACCTTCAATTCCATTGTGGGCAAATATAATAGGAAGATTTGCCATTCCTTACACAACACTTTCTTCAAGGGTGTCTTTCTGGGACGAAAGACAAGCTAAATATTGTGATGATGAGACCATTATGGAAGCGTTATCAAACGGATTATTTCTTGACGCAGATGCGGCAAAAGCCCTTTGCAAGCGAGGTTTTGGTAAATATTTGGGTGTGGACATAGGTGATGATATTCTTCTTGGAAACAATATTATTTATGACCTTGGTGCAAGAGAGGTTATCTGTGAAAAGTTTGTCCACGAGAATAGCGGAAGATGTATGCACAGTGCTCATATGTTAGCAGCCGGCGGAAACGGAAAACTACTAAAAATGTCTGTAACCGATGATAACTGCGAAGTAATCTCTGAATTTTATACCTATGACAAGAAAACAGTTTTACCTGCAATGACAAGATTTGAAAATTCCCTTGGCGGAAAAATTGTTGTAATGGGTATAACCCTACATCATAATAACTCGCAATCACTTATAAATTATCGTAGGCAAAGACTGATTCAGGATTTATTAGTATGGTGCTCTGATGATTTTGCATTTGTTAAAGATGCTCCTGATGTCTACACTATTATGAATGAGGCAAAGGACAAGGATACTGACGGATTTTCAGGAATGCTTACAGTGATTAATCTTTGCGAAGACGATTTAGAAGAAGTAAAAATTCATTTGCCGAAAAAATGGCAAATGATGTCTTCCCTTAAAACTGTTAACGAAAATGGTGAATTGGTTAAATGTAGGTACACAAGGGAATTTGATGATATTATTCTTAAGCATAATCTGAATTATCTTTCTCCTTTGTATCTGATAATAGACTAATACAATACGTGGACAACTCAATAAAAAGCATATAATTAACGGAGTGACAAAAATGAATTTAATTTTATTGGTAAGCATTATTTTAGGGGTGCTTTTTCAATCAGTTTCGCGAAAAAATTGCAAGTCGGGCGCATTTTCATTTTCCTTTGTTTGCACCCTTGCCTCAGCAATGTTTTTTGTATTTACCGCTGCCTTTAAACTGAGTTTTAATATAAGCCTTTTACCATATGCAATCGCATTTGCAATGAGTTTTGGTATGGCTACAGTAGGAATATTCTTTGCAATAAAGACTGGAAGTCTTTCCCTTACGTCGCTTGCAAGTTCATATTCACTTATAATTCCCTGTATTTACGGATTGATATTTTTAAAAGAAACGTCAAGCGTATTTATCTATGTGGGATTAGTATTCCTCTTTCTGAGTTTTACCCTGATTAATGTGAAAAAATGTGATAACAAGATAACGGCATTATGGGTGATATATGCCTCAATGGTGTTTTTGGGAAACGGTTTTTGTTCCACAATACAAAAAATGCAGCAGGTTGCATTTAACGGAGCATACAAAAATGAATTTATGGCACTTTCTCTTTTATTAATAAGTGTTGTACTGTTGTTCTTTGTTCTTTTCAGGGAGAAAAATATCTTTATTGCTTCGGTAAAAGAAGATTTTGCCTGGATGGTTGGATGTGGTTTGGCAAATGGTGCAGTTAATCTTTTTGTGATGATTCTTTCAGGCAAAATGGCAACCTCCATTATGTTTCCTCTCATTTCGGCAGGAGGTATTATTGCTACATGGATAGTTTCACGTTTATTCTATCGTGAAAAGCTAACAACATACCAAAATATTGGTCTTGTATTAGGGATTGTAGCCGTGATTTTTTTAAATATATAACGAGTGCAAGCTTTTGTTAATAATCATAAAAGCCATTAACTTCAGGACAATTGTCCAAAAATTAATGACTTAAACATTTAATTATTTATCCAACATCACTTTTATTACGTATAAGGCTCGAGCTTCTTACTATTTCAGAATACTGCCGGTTAAAAAAATTTAGTTTTAATATAATGCTCGATGAAGTATGATATAACCCCCGAATATTTTTGGGAATCATGTTCTTCCAAGGTACGTTATTTAAGTTCTGTTAAAAAATCTTCTAAGCTAATTCCCGACATTGAAAGAATACTTTTAAAAGTACCGCGTGCAATTTCATCATGATTCGGAATGATTACTACATGGAGACCATCAGAATACTTCTTATGACTTCCCTTTTGACTGACAAATCGAAAATTGAATTTCTCGAGCACATGGATAATCTCTTTTGGAGTAAGAACAGGATATTTTGAACCCATCAGATAGCAACCTCCATTGTAGTGACAAAAATGCTTGCCTCGATTGCTCCAGGAGCATTATCTTCAAAGTAAAGTGCAAGAGCTTCTTTAAGGTTTTCCATACTTTCATCTATTGTTTTACCTTGCGAGGCTACACCTGTGACAACATCTGTAGCAATATACCATGAATCTTCTTTTTGAATTATAACTGTGCATTTAACTGACATAGATATTACCTCCCGAATTTTTTCGATATATTCTTTTTATTATATTATATCCTTTAAACATCAAAATTGCAATAATATTTTTATCATCATGCAGACTACTTACGTTTTATCTAACATTTTTCTAACACTTTTTCAAAAAACTTTCTTTCAGGTATATTCAGGAATTCTTGACAAAACACCCGCAAACGCCCTAAATGATGGGGATTAGAAGGTTTTAAAAGGAAGAATATAAACTCATATAAACTCCACTCTTCTCCTCTTAAAATCCCGTGTCCCTTAAAGACATACCGTAGGGTCCCGGTCTCGAGCACCATTCGATATTTGCCGATATTTCGGGCTTTCCGAAATATCGGCATTTCTCTTTTATAAAATTATTTCTAAGAAAACTTAAAAAATAATCACACAATAATCACACTTTTGAAATTATAGACGCAAGACTTGCCCCCATCTCAACTTTTGATGAAAATTGAACATGTGCATAAATGTTTCCTGTTGTTACTACAGAAGAATGTCCAAGATACTCCTGAATAAGTTTTATGTCATATCCTTTTGATAAAAGAAGTGTTGCACAGGTATGCCTTAATCCATGAAACGTTATATCGGGCATATTATTCGAGACTATCCCCAATTTTGTGTAAAGTCTATACAAGACCTCCAAGATGATATATAATAAAAATATCATTTTGGAGGTCTTTAATATGCCAAGGTACAAATTAAGTCCCGAAGAACGGGCAGCAGAAAAGAAAGAAAAGAAAATTTACGAAACATCATGAAAGGTCTTGATGTGAAAAGTTTTGATGACCTTAAAGATGTTTTCAAACTCATGGTCGGAGAAATGCTTGAAAATGGTCTCGAGGGTGAGCTTGATGACGAATTAGGCTACACTAAGTACGACTATCGTAACAAGGAAGGCGAAAACAGTCGTAACGGTTACTCTAAAAAGACTTTAAATACAAGCTTTGGAGAAACAGAAATTAAAGTTCCCAGAGACCGTGAAGGAGAATTTGAGCCACAACTTGTGAAGAAGAATCAAACAACCCTTACCGGTGACATTGAAGAAAAAATTCTGTCTATGTATGCTAAAGGAATGACAACAAGCGCTATTGAAACACACATACAGGATATATACGGTTTAGAGTGCTCTGATTCGATCATAAGCAGAATTACAGATAAAATTCTTCCCATAGTCAGAGAATGGCAATCAAGACCGCTTGAAGAAATATATGCAGTTGTCTTTATGGATGCAATACACTTCCACGTGAGAAGTGCGGGGCAAATAGTTAAAAAAGCTGTCTACATAGCAATCGGTATCAATATGGACGGACACTTAAAGAAGTATTGGGTATGTGGGTAGGAGAAAATGAAAGTGCAAAATTCTGGCTTTCAGTTATGAATGGTTTAAAAAATAGAGGATTACAAGATATTTTAATAGCTTGTGTAGATGGGCTTACAGGCTTTCCTGCCGCTATAGAAGTCGTATATCCAAAGACGGAAATACAACAGTGTATCACACATCAAATCCGCAATACAACAAGATTTGTGTCATACAAGGATATCAAGGCGCTTATGGCAGATTTAAAGAAAGTTTATGCAGCAATTGATGAACAGACTGCACTCTCTGAACTTGAAAACTTTGATGAAAAATGGGGGAACAAATATCCTAAGATAGCAATATCCTGGCGAGATAACTGGGCGAATTTATCGACATGTTTTAAATATATCCAAGAGGTTAGAACCCTAATTTACACTACGAACGCCATAGAAGGCTTTAATCGTCAGCTTCGTAAGGTTACTAAAAACAAAGGCGTTTTCCCCACAGATGACAGCCTTCTCAAGATGCTTTATCTTACTATGATGGACATTACCAAGAAATGGACAGGTAAACGCCGTGAATGGGGGCAAATTCATTCACAGTTTGAGATTTTCTTTGCCGACAGGTTAAGTTAATAGCATAAAATCACCGGCAAACCAAGGGTAAAATTAACGCCCTCAGAACGAGGGTGCCCTTGACATGCCTATGCTTTTATGCTATATATGAGCTAAGGGACGAAATACCGAAATACGGATTTCATCCCTCGAAAATCATTTAAATTATATTATCATTTTGGAGTTTACACAAAATCGGGGAAAAAACCGCAGCACAACCAATTATACATATAAAAATACCTTTACAATTCAATTTCTCTTTGAGATTTCAACGAAAAGTCGATTCCACAGAAAATCGAGTTATAGGTAATATTTTTTATTATAAACAAGAAGGGGGCTATAACACTAAGGCGGTATATGTTTTGTTCTTAATTTAAAATTTCCATCTGCATTTCCACCAAAATATTTTTATTGAAGCAATCTTCCAATTTGCTTAACTGTATAAATTTCAATATTAAAAGTGCCACATTTTATCAAATAAAAGTGCACAATTTTTACAACATTTACGGAGGTCTAATAAATGCATACGTCAATATACTCATTCCTCCCCGTAATAGTTTTGCAAACGGTACGATTTTCCCTTGATTGTCACTACAACGGCATGATGAAATAATCTATCTATGATGGCATTTGCAATCATCGGGTCTCCGAATATTTCATCCCATTGTGAAAAATTAATATTTGTTGTTATCATCGTGCTTGATTTTTCATATCGTTTGTCAATCAATTGAAAGAACAATTTAGAATCATTTTTCGATATAGGTAAATAGCCAAGTTCATCAATTATCAATAGCTTGTATCCTGCAAATTTCTTGATTCGTTCTGTTAATCGGTCTTCTGCTTGTGCTTTGTGTAATGCTGTCATAAGGTCTGCACATTTGATAAAATAGGTTGAATTTCTGTTTTGTGCTGCAGTTACACCTATCGATGTGGCGAGATGTGTTTTACCAACTCCGCTATTGCCATAAAAGATAACATTTTCATGTTGTTCGATAAACCTCAACGAATTCAGTTCTTGTATTTGCTCTTTGTTAATCGATGGCTGATATGTAAAATCAAATTCTGCTAATGATTTAATCTTGGGAAACCCTGCCATCTTTACTGAATGATTAACTAAATTGATTTTCTTTTTTGCCACTTGTTTCTCTGTAAAATACAGAAAGCCATCAATAAATGGTAAATTGTTTTTGCTGACGAAATCAATTGTTTCATCAATTACATCAAGGGATTCCTTGCTTTTCAAAAATGTCAAATTATCTTTGATTTTTGCATATGTGCCAGTATTATTCACAGTTGTATATACCTCCGATTACATTAAGATTTTCCTTTGCCATATTCAGTATGTCATTTCCTTTGACACCGATAAAATGGCTGCTTAAAATATCAACATAATGTTCCCGATGGTAATTCAACCGCCTGTCGGTTTTCATATGCGCTGCAATCAATCTATGTCCGTACAATACGTATATCTGGTCTTCAATAATCCAATATGTAACGGTTTTACCTATGAACCTTTTGGGTACTGAATATTGATTTGATTGTACTGTTATCATTGATGCTGTATTAACTTTGACGCTTTTTGAAGGGATTTTGTAACTTTTTCTGATTTGCTCGTTAGGTAGCGGAAGCAATGCATCCCGTTCCTTTTCAAACTCAATCACAGGTATTTTTCCTGTACCTTGGTGAATAGCATTGTTAATTCTATTATTGATTTTTTCAACAAGCTCTATCAATTCCGTAAGATTAAATTTACCGCTATATGCTTTAATTTCATCAAGGAATTTCATTTGGGTTTCTACTTTTCCTTTAGTATTAGGTGATGCAGCGATGCAAGGTTTAACTTCAAAGCCGTAATCATTGGCAAATGCCTCAAATTCTTTGTTTACAATACCTTGATTGTATGTTGTCCTGGCATTGTCCATAACGGATTTTAGATTATCGGTTAAGATTTCTTTTGGAACTCCACCAACAATATCAAAAAACTCAGATAAAAGGTGGATTAATACTTCTCTCGTCTTTGTTAAAGACAATGCAAACATTCTGAATCGGGAGTATGAAAAGATTAAAGCCAATACATTAATTTTTACAACTTCACCGGTATCACGTAAAACAAAATTGATAGATTCCTTCCAATCGAGTTGAGCCTGATGCCCGGGTTTTGTTTCAAAACGGATTACAGGATTATTATTAGAATTTGAAACACGCCCTTTCTTAAAATACTCATCAAATTCAGAATGCCTTTTAAGAAAATGATAAAATGTAGATATTGGAACATTTAGTCCATGATTATCACATAAGTATCTGTACAAAATACTACGATACCAAAAAATCTGAGTATTAGAAGATAGCAATTCTTCAATCAGTTTTGAATACTCATCAAGGTGTGATGGCTTGTTCCGATTTTTACTTTTTTGAAAACCTTTTAAATACTTAGCTGCGGTTCTTCGATTAATGTGTAGGTCACGAGCAATTTCTGATATATTAACCTTTAAATTATTTTGTTCCATAAAAGCCCCCAGTTTAGATAGATCCTGAACGGTATTAATTTCCATAGTCACAGGAACATTTGATATGTATATCATAGAAAACCCTCCGCACGTTATGGTTGATTCTATTATATACATTCGTTCTATCTTTTTAAACTGTGCACTTTTATATTAGAATTTCTGTGTACTTTTATTATACAATTTATA
>JAZORN010000012.1:0-11310 GCA_045656645.1 Clostridia bacterium | reverse complement strand
CTCGAACCCTCGACCTCCAGCGTGACAGGCTGGCGTTCTAACCAACTGAACTACCGGGCCAAATGGTGGGAACAATAGGGCTCGAACCTATGACCCTCTGCTTGTAAGGCAGATGCTCTCCCAGCTGAGCTATGCTCCCATAACGTCGTCCACCATCGACAACGTTGATAATTATAGCAAAACCTTTTCGAAATGTCAATACTTTTTTGCAAAAATATTTAAATTATTTTTTTTGCAAAAGTTTTATATTCGTTGACTTAATGTGCGATTTATGGTAAAATAGTTTAAAATGAATTATTATGGGTAAAAATACTTCTGCAGAGAGGTTTATTATTATGACTAAAAGAAAAAGAAGAAGGAGTGCGAGCAGCTTTTTAAAAGGGCTTTTAATTTCTCTTTTAATGGTTTTTGCAGCACTCAGTGGTATATATGCCGCAAAAATTTATACAACGCCTTACAGCAGTATTGTAAGCGAGTTTGAGGTGGGAACGCTTCACGAGGTTGAGATTGCCAAGGAAAAGTGTAATATACTTATAATGGGAACAGATAAAGAGGGGCTTAGAACTGACGTTATGATGCTTGCCCAGATTGACCCCCGGAATGACCATGCAATTGTTATGAGTATTCCCCGTGATACACGTGTTAAATACCAGGGACGTTCAAGGAAAATTACGGAGGTACACTCCGTAGGACATAAAAACGGTAAAAAGGGAAGCGAGGCGGCAATTATCGCCGTAAAGCAGCTTACCGGAATCCCTGTGCATCATTTCGTAAAGGTTAATTTTGAGGCTTTTCGTGACTGTATTGATGAAATTGGCGGGGTGGAGTTTGATGTTCCGCAGAGAATGAAGTATAAAGACCCCTACCAGGACCTTAATATTGACCTGCAGCCCGGAATGCAGCATCTTGACGGAGACAAGAGTGAGCAGCTGCTGCGTTTCAGAAGATATAAGAACGGTGACCTTGACAGAATTAAGGTGCAGCAGGATTTCATCCACGCTCTTGCCGAGCAGAAGCTTCAGATGAGATATGTAGGAAAGATTGACGATATATACAGAATTATATCTGATAATATGGAAACATCAATGACACCGGGCGATGCAGTGCAGTGTGCAATGCAGATGCTTTCAATCGGTACTGATAAAATAGAAACCATTACAATGCCCGGTGTGCCACAGGATATTGGCGGCGGCTCATACGTTATTCCTGATTACAGCGGTATTGATGAGGTCAGAAAGACGTCATTCGGCTATAGCGAGGAAGACGAAATATAATTAAAAATATGCTGTGTTTACTAAAAAATGCAAGAATTGGTATAAAAACTTAAAAAAAGACTTGCAATGGTAAAAAGAAAACGATATAATAGTAGCGATATGTAAATTTTACCTTTTATTATAGGTCTTAGAAAGGCGAATATTATGGCTGAAAATGTTAATGTAAGAATTACTATGCAGGGCGGCGGAATTATAGAGCTTGAGCTTTATAGTGATATTGCCCCCATAACAGTTGCTAATTTTAAAGAGCTTGTAGAGTCCTCTTTTTATGACGGACTGACATTCCACAGAATTATAAAGGGATTTATGATTCAGGGCGGTGACCCGCTCGGAACAGGAATGGGTGGCAGTGACAAGAATATTAAGGGTGAGTTTATGATGAACGGATTTAACAACACTCTTAAGCATACACGTGGTGTTATTTCGATGGCACGCAGTCAGCACCCTGACAGTGCATCAAGTCAGTTCTTTATTATGCATGAGGATGCGCCCCACCTTGACGGTGCTTATGCGGCATTCGGTAAGGTAACAAAGGGCATTGAAATTGTTGATGAGATTGCGTCTACACCCGTGGGCTTTGACGGACAGACACCAAGGGTTACACCTGTTATCGAATCAATGGTTATTATCTGAGTTATTAAATAATATTTATTATTTATATATTTTTAAACACGAAAGGATGTTTTAAAATGGCAGTAAAAGTTGCAATTAACGGTTTTGGACGTATCGGTCGTCTGGCATTCCGTCAGATGTTCGGTGCAGAGGGCTACGAGGTAGTAGCAATTAACGATCTTACAGATCCTAAGATGCTTGCTCATCTTTTAAAGTATGACTCATCTCAGGGCAGATATGACGGTCACACTGTAGTTGCAGGTGAAGACAGCATTACAGTTGACGGTAAGGAAATTAAAATCTATGCAATTAAGGACGCTAAGGAATGCCCCTGGGGTGCTCTTAATGTAGACGTTGTTCTTGAGTGCACAGGTTTCTATTGCTCAAAGGAAAAGTCACAGGCACACATCGATGCAGGTGCTAAGAAGGTTGTTATTTCTGCTCCTGCAGGAAATGACCTCAAGACTATCGTTTACAGCGTAAACGAAAACACACTTACTAAGGATGATACAATCATCTCTGCTGCATCTTGTACAACAAACTGCCTTGCTCCTATGGCAAAGGCTCTTAACGATTACGCACCCATCCAGTCAGGTATCATGGCTACAATCCATGCTTACACAGGCGACCAGATGATTCTTGACGGTCCTCACCGTAAGGGTGACCTTCGCCGTGCACGTGCAGGTGCTGTTAACATCGTTCCCAACTCTACAGGTGCTGCAAAGGCTATCGGTCTTGTTATTCCTGAGCTTAACGGCAAGCTTATCGGTGCTGCTCAGCGTGTTCCCGTTCCCACAGGTTCAACAACAATTCTTACAGCTGTTGTTAAGGGCACAGACGTTACAAAGGAAAGCATCAATGCTGCTATGAAAGCTGCTGCAAGTGAGTCATTTGGTTACAACGAGGACGAAATCGTTTCTTCTGATATCGTAGGTATCCGTTACGGTTCACTCTTCGATGCTACACAGACAATGGTAGCGAAGATCACTGACGACCTTTATGAAGTTCAGGTTGTTTCATGGTATGACAACGAAAATTCTTACACAAGCCAGATGGTACGTACAATTAAGTACTTCGCAGAGCTTTAATAAATAAAGTTTAAAATTAAACTCCCGAAATTCAGATGAATTTCGGGAGTTTTTTTCAGCATAGGAATTTGCGTGATTTTATCGCGAGCAACGTTTGTCGTATTTTAATTTGGTTGGGACGCGAAATGGGTGAAGCGGCACGCTTCTTGTCAGCCTAAGAACTCTACTTCTGAAAAAACAGATGCAAGAGTATCATATATTTTATCGTTTTCACGTTTATCGTGGACTATAATTTTTCTGGGCGCTATCGTGATGAGGGCGCTCAGCATAATATCGTCGCCCGTAAATTCCTCCGTAGTAAAGGCAAATTCCTCGGCATAATAATCAGTTATATCCTTATGCCATTTATTGAAAATGCGCAATGAGTCCCCCTTTTTTATTATGTGGACGCTCTTTTCTTTAGGGGATTGCACAGATACAAAAAACTTTAGCATATTTAAAAATTCATCATACTCACGAAGAGCACTGAATTCCTCTGCCGCATTATGGCAGAGCTTTTTAAGTTCGTTTTTATATTCTTCAAGCCTGAAATTTACAAAGCCGCTGAGAATAATATAGCTGTTTTCTTTAAGATAATCAAGCGCACTTTCCTCTATCAGTGCTTTACGTCTGTTGTAAAGCATCTTTCCCATAAGGTCATCCTCGCAGGGGTGAGAGTTTTTAAGTGCTATATTATATATTTCCTGCTTTTCCGATTGCGGCATAAAAGGGAATTCACGGTCTGTTATTTTATATAAAAGCGGTGCTTCCACCTTTGTCAGAATTTCGTTACTGATTTGCCCTGCAAAATCCTCAATACGGATGTTTGAGGGCATTTTTACGGCAGTATTAAAATCCAATAGCTATCACCTCATAAATTAGTATGTAGTCATCAGAGGTAAAACAGAGCCTATATCAATAACTTCTCCTTTTTTCAGATTTTTGATTTTAATTCCTTTTTTATTTAAAAATTCTTTAATTAAATTTCCTGATTTAATGGTTTCAATCTCACCATTTATAAGAAGTGTGTCAGGTGCGCCAAGACCGCAGCATCCTCCCCAGAAACCGTTTTTGTAGCTAGGCAGCACAACACCCTCGTTTGAGATTAAAAGTGCCTCAAAACCCGCCTCGATGCCTTTATCATAGATGCCTTTATCAGCAGTTATAAAGGTGTTTTCATCAATAGGGCAGATGGAGCATTTTGTATATCCCTGATTAACTGATATAATCTCATAACCCTCGCTGATAAGTATATCATATAAAGTCGGGTCGCATACCTTTTTATTTAAAAAACATTTTTTACCGATTATACAAACATTATATGCACTATCGAGCGGGTAGTTACAACCAAGATGCGTTTTTCCTTCTATAATTTCAAAGCCGTATGGTGAAAGTGCACTTTTATAGTATGCATAGCTTTCGGGCGGACATACAGCTTTTTTAGAGGAAACTATTGCTATTGAAAGGTCTGCATGGCGTGAAAGCGACGGTGGCAGCATATCCATTTTCGGGGGTTTTATCACAGTTGCGCCAGAAATGGGCGTATCTGCAATAAAGACGCTGACACTGTTTTTTGGAAGATTGGGAGAGGAAACAGGTTTCATAATATCATTCCTTACAGTTCTATTATGTAATTTGAATGATAACACGAATTATATAAAAAAACAATAGTTTTGAAAAAGAATAGAGCAATTTTGTGCCCTCATTCCTTTTTTTCTTCAAAAAGATTGTCAATGTATTCACAGTATTTATTGGAGAAGCCCCAATACCACGCAAAACAGACGGCAATGCATTTTGGTAATTGCACTGCCGTCTGTTTTAAATGCCGTTTGGGGATTTGCACAGTCTGTCGTCCTCAAATGGCTCCCAAATTGTTCCACTAAATTGTTTTAGACACCAAAAGAAAGTAATTCATAACTTGAATCAGTAAGCAACGCAAATCTTTCGTCAGAAAGGCTTTTATATTTATGCGATGCAATATTTCCCGTTCCTATAGTAATTTTATAATCGCTCAAATTATTTCTTCCAATATCATATACAACCTCTGTAACTTGTAACAGCATCTATCAAATTCCATAAATCCAAAAATAGTCACATTTATCAGGATCGTTATTTCTCCATTCTTTTATATGTTTGAAGAATGTGACAAGTTCGGGGATTTCATTTGTACATAATTCAATCAATTCATTTAATTGATAATCAAACACTCGTTGAGGTCCATAAAAATGGAAATCACTAAATACTAAATTTATATATTTCTCAAATATTAGAACATCTTCTGATGCAATGTATATTGAATTTACATTCCAGTGTTTGGGATAATTTCTGTTATAGCAAAGTTCATATACGTCGTGTCCATAGGATGCTAATTCTTCGCATTTGATTAAATTCATTAAAATCCCCTCTTTTCAACTACATTATAGCAATAAGGAGCCAAAAAATGTACGTCCCTACTATTATAAGGAGCCAAAAAATGTACGTCCCTACTATTTGTCCAGTTGTGTTTTATAGTCATTTAACAATTTTGACTTTTCATTTTCTAAAAACTCAATTTCATCAGCATTAAAAACATCTTTAGGGAATTCTGTATTTAGTATGATGTCATACTCTTCTTCAGAAATATCATTCCATTCTCTATCTTTCAGAAAACTGTAAAAGAGTGGGATATCAAACAATCTGAACCTATAATCCTTCAATCTCGGCTTTTTACGGGTGAATCGTTTTATTCTGGCTTTGCGTGCATTTTCCCAAGACCTTTTTTCATCATCTAAGTATGTGTAAGGATCTCTGTCGTTCACATCGCCAAAATAAATAAGCGTCCATGCTCGATTTGTAATTGCATCATCAGAACCTTCTGAAATAGATTTCGCGTAGTCAAGTGCGTACTTTCTTATTTTTTTGTTTTCTGACAAAACGCAACCATAAGCAATCGTCAATCGCATTCTAAGATGCGTAGGATTGTCGTCCACTACCTTTTCTAAAAAATCAGTTACATCAATTCCCAATCGCGTAACATAATATATTAGCTGCTCTAAAACACTTATCTGATCGCTATCAGTTTTATTATATAGACCAACCAGATTATTTTTTATTGTATTCTTATCTTTTTTACATAAAATTGTAAACTTATTTCCGACAAAATTCGTAACATCATCTTTAAGTTTATTTGCAAAAAGCGATTTAATTGTTTCCTCATTATTGTGCAAAAAAGCATCAATAAGATTCTCTGCAATCAAGAAAGCCGCTATACTACGATGATAAAATGCTGTTGAATAGTGCGTATTATAAATATCATTCTTTTCCTCTATTACTAACAGGTTTCTAATGGCAGAATTATTTTCTGCCGTTTCATCCATTATATATTCTTCAGTAGTATATATTTTATTTGCGGCTTCTCGTAAGTATTTTATAACTGTCTTTTTACTGGCTTTTGTTGTTTTTCGCTTTATTTCTCTTTCAAACCACTTCTGTATAAATTTTTCGTACAAATCATAAATTCCCGTTATTCGTCTATCCTCATTATTATCTGCTAAAAACACCAATAGCGAAAGCATAAAAGGATTTGTTTTGAACTGCCGGATATTTTCATCATCACCAACCAGTTCTTCTACTTTACTTTTTATAGAAGCATTTTCACGTATTATTGAATATTGTTCCACAAAATAATCTATTTGTTCTGTTTCCCATGCCGATATTACAAAATTATGGCTCATAAATGCTATATTCTCATTATAATTTTTATCGTAAAAATCAGTACGACATCCCAGCCAAAATTTTATATTTGCCGCACTCTGGAGTTTTAGCATAAAATTTGTAAGGCCATCAAAATCATAAGCAAATCTTTCATCTATTCCATCAATAAATACCAAGTATTGCTCAGCGAGATTATGCGACGAAATCTCTATGATGTCATCTAATATGCTTTTTGGATTACTCGCTTCATTTGCCGTTATATAAATATATTTTTTATCTTTAATCAAAGAAAAGGCAAATGTATATCTTAATAATGTAGATTTTCCCGCTCCTGCTTCTCCAAGAATTGAGATGTTTTCTTCTTGATATCTAATAAGCTCATCATAATGTGTCGTATCACCTCTTTCTTTCAGAACAGGCTTAGTAAAAAGCTCGGGAAAAACTTCTCTATATTTTAAGCTATCCTTGAACCATGGAAAAAGAACCTGATTCATCACATTTTTTCTTCTGTCCTCTATGCTTTTTTCTATGCGTGACAATTTTTCTTTTTGTTCTTCGTTGTGATGCTCATCGAATTTTTTAACTATTACATCTTCTACATTCTTTACCTCTCTTATTGTTTTTTCAATATTCTTATCGACATTTTCTATAATTTCAACTTTACTATCAATTACTGTATCTTCAATTTCACCAGTTAGCAACAATGCGCCTATATTAGTATAGTACTCTCTATAAAAACTATATACAATTTCTATTATATCTAAAATAATAGTTTTTACTTTTTGCTTACTAATGCTATTTCGTGCTTGCGCTTTTTCAATAGACTTATTTATAATATGCCCTTTTAGTCTTTCTCTCTCTTTACCGGATGCCGCTACATACTTCTTTATTTCTTCAATCAACGTACTTTTTATGACATTTAATAATCCTTCAAAATCAAATTCCTCTTCAAGAGAGCTATTCTCTAAAAATGTTTTCTTTTTATCAATGTATTCTTTAATAAAACTATTTAATTTTTTGTCTTTTCTTTTATCTCCTATTTTATCTTTAAAAACATCTAAAATCATTTCAGCAACATACTCTACAAAAAACATTTTATCCATAACTATACCTCCTGAATACCTTAGATTTTTCATACTAACTGTTTATTTTTCCTAATATATTTATTATTTTATTATACTAAGTTCCTACAGATAATTCAATGTATTATGGCGAAAATTGTTTCACCCATTTGTGTAGCCACTTGGGGACGTACACAAATTGTGATATTTTTTATATGGTTTTTTAGCTCCATTCATCTTGAATTGATCCAAAAAATGTATGCCCCCAAACGGCTGTCCTCAAATGGCTCGTCCCCATTTGACTGTTATTTATTGGATACAAAATATTTGTCGAAAAATGTTATACATGGATTTCCGTTTGTACCATTCATAATAGCAAATGTTGGATTCTCAGCATATACTATTTGCTCCATAACAGGAATATGTACTGCATTAATAATCATTTTAGCAACAGTTTTGCGGTTTGCTATATCTGTGGACGTAAAACTAATATTTTGAGTAACGCCTGTATCATTTGCAACTTTTATATATCCTTTAGGATAACCGCCTTCTTTTTCTGCGACAGAGGCATATCCAAGAACGGAAACCAGCATCTTTACCACCTGTTCATACGTTACCTTATCATCAACGCCATAATAACCATTTCCATATCCATTTATGTATTTTGCCTGTTTGCAAATATTAATTGCATTATATGCCCAGTGCTCTTTGGGAACATCATAAAAGGAATCATTTACGTTACTTGGTTTTGCTTGTCTTAGGTGGAGCATATTTACAAGAATCTGTGCCATTTCCGCACGGGTAATATTTTCCCTGTCAAATCCGCCAAATTCGTCTGTCTGCATTATATTAAACGCAAATATAAAACCGAAATCTGCTCCTTTATTTTCAGTTGTTTTTCCTGCATCAACTAAATCTGAATAAAAACCGCCAACTGCGCTTACATAAATTTTTTCGTTCTGCTTTCTGCTATATTCATAGAAATCGGTTTTATAGATATACACGGTTATATATGTAGCTCTGCCGTCTAAAAACCATGATAAATCAGCAATTCCGTCCGGAATATCAGAATAAACTGTTTCATCGTTTAAAATATACGTGTTAGTATCTTCTTTGTTTGAATTTTTAAAAGTGATTTCATTTTTTTCGCTCATTTTGATGTCAGTGGCTTTGATGTCTACACAAGTGTGCTCTGCCGACTCATTTGCAATCTTAAAAAATTCGTCATTTGCATGTACAATGACAATGGCATTAGAAATGATGGCAATACTTAAAAACAGTGTAATTATTCTTTTCAATATAAAATCTCCTCCTATAAAGTTAAGAAGCCCCATCAAGGGAGATGAGGCTTTCTTGATTACATTAACTTCCTGAAACTGTAGACCAAATACGAATTTGTTCAACCTTTCTCGCCAAGTCATTGATAGATGTACATTGCAGCTGATAAGGTACTCCTCGCTGTATATTATAAGAATCAGCATGTATGTAGTATGTTGTTCCAATATTTCCGCCTATAGAGGGCCAATCAAATAGATTGCTACCGAACACAGATTGTGTACCCTGCACAAAATTGATGCGAATGCTGTTTGAGGCACAAATACGTATCCAATTATGATTTGATTCTACAATAATATTATTAAACGCTCTTGGTTGTATGATGTTACCCATAGAAGGAACTGTGCCTATATTTAAATATCCGCTATCATTAATTGGCATTATTGGTGAAGTATATGCATATATACCATGTGCAATTTTAACAGTTCCTTCCGGTAAATCAGCCGGAATATCATCTGTAGCAAATACAGATAAACCTGAAAATGATAAACAAATTATCACAGATAATAAAACTGACAATAATTTTTTAGAAATAGTCATAATTAAATTCTCCTTTATGTTATCATAGAATATTGTTGTTTTCAACTGTTTTGCAGTTGATTGTTAAAATTTCTCCGTTTTTGTCAAATCCAACCAAAGTCAGATTGAAGACTGAGTATTTTTCCGTTTTTTATTCAAATTTCACAGAAAGTGCCATGGTTTGACATCCCCATTCTGTTCCGTCTTTAATCTGTCCTATTCTGGAAGTTTTTTATTAGCAGTGTAAGCAATTTTATAACAAGAAGAAGTGTATATATACCTAATACACTAAAAACCACAAATATTCCATAGTTAATTATATTAATAAAAGTAAATGAGAAAAACTGTGCTCGCATTTATTTTTTGCTTAATAAGTACAAGTTGCAGTATATGTTGCTGAACCTGTCACTGGACTAACCGACATTGAAACTCCCCCAGAACCAACAGAGAAACTATAAGAACTTGACAACCATGTTTGAACATATGTTGACGTCATATTAACTATGTTGCTTTTTTTACCATTCTGCTGAACTCGTGCAGAAACTGCTAGAGAATATGGATCTCTCGCAATTAAATAATAGCTATATTTCCCGTTAAACTTATAACTTACAGCTCCGTTATTAACGACCTGGTCTCTCCAACCATACACATCTAAAATACTGGTTTTATCTCCAAATGTGCCTGTATAATACTGTCCTAATCCTAAATCGCTTGATATAGCTTCTCCACCTGCCCATGAAATGCTGACAGAATCGTTCAAATCTGTTGTATTGTTAAGTCTCTCGTCCATCACAGCTCCACCCGTCATAAAGTATTTTCTAATGGATGATGTGCTACCGTCATCAACAACAGATGCTACCATTGTTAACAAAGAATATTCTTGAGTTCCCATTCCTTTTTGCTTCATTTCTGATTTTGTTATAGGTATCTGAATTCCATCTTCATCGGTTTTTAAGTAGTACGTCTTACAAGTCATTTGTATTAAATTTTCATTTATTAGATTTTTTAAACATTCCTCATCTGATATTATTTCGGGAACATTGTTGTTCAGAATATCATCTCTAGATATAATAATTGTTTCAGTATATGCATCCTGCATAGCACTATCTAACTTTGCCTGTATTTCTATGGCTTCGCTCGCATTAATAGCTCTTCCGTTCGGTAAAGTTCCCACAGTCATATTTCCATAAGAAACTGCACAAACATTTATTGCACCTAATAATATAACTGTACTTAATATAACTGATAATAATTTTTTCATAAAATTTGCCTCCTGTAATTTAATAACGTTTTATCTTTTTTCTAGCTCTTTGAAGCAGATTAAAATTTAAAAAAACTTATAGTCACCTCCTTCTATCCCTAAACCAACTTATAAAAATACTTGACAAAGATGAAAGAAACGTGTATCCTTACTGTTGGAGAAATTCCTGTATAATCTGAAACAATGTTTTTTGAGGGCTTGTATCTGATTATGGGGATTTCTCTTTTTTTAGGGAAAAAGTGCAAATCTTGCAAGGGACATATGTCCCTTTGTAGGTTTACGCATTTCTGCGTTTCTGCAATACCTCGTGCAGAGTAGCAGGTTCCTTCGGCTGATGCATGCATGATATTGAAGGGATTTCTGCTGCAAATACTGCTGCCATAAGTGCTATGCCGGATGTGTACGACATCAGTTTAAGCATTAAGTTTTTCATTTAGTTTCACTCCTTTCATTTGTAAATTTTCCTATTATCACAAACACCGAAACGG
>JAZORN010000011.1:0-2839 GCA_045656645.1 Clostridia bacterium | reverse complement strand
TGCACTAAGCATCATTTCATAATCCTCTTCAATACTTGCAAAGGTACGCACAATAAGCTCTTTTCCCAATGCTTTACAGGTATCATATAGTATTTGGGTTACGTATTTAACACGATCTTTTTTGTCAAGCTTCTGATTTTTTAGCTTTAAAAGAGGTATTCTCGTTTCGTGCAAGGTCAGAATAATGCCGTCTATAAGCGGATATTCACTAAAAAAGTCAAAAAGCTTGTTTTCAAGAAAATCACGTATAATGGGGTGTGTTACCTCCACATCGCCGTGTCCGTTACAGATTTCGGGATATTCCTCTATAAAGTTAGGCGGTACCTCAAGTTCGTGATGCCATACATACGTTTTTATTCCTGCATTGTGTGCTTTTTGACACGCCTCGTTTACATATTCCATTGTTTTCTTTGCAAATTCAAGGTCTTTAGTGCCGTTGAACTGACTGTATTTACGGTAAATTGTCATACCGTCAACATTTCCCTTTACGGGGTTATGTATCGGACCAATAAATTGAATATGGTTAAGTCTGTTTTTTATCGCATAATCAACCGTATATAACAGATAATCTTTTTTTATATCAACGGGATTGCAAACTGATATTCCCTGCACCATTTTTTGAATACTTCCTCTCTTATTAACTCAATATTATTCTGCTTTATTCGGTAAAAGTTTTTCTTTTATTACTAATCATCTCAACGTAGTCGATAAGATTTTCAACCATTTCCCCGCAAACCTTTTCGCCGAGCTTTGCACTTGCTTTTTCCGGGAAGCCCATAACACCAACCTTAATCTCTTCTCTCTGTTTTGCGTGCGGGACGATATACTGACTGTCAATTACCTTTTCGCTTTTTTCAAACCAATCACAATCAGTACGCATCATTCTGGAAATATATTCTTCATCCATAACAATCTCGTCACGAACAAGTTCAGGATGCCAGTAAAGCATCAAGGATGTTTCCACCATACCTGCATGGAAATCATGTTCAGGCTCCATTGCAAAACCTTCCATCCAGGACGGGGACATTTGGTAACATCCAATCAGCGATATTGTAACTTCCTCTGCACGCTGATGGTCTCGTTTCAAAAGCATCTGCAAAGAGTTTTTAAGAGCCTTATAGTTTTCAGTCCCACCGTGTCCCATATAAAGCAAAATATCTTTAAAGCCCATTTTGAAGAACTCTTCACATATTTCACCCATATAAAGACCGAAAACATTGGGGTTAACATTAACTGTTCCAAGAAGTTCTCCGCCTGAATAACAATAGTTAACACAAGGGGCAATCACTGCATTAAGCCTTTCTCCTGCCCTTTTAAGAACTTCCATAGCGTTATGTATATCAGTACTGAGAGGAAGATGATATCCATGTTGTTCAACAACACCAATCGGTATAATAACTGTTTTTGTTTTGGTTATTGCGGTTTCCATATCCCGAACCGTCATATTTTCCATATAGTATGCCATTTTTTCTACTCCTTCTTTTTAAATCATCTAACTGCAATAGAGAATATATACGGCGTATAAGCAGAAGCTCTGTCAATGCGAATACGCACATTATCATTACCTTTTGTTTCCTTGTATGTAAATAAAAATTCTTTTTTACCACATACCCCTTCTTCTACAGCATATTCCTCATCTCCAATTGTAACAACCATACTGAGAGTGTCGCCATCGCTTCCTGCTGTTACAGAAATAATGTTTTCGCTGTTGGGAACAACCTTTATCTCGTAACTGAACCAGCCATGTGTGTTAACAGTACTCCAATCAGCACCACGTTTATTTCCGGGGATACGGCAGATATCTCCATCAACAAAAATTGTATCGCTGAAGCATACCTCTTTTTTTAGTTTATGACTTTCTGCTGCTCCGCCGCATACAATAAAATCAACAAGATTTTCTTTTAAGAAGTAATCTGTCTTCTTCTCCTCGGATTCAAGAGTTTTCAATAATTCTTCTGAAAAATCTTCTACAAGCTTTGCATCGCTGCTTGAATCATCATATATTTCAAGCTGGGTACAATAAAAGCTTGTAGGTAAAAGTTTCTTTCCCTCGCTGTTAAGTGCACGCATCTTCGCAACATCAGCTAAAAGCATCTGTTTATAATCGATTTCGCCTGTTTCAAAATATTTTGCATAGTGAACAAAGCATTTTGTAAGTTCATACCATATTGCAGCAGTATATTTAAGATTTGTAAACTTTTCCCATAGTCCTTTATAATCTTTTTGTTCAATTTTTCCTTGCAAAGCTTCAAGCTTTGCAAGAAGTATTGCAGACTTTTCTGCCGCTTCCTCTTTTTCTGAAAGAACACTCTCTATTGTTCCTCTTTCCCAATCTTTAGGAATAAACCATTCGTCTGATGCAATGGCATAATCATCACGCATCATTTCAAAATAAAAATGGTTTT
Organism: Clostridia bacterium; assembly: GCA_045656645.1. Taxonomy (GTDB): domain Bacteria; phylum Bacillota; class Clostridia; order UMGS1883; family UMGS1883; genus UMGS1883. The sequence continues at coordinate 434 of JAZORN010000011.1, read as the reverse complement.
TAGAGTGATTGAGCGACGGAAAAGCACTAAGCTCGCTGAAATAGTACCCCTTTAAATATATTACTTTACTAAGAATTTCCTCTGTCGGCTCCATAAGAGCCATTACTTCCTCGGCTGCATTTGGATATTTCTCCTTAAAAAAGCGAAGAACGGCATTTTCAACATCCTCGTTTTTCATATAGGCATTCATAATGTCTATATTTACCTCGTTCACTCCCCCGAACGGGTGTTGAGTTCCACGGTCAACACGTGACACATATCCCACAGGATTAAATTTCTCACAATAGCTGAATTTTTCTCCAATATGTTTTTTCAGCATAAGAGGAAGTCTGCCCTTGCCAAAAAATTCACCAAAAATATCAGTTTCCACGAAAAGAGGATTGTTCTTTATTTTTTTGAAAAACTGATTATGCGGTAAAGTTAAACTCCAGTCA
>JAZORN010000010.1:0-5692 GCA_045656645.1 Clostridia bacterium | reverse complement strand
CGTCGGCGGTCAGATCGGCGACATCACCATCGCCCCCAGAAAGCTTGCAGGCTATACCTCCTACGGTATGTGCTGCTCTGAGGCTGAGCTCGGTATTTCCGACGACAACAGCGGCCTTTGGGAGATCACCGACGATATCGCCCTTGGTACAGACATCAAGGAAGCCTACGACATCGACGACATCATCTTCGAGGTTGATAACAAGTCGCTTACCAACCGCCCCGACCTCTGGAGCCACTACGGTATTGCCAGAGAGTTCGCTACTATCACCGGTCGCGAGCTCAAGTGCCCCGAGCTTCTCGACCTTACCCAGTTCGACGGCCTTGATCCCGTCCTCGTAGACGTGAAGGCAACCGACCTTTGCTATCGCTACTCGGCTATCAAGGTTGAGAACGTTACCAGAAAGCTTGCGGGCTACACCTCCTACGGTATGTGCTGCTCGGAGGCTGAGCTTGGCATCTCCGACGATAACTCCGGCCTTTGGGAGATCACCGACGATATCGCTCTCGGCACCGACATTAAGGAGGCCTACGGCATCGACGATATCATCTTCGAGGTTGATAACAAGTCGCTCACCAACCGCCCTGACCTTTGGAGCCATTACGGTATCGCACGCGAGTTTGCTACCATTACCGGCAGAGAACTTAAGGCTCCCAAACTCCACTCGGTAGAGCAGTATGGCAATCTGCCTGCTGTCGCTGTCGATGTGAAAAATGTTGACCTCGTATGGCGTTACTCGGCAATCAAGGTGGAGAACATCACAAGAAAGACCTCTCCTGTAAATATGCGTATCCGCCTTTACTACTGCGGTATGCGTGGCATAAACTTACTTGCTGACCTTACAAACTACATTATGCTTGAGCTGGGTCAGCCAACACACGCATTTGATGCAAGAAAGATTGACTCAATCAAGGTTGGAACACCTGATAGTGATATGAAGTTTACAACACTCGATGGCATTGAGCGTGATGTGGACAGCGAAACACTTCTTATATATAACAACGACACCCCCGTTGCAATTGCAGGTATTATGGGCGGTCTTGATTCTGAGATTATTGACGGTACAACCTCTGTTGTACTTGAAAGTGCAAACTTTGACGGCGTAAGCGTACGTAAATCCTCGTCAAGGCTTGGTCTTCGTACCGATGCAAGTATGCGCTACGAAAAAACACTTGACCCCGAAATCACGATTACTGCTGTAAAGAGATTTTTAAATCTTCTTCTGGAAATTGACCCGGGTGCAAAGGTTTCTTCACAGATTACAGACGAATATGTAAAGCATTATCCTGAAATAAAGCTTTCATTTGACAAGGCGTATGTAGATAAATATACGGGAATAGATATTCCTGATGAGCAGATACTTTCTACACTCAACCTCCTTGGCTTTAATGCAACTCTTGAAAACGGAGAATTCGGTGTAACCGTTCCAAGCTGGAGAGCGACAAAGGACGTTACCATAAAGGCAGACGTTATCGAAGAAATAACACGTATTTACGGTTATGATAACTTTGAAATTACAACGACAAAGAGTGCACTTACACCTGTAAGGGCAACGGTGCTTCACCGTGACAGCGACTGGATAAAGGATATTCTTGTTCAGCGCTATATGATGAACGAGGTTCATTCCTATATCTGGTGCGACGGTACAAAGTACAAAAAGCTCGGCATAGAGGTTGAGCCGAATGTAAGCATATTAAATATTGCAACGCCTGAAAACGGAACGCTCAGAAATTCAATGCTTCCAACACTTCTTACCTTTGCATATGAAAACAGACAGTATGCACCCTCATTCGGACTTTTTGAAATTGGCAGAGTGGTTAAAGGTGTAACTGCTGAAAATACCTGCAATGAAAGACGTACCCTGGGTGTAGTTCTTTTTGATAAGACAAAGAGTGAGAAGGAGCTTTATTTCAAGGCGGTTGAGATTGTACGTTATATCTGCGACCAGCTTCGACACACTGCGCCTAAGTTCAGCAGAATAACACCTCTCCACTCATGGCAGCATCCGAAGAATACTTCAGAAATTCTGCTTGGCGGTGAAAAGGTGGGTGAAATCTGTACACTTCATCCCTCAAATCTTAAAAAGGTTGATAAAGCGGCATCCGTTGTATGTATAGAAATTGATATGGATGATTTTGAAAAGGCACAGATAACGCAGCTCGGCTTTAATGAGCCTTCAAAATTCCCGGGTGTTGATTACGATTTGTCACTTGTTACAAACGGAAAGAAGTATGATGAAATATCAAAGGGATGGACAAATGAAAATATTGCAGAGCTTGACGCAGTTACCCTCGTAGATACGTATGAGCTTGACGGTGAAATGTCAATAACCTTAAGATTTTCATTCTCTTCACCCGAAAGAACATTGTCAATGGATGAAATTCAGCAGTATATTGATAAAATTATTGCAAACCTTACCAAAATTGGTGTGACGATGCGCATATAATTGAATGAAAACGCTCTCTTACAAGAGGGCGTTTTTAGCATCTTGACAATTTAAGGGAATTAAGGTAAAATGATATTTAGCTATGTTTTATAGAAATGGAGATTGCGTTATGTTTTCAAAGCGTTATTCTACTACAGTTTCAATTAATAATATGCATCGTATTATACTGATGCTCGTGCTTGATATTATAATTATTCTCGCCTCTGTGTGGCTTGCAACGGCACTGAGACTTAAATCTGTGGAAATGAGTATTCCCTTGCTTTACCTTGGAAAGTACAGGGAGATTATAATACTCTCTCTTGTAATTCCCTCAACTCTCGGACTTGCGGGTGTGTATGCAACATCGTGGCGATATGCCGATGTTATGGAATATATGCTGATGTATATTGCAATTTCCGGTGCAACAATGCTTTCGTACGCACTTTCCAGAATTCTTGTGCTTAATGAAACTCTGTTTGCTTTTTCAGACTATGCGATTATAGCCATAATATGTATAATCGGTTACAGTGTTGAAAGATTTGGCGGCAGAATTTTCAGAACGTATCAGTATCGTTTGAAAAACAGAAAAGAAAATGCTAAGAAAACACGTGTTATGATTGTCGGTGCAGGAGATACGGGTTCAGCGCTCATAAGGAGTATGCGTAAGGATGCTAATATGTACCCCGTTGTTGCAATCGATGACGATGAAGCTAAACACGGAATGATTATTTCCGAGGTTCCGATTGTAGGTGCCAGGGACAAGATTATTTCTGCGGCAAAGGAATATAAAGTACAGGAAATTATAATAGCCATTCCCTCTGTAAAAAATAAAGAATATAATGACATTCTTAAAATATGCCGTGAAACAGGGCTTAAAACCTCTACTGTTCCGTCACTTTTCGAGCTTGTAAGCGGACAGGCGAGCGTAACACAAATCCGCAAGGTTACACCTCAGGACCTTCTCGGAAGAAGTGAGGAGATTATTGACGGCAGAGATATTTTCGGATATATCGAGGGTAAGAGTGTTATGGTAACGGGCGGTGGCGGAAGCATCGGAAGTGAGCTTTGCAGACAGATTGCAAAATATAATCCGAGCCGTCTTATCATCTTTGACATCTATGAAAATAATGCGTACGAGCTTCAGCTTGAGCTTAGAAAAAAATATCCCGAGCTTAAATTAGAAGTTCTTATCGGCTCTGTTCGTGACAGTGCAAGACTTGATGAGGTATTTGGAAAATATAAGCCGAGGGTAGTTTTTCACGCCGCGGCACACAAGCACGTACCGCTTATGGAGGACAGCCCAAATGAGGCTATAAAGAATAATGTTTTCGGTACATATAACGTGGCATCTGCCTGCGAAAAATTTGGGGCAGAGCGTTTTGTACTGATTTCAACGGATAAAGCGGTTAATCCCACAAATATTATGGGTACAAGTAAGCGTATTGCAGAAATGGTTATGCAGCAGTTTGCCCTTAAACAGAAAGAAAACGGTTCAAAAACTGTTTATGCTGCAGTTCGTTTCGGTAACGTGCTGGGAAGTAACGGCAGTGTAATTCCGCTCTTTAAAAAGCAGATTAAGGAGGGCGGTCCCGTTACAGTAACCCATCCTGAGATAAACCGTTTCTTTATGACAATTCCCGAGGCGGCACAGCTTGTAATGCAGGCAGGTGCACTTGCTGAGGGCGGTGAGATATTTATTCTTGATATGGGTGAGCCGGTTAAGATAGTTGACCTTGCACGCAATCTTATAGAGCTTAGCGGATATGTCCCCGATGTTGATATAAAGATTGAATTTTCAGGACTTCGCCCCGGTGAGAAAATGTATGAGGAGCTTCTCCTTGACAAGCAGCGCCATACTGCAACAAAGAATAATAAGATTTATATTGAGCAGCCTATTAATGACAGTAAAACGCTTGTGGGAGAGATACGCACATTGCGTGAAAGACTTTCATGCGATATACCGCTATACGATAATATGATAGAATGGTTTGAAAAAACATTCGGATAATTGTTACAAAAGGAAATTGTATAATATCGTAAAAACAACGGAAAAATCGGCGAAAAAAGCGAAAATGTTAAGAAAATATTAAATTTTTTTGAAAAATATTACAAAAAAGCTTGCAATTGTTACAAAACAGTGGTAGAATAATCAAGGTTTTGGAAAATGTATGCAATTTATATGTGTACAAATCTATCACTGAATTTGGAGAGATTGCATGTTTATAAAAAACATAAAAAGTCTTATATTACTCGTTCTTGCAATTGCTGTTTTTGTAACACCTGTATGTGCGCAGGAGTATGAAATTTCAGATGAGCTTATAAGCTACGGACAGGAAGTTTACAGCCGTGCACGTTCCTTTTTTAACGGAAGAAGCTTCAGCGGTTATTGCGGAACATATGTAAGGTGTCAACTCCGGGCAATGGGTATATTCGACGGAGAATTTGATTTTCGGGGAAACGGGAATCAGTGGTATTCAAATTTTGAAGATGTGCAGCGCACAAGCGGCGGATACTATGTATATCGGGAAAGCGGCAGTGATTGCCTTTATAAGCTTGCCGAAAAATACGGAAATGACCTTAAGAACATAGTTATAAGCTTTCCCGTTCAGGCGGGTTACAGTGCAAGATACCCCGGTGCAGGACACGCATTTATAATCTATGAGCTTAAAGATGGTGTTGCATATTATTCAGAGTCCTTCGGCTACGGAAAGTACCGTGAGGGACAGATTATCGCAGAGGATATAGAAAGCCTTATGGAGCGTTATGAAAGACGCCACGGAAGTGCTAACGGAGCTGTGTTGCTTTCAGAATATGATTTGGAGGCAGAGAGAAGCGACGAGCTTCTTATCCGGGAGGTTAAGGAGACTATAGAAATTCTTTCCGATATTAATTTTATTGTTGCAGAATTTGCAGGAATATCACAATCCCGTGTTACAGTGTAAACACGGGGTTTTTTCTATTGAAAATACGTTGTGTAAAAATAAGCAAAGCTTAAGAAACATACGTGGAGCACGTATCAATATGTCCTTTTGGTGTCAAAAGGACCAAAAACGCGGGGATTTCGAATTTCCCCGCACCCCTTAAAACGACCTCGCAGGGGCGCAGGAAATAATGGGCGATGTATCTTTTATACAGTGTGGGTATTGTTTTTCCGTATTTTCCGCCTTTGAACCGCCGCCTACAAAAAGGAAACACTAAGTTTCCTCTGACGGCTGAAATTGCGAGCCAGCAAAGGAAAATGATGCTCGCAATTTCTCGGTAGTCGAC
>JAZORN010000009.1:0-15906 GCA_045656645.1 Clostridia bacterium | reverse complement strand
TTTACTGATTTGGGATGTAAGATTATTCCAACGAAAATCAATCGACGTGGTGTAAATCCGATTGAGGATATTAAACTTGTTTTATTTTACAAAAAAATGATACCGCAGATTAATCCGGATATTATTTTCTCGTATACTATTAAGCCAAATATTTATGGCACCATGGCTAGTAACGGTAAGTATAAACAGGTTTGCAATATAACCGGCACCGGTGCTACCTTTCTAAAGAAAAGTGTTGTTAGCGAAATCGTAAAAACACTTTACAGAATTTCAATAAGGAAATGCTATAAAGTGTTTTTTCAAAATTCCGGAGACAGAGATTTTTTTGTTAATAAAAAATTAGTTGCAGATAATTATGATATGCTGCCCGGCTCAGGATGTAATCTTGAAGAACATTCATATGTTGCTATGCCTAATACTGATGTTGTTCGTTTTATTTTTATTGGTCGTGTAATGAAGCTTAAAGGTATTGATGAGTACCTTACGGCTGCAAAGACAATAAAACAGAAATATCCGAATACGGAGTTTTTAATTGCCGGTTGGAATGAGGAAGAAGAATATAAAAAAATAGTAAAAGAATATCAGGATGACGGTTATGTGAATTACATAGGTTTCCGTAAAGATATCAGTGATTGGATTAAGAAGTGTCACTGTACTGTATTGCCGTCACATGGCGGTGAGGGTGTACCAAATGTATTGTTGGAGTCTGCTGCCATGGGAAGAATATGTATCGGTTCTAAAGTTAATGGAACGATGGATGTTATTGATGATGGTGTTACGGGGTTTTTGTTTGATGCCAAAGATTCAACGAGCTTAGTTACAGCGCTTGACAATGTAATCAGACTTACTTATGAACAGAAGGTGTCATTTGGCAAAGCCGGACGAAATAAAATGGAAAGAGAATTTAACAGAAATAGTGTGATCGATATTTATTTGGAAGAAATAAGAAAAATCGAGGGAGAGCAAGACAGTGAATAGTTATGTAAGAGCTGCATTTGTTGTTCCGTTTGGAGCCATGAAAATAGGTTGGACAAAATTATTTCATTTAAAGTCATTTCATGGCCCTTTGATTTCAATGATTTCCCCTTTGACAGAGATTAGTCTTGACCGTGGCGGAAGTCTTAAAATCGGAAAAATGTTTAAAATGCGTGACGGAGCGAAAATACGTGTGCGTAAAGGTGCAAAATGTATTATAGGGGATAATACCTCGGTTAGCACTAACTCTATCATTGCGTGCCGTGATAGCATAATTATTGGAAGTAATGTACAGTTATCCCCGAATGTTTTGATTTATGACCATGACCACGATTTCAAACATCCTGATGGATTGGCGTCTAATCATTTTAAGACAGCAACAGTCTCGATTGGTGATAATGTATGGATCGGTGCCAACACAATAATACTTCGAGGCACATCTATTGGGGACAACTGTGTTGTTGGTGCAGGATGTGTATTGAAAGGTGATTACCCTGCAGGTGCTGTTATTGTGCAAAAACGAGATACAGAAATATTGTGCGGGGGGGGTATAGATTAATAATTGTTTTTTGTTTGCGGTGTTTTATGCTATTGGAAATAGGAAGTATATGGAGGTGTTATACAATTGAAAAACCGAATTATAATTTGTGCAGATGTAGTTTTTCCAAGGGGTGGTGCAGGTGCTAACAGGGTGTGTTATATTGCAAAATCCTTGCAAACAGTCGGTTATGAGGTTGTTGTGCTTGCATATCCTAACTTCAAATTTTGTGAGTCGTCTGGAAAAAGTGATATGGAACTTGTGGAAGGAATTAAATTCTATAAGGTACATATTTCAAAGAATAAATATATAAATTATTTTCAACAAAAACTACCGATGGGGAATGGATTCCTGCGGACTTTGGACAAGCTTCAGCCGTGTTCTGACGATGTAGTCCTTATATATGGCTCAAGCAGTCTGTTTGTTGAGCATATCTATAAGCATTGTCATAAAAAAAATATACCTGTTGCGGTTGATGTTGTAGAATGGCATCAACCTTATCAATATAAGTTTGGAAAAATGGATATTCGCTATATTTCCAATGCACGTACATTTGAAAAAGTCAGTCCGCGCATCAAAAATATTATTTCAATATCGAATGTAATAACGGATTATTATAAAAAACATGGTTGTACTAATATTTTGCAGTTGCCCGCAACGGTTGAAATTACAGAATCGGAAGAAAATTTATCTGTAAAAAATGGTATTGTCAATCTGATTTATCCTGGTAATCCTCAAGGTAAAGATGATGTGCTTCTTATGTTGAGGAGTATTAAAAAGTTGACATTGGAAGAAAGGGAAAAAATCAGATTCCATTTTACAAGCGTTAAGCCTAAGACTATAAGAGAATTATTATCAAAAGAAGCATTCATTTTAGATGAATTGGGCGACTGTGTTTGTTTTCATGATTGGCTAAGTTATGAAGAACTAATTGAATTATATAGAAATATGGACTTTTTATATCAAATTCGTTTAGATACGCTTGTAACACAAGCGAATTTCCCCAGTAAGTTGCCGGAGCTTATGGCGTGCGGTGTTGTTCCCATTGGCAATAAGGTGGGCGATTATTATAATTATCTATCACCTGAAAATAGCATTTTGATTGATAATAATAGCGTGGATGATTGTGTTCAAGCATTGAGAAATGCTATTAACATTAAAGAAAGCAATATGATGCTTGCGTATAAGAAGGCTGCATATAATTGCGCTCGTGATTGTTTTGACTATAAAATTTGGGCTGATCGAACAGCAGAATTTTTTGAGAGGTGTGTAAATTGAGTAAATTGAGAATGTTTTTACGCTTTGGTTATTATGCACCTTCAACCTTTGCAAATCGAATTCAGTATTATTTTCATAATGTAAAAGCAGGCAAGAAACATGAAACGAAGGGTCTTCTTTTTGTCAGAAACAAAGGGAAAATCACCATCGGAAATAATGTAAGAATTAATTCATCTGCGAAAGCTAATCCTATTGGTTGCGGAACTAAAACTTATTTTCAAGTGCTTCCTGGTGGTGAGTTGAAAATAGGCAATGGTTCTCGTATGTCTAATTGTGCGATTACGGTGGCAACTTCAGTTATTATCGGTGAAAATGTTAGGATTGGTTCCGGTGTACATATATACGATACAAATTTTCATTCTTTAGATCCGTATAAGAGAACAGCGTTTCGTGAAAATAGGGATGATATTTCATCTAAACCTATAGAGATTATGTATTATGCTTTTATTGGTGCCGGTGCTTATATTCTTAAAGGAGTAAAAATTGGTAAAGGTAGTATTGTTGGTGCAGGTTCGGTTGTTACTAAAAATATACCTGATATGGAAATTTGGGGCGGTAATCCGGCAGTAAAAATAGGGAGGGTTTAGTAGCATGAATGTGCTGATTATAAATTACCATACTATTGGCGAAGAAACTGCTACAGGAGTCACCCTTCAAAACATTTTTTCAAATATGGAAAATACAAAATTTTTGCAGTACACACTTTTTCCTGGTATAAGCGGAAAAACTTTCATCGGTACAACACCGTTAGAAACCATAAGTAATAAAAAAACCAATTTGTTAAATAGATTCATATATAATTATCATAAGAAAAGCATACAAAACAATATTAGTGTTTCAAATAATTCAAAAAACTCGTGGAAGTCAAAATTGAAGTTAAGGTTGAAAAAATTTGCATTAACGTGGAATGAATTATTGGCAATTAATGTTGATAGGGAGTGTATAAAAAAAATAAAGGATTTTTCTCCTGAAGTAATTTATACTTTGGGAGCGGATATCAATGTATTGAGAAATGCGATTAAACTGTCTGATATTCTCGGTATTCCTATCGTTGTTCATAATATGGATGACTTATATCATGCAAAGTTCAAAGGAAGACTCTGGATACATAGATATGCAAGAAAAAAACTGCAAAAATTATACAAAGAGGCTTATAAACGCAGTAGGAAAAGTTTAGCTATCGGTCCTAAAATGGCAGAGGAATATGAGACCTTCTTTGGATTGCCGTTTGATTGGGCTATGAACTGTGTTAATTATAAAGAAAGTGATGTTTCTCCGGAGGAAAATTTGATGATTTTTTCCGGCGGATTGCACGGAGGACGTGCTAATACGTTGCTAGAATTGGCAAATGCAGTTGAGAATTCCTCTTTGAATGTGTGCTTGGAAATTTTCACATCCAATCGGGAATATGTTCAGTATGAAAGTGAATTTAAATGTTTTTCGAAGACAAAACTTCTTCCGTTTGTACCTAAATCTGTACAAATAGAAAATATTTCCCGTGCCAATGCATTGGTTCATGCAGAATCTTTTGATGAGGAAAATATTTCTTATTTCAGACTTTCTATGTCAACAAAAATTGCTGAGTACACATCAGTAGGCAAACCGATACTTTGCATTGGTCCTAGAGAGATTGCAACGGTAGATTTCATAAAGAAAACGGGTATGGGTGTTGTTGTAAATGATATTCAGAAATTGCCCGAAGGGTTAGAGCAGATGATGGATGTGAAAAATCACGGGCAAATGGAAGGGAATGTCAAAAAAGTTTTTGCTGAATATTTTCACAAACCGCGTGTGCAGGAAAAAATATTAGAAGTGTTCCGCTATAACATAGCAAATTACAGGAGTAACGAGAATGACAAAAACTGATAGAATGCCGATTTTAAAAAACGGTGTATTGCATATAACAAGTGGGCAAACAATTAATTTGCTTATGGCGTTTTTGATTGCATATTCTCCTGTCGAATGGTGTTTGAATGCAGTTGTCAATCGTTTTATATCATATGGTGCATGGTGGGATTCGGCGATTTGTTTAGGTTTATTACTTATTGCTGTTTTTCTAGCTGCAGGACCGATTCTCAGAAAGCAAAAATATATTTCTTTTCTTATATATTTTATTTTTCTCCTTGTTTTTGGTATAACTGTTTATATTGATTTGCCGGGCAAATCTTTTGCAATTAACAATTTTTGGTTCTTTTTTGGCCGGGTTTTGCCTTATTTTCTTGTTGGTTTTGCTATATCGGATTTTCAGGGATTAGAAAGAATAATGGTTAAATCTACGAAAATTGTAGTGTGGGCTATGCTTATTTGGACATTGCTCACATATACCGATATAAGTCATGCAGAATGGCAAAATAATATGCCAATGGCATATGAGTTTTTGCCAAGTTTAATATTCAGTGTATACTATACAATAAAAACTAAATTTAAAGAGTATAAGTTGTACAGTTGTCTTAGTTTAATCGTGATTATTGCATTAGGTACTAGAGGTCCGATTTTGTTAGCAGGAATTTTCATTGCATATGCCATTATTACTATGTCATCTTCAAAAAAGAGAATGATTTGGGTTGTATTTGTTGGTTTATTAATAGTGTTAATATGGTTTAATTTTTATTCGATATTAAATTGGCTTAATGATTTGTTTGTTAACTTTGGAATTACAAATGCCGCAATTAACAAAATGCTGTATGCTGAGGATTTGGCAAACGGACGAATTGAACTTTATGAGATTATTTCTAATAACATGGAGAATTCATGGATTTTGGGTAAAGGAATTTATTGTGACAGAACATTCTCCGGAATATATGTTCACTTGCTTCCACTTGAGCTTGTTGTCAACTTCGGCATTATTTTGGGTGGTCTGATTTTTAGTGCAATAATGTTTTGGGCCTTTTGGGGGCTTGCCAAAGCGAAAAAAAATACATGCGTATTTTGTATGTTGGCAATAGGTGTGTTTGTCGGCGTTTTTAAGCTGTTTATGTCAGGCTCGTATTTGGAAGAACCGTATTTCTTTTTGTGTTTAGGATTGTTATCAAATAGAATTATAAATTCTAGATATAAGCAAAAAGATCAACTTGAAAATACATATGCTTGAAGATTATGAATTTATTAGCAAAAGGAGGAAGGTAATATGGGAAAGAAGTTATTTGAAATCAATGCTGTTCCATACGGAAGCACGGGACACATTGTTAACGGTATAATAACTATTGCACAAAAAAATGGATATGAGACGTGTGTTTATAATAAATGGACAAGAGAAGCAAAAGCATCAAATAAATTTGGACTTGTTGTCGGCAGCCATTTAGGTAGACTTATACATAGAGTGATGTCAAAATTGACAGGGTTCAATGGTTGTTTTTCGGTGATAGACACCTATCGATTAATAAAGAAAATTAAATCTTTTAATCCGGATATCATTCATCTCCATATTATGCATAATTGGTATATTAATCTTCCTATGCTTTTTAATTATTTGAAAAAGCACCCTGAAATCAAGGTGGTTTGGACATTACATGATTGTTGGGCACTTACCGGTCAATGCGCTCACTTTACAATGGCAAAATGCGATAAATGGAAAACCGGCTGCCATCATTGTCCGCAAATCCATGATTATCCTGCTGCATATATTGATCAGACAAAGCTAATGTGGAAGCTCAAAAAGAAATGGTTTACAGGTATTGATAATATGATAATTGTAACCCCGTCTCAATGGCTTGCAGATTTAGTAAAGGAATCATTTCTTGCCGAGTATTCAGTCAAGGTTATCAACAACGGTATTGACCTGTCTGTATTCAAGCCAACAGCAAGTGATTTTAGAGAAAAACACGGTATTGGAAATAAGCATATCGTGCTCGGTGTAGCGTTTGGATGGGGAAAACGCAAGGGGCTTGATGCATTTGTTGAACTGGCAAAACGGCTGGATCCTGAAAAATATCAGATCGTTCTTGTCGGCACTGATGATGAAGTCGACAAGCAGTTGCCAAACAATATAATTTCTATTCATCGTACACAAAATCAAACGGAGTTAGCGGAAATCTATACTTCGGCAGATGTATTTGCTAATCCAACGAAAGAAGATAACTATCCTACGGTTAATATGGAATCTCTTGCTTGCGGTATACCTGTTGTTACTTTTAAAACAGGTGGTAGTCCTGAAAGTATTGATGAGATGAGTGGCAGTATTATTGAATATGAAAACATAGATATGTTGGAACAAGAAATTATTCGTGTATGTAAGGATGTTCCGTATTCAAAAGAAAGCTGTATTAAACGTGCACAAAATTTTGAACGTGATGCTAAATTTACAGAGTATGTGGAACTTTTTAATTCCATTTAACAGAGAATAGTTGCAATATTTTAAAAAAGGAGATAAAAATGCATATTGTTCATATCTTAGCAAAAGCTCCATACAACGATTACTGGGGATATCAAGATAATCTTCTTCCTAAATATCAGGCAAAAGCAGGACATGAGGTTTGGATGCTTACAACGAACATGATATGGAAGAATAATAAAATTGACTATGTTGAGTGCAGTCAATATACGCTTAATGACGGAGTTCATGTGTGCAGGTTTGCAAGAAAGGATTATCATAGTCAAAGATTCACAGAAATGTTTTCAAAGATTGAAATATATGAAAAATTATGTGAAATCAAACCTGATTTTATTTTTGTACATGGCTTGAATACTGTAACGATTTTTCAGGTGATAAAATACAAGAAAAAAAATCCAAATTGCGTAATTGTTCAAGATAATCATCTTGATTATAATATCGGCTATATACCGAAAACTTTTAAAGAAAAGGTATTTAGGGCGTTTTTTGTGCTTCTCAACAAGAAGACACAGAAGCATATTGCAAGGGTATATGGTGTAACTCCTTGGAGAAAAACATATGCAGAAGATTATTATGGTATCTCATCTGATAAAACAGATGTATTGATAATGGGTGCAGATGATGAAAAAATAAATTTTGCGAAACGCGATGAAATCAGAGCTGAAATTCGTTTGAAATACGGCATAGAAGATGAGGAATTCCTGATTGTTACCGGAGGAAAAATTGCGGCGAACAAGAAAATTCATTTATTGACACAGGCGGTAAAAGGCAAAGAAAAAGTTAAATTATTAGTGTTTGGTAAGGCAGATTCTGACTTTGAAGAAGAATACAAAAAAACACTTAATGAAAATGTAATTGATATTGGTTGGATTGATTCAGATAAAGTATATGACCTTTTTTTTGCGGCCGATCTAGTTATTTATCCTGGACAGCATTCTGTTTTGTGGGAACAAACATGTGCGTCTAAAGTTCCGTGTCTGTTTGAAAAATGGGAAGGTATGGATCATGTAAACAACGGCGGAAATGCAGATTTTATTTCGGATGTAAGCGTTGAAAAGCTTTCTGCAATTATAGATGAACTTCATTTTACAGAAAAGTATTATAAGATGAAAGAAGTTGCTCTTTCTGAGAAAACAGATATTTATCTATATAGTGTAATTGCTGAAAAATCCTTGGAGTGTATGAAAATTCAATAATATGTAATCATATCAGGTTACATTACTTAAAAGGTCTACGATTTAATTTATGGTCCCTCATAACACATAAACGTGTTTATTTAATAAAACAAAATTTGCAAACAGAAGGAGTCCTTAATATGTATATTGTGCGCATTATTGGTGGACTTGGAAATCAAATGTTCAGTTATGCTGCCGGTTATGCAGTGGCGAAAAAATACGGTAAAGAACTAAAAGTTTTTAAATATGAGTATCGTATTAACGGTTGGCGTTACGAACTTGATACGCTCAACCTAACTTCTTCCGAGATATACAAGCATATTCCGTATAAATTAAATTGGCAGGCATTTCGCAGAAGAGTAGCAAATACACTTAATCATCGATTGAAACTCCATCTCAGATGGGGATTGGATTATCAAAAGACATATGATTACGGTGTAGCTGTATGTGAAAAGAAACACGAGTATGAGCCAATTCCCCCTTTATCTGAGGAGGGAAACTTTATGCAATATGGTTATTTTCAATCGTATAAATATTTTGATGAGTACCGTCAAGACATTATAGATCAATTTCGCCCCAATTTTAAATTATCATCGGAAACAGTAGGTTTTATTAGCAATATCCAGGATGTGCAATTTGCGGTATCTGTGCATATTCGTCGTGGTGATTATGTAAAGCTTGGATGGAGTATTCCGGATGATTATTATCTAAACACGATGAAAACGATTTATACAGAACATCCCGAAGCCACATTTTTCATTTTTTCAGATGATATTGAATATGCACAAAAAATGCTTAAAGATTCTCCTTTTCAATGTTTGTATATGATTCACCCAAAACAAGTTAATTCGTTTGAAGATATCTGGGCAATGTCAAAGTGTCAATGTAATATCATTGCTAATAGCACATTTAGCTTTTGGGGTGCGTATTTGAATGTAAACGATAATAAAAAAGTTTACGCACCAAGTAAAATATTTGCTTTAAATAACAGCATTCTTCCAGAAGATTGGAATGTTGTCCCTATAGAATAACATTTAATAATCTGGGCGTTTTATAGATAATAAAAAATAATTGGGCATAGATTGCCCATTGATTTTAAATCCTTCAAAAACTTTGCGAAATAGGGTGTTATAGTAATATTATGGAACAGAGAATCAGTATTGTGACCCCTGTATATAATGGGGAACAGTATATTGAAAAATGTATTTTATCAATTATGAATCAGAATTACAGTAATTATGAGCATATTATTGTTGATGGCGGTTCAACTGATGGCACTTTGGATATTATAAAAAAGTATGAAGATAAATATTCGATGAGATGGATATCTGAAAAAGATAATGGTATGTATGATGCCATTTGCAAAGGTTTTTCAATGGCAACAGGAGAGATCTTTGCGTGGTTGAATTCTGATGATATTTATATGCCGTGGACGTTTCAAGCTGTTAATGAAGCGATGACGGAAAATGTGAATTGGTGTACAGGAATTAATGCAATACAAGATAAAAACGGAATTCTATATGCTGTTAGAAATGCGAGATATTATCGTCAAAAATGGTTGGCAAAAGGATATTATGGGACTATTATATCTTATGGTGTTCAGCAGGAATCAACTTTTTGGAAAAAAGAGCTTTGGGAAAAGGCTAATTCAGAAACTATAAAGGATTATCGCTATGCCGGTGATTGGAAATTATGGACATTATTTGCTAAAATTGATCCGCTATATACCGTAACAACAGTTATTGGATGCTTTAGAAGGCATCCGGGACAGTTAAGCGGCAATCAAAGGGCCTATTCAAATGAGATGGATAGAATCCCTAATAAATTAATAAGAGTCATTACTCGGTTTTGGGTAGGATTTTTAAGTTTTATATTTGCAAGGTGCTTGCCTTACCTTTATGATAAAAATTCAAAATTAGCAAAAAGTATATTAAAGAGAATTGATTTGATTCGGTAATATTTTTTGGTTGATAGGATTTTGATTATAATGTTTAGAACGACGTGATAAATATTTTGGAAAAAGAACTGATTTTAGGTCATCGTTATTGGATCCAGAACACTTATAGAGGTTCTCATCTGTGTTGTGATGAAAGTTATTTTTGATGTACTATACGAAAAATAGAATGTTATATTCCATTTGCTATAAAAAAAGACGTCTTATATTGCACAAAGTACACAGGAACTCTATATTTTGTAATTATCATTTGTTGAAAATTTGGGATCAGATGTTGTTAATATAATAAAAGGAACATTGGTATTCAGTCTGTTTATGTTTAACATCTGTTTTATGGAGCGGGTTATTTCTCCTGCTATTACTTTGGTATCTTTAATAGTTTTGAGATTAATTATATTTAATATTAAAAACATCTTTTGTTGATAAATATGTCTTTTGATTTTCGTTAGGGACAGTGTTAAAAAACAATACGGAGAAATTTTATGTCAAAAAATTCTGATTTAAAAAACAAAACGTTGTCGTCATTAATTTGGAAATTTTCCGAACGATGCGGTGCACAGGGGGTAGGCCTTATTGTATCGATTGTGTTGGCAAGACTCCTATCGCCGGATGATTATGGACTTTTGGCATTGGTTACGGTTTTTATTTCTATTTTCAACGTGTTTGTCGATTGCGGACTTGGTACAGCGTTGGTTCAAAAGAAAAATGCAGACGATCTTGATTTCTCGACTGTATTCTATTGTAACATTGTTTTTTGCAGTATATTGTATTGTTTATTGTATTTTACTGCTCCGCTTATCGCAGGCTTTTATGAAAATTTAAAATTGACAGCTGTTATTAGAGTATTAGGAGTTACAATCCTTCTTTCCGGTGTCCGTAGCATCCAAAATGCTTATGTGTCGAAAAACATGATCTTTAAAAAGTTCTTTTTTGCTACAATTTTTGGCACTATCGGTGCAGCTGTTATCGGTATTGTTATGGCATATAATGGCTTTGGTGTGTGGGCGTTGGTTGCTCAACAATTGTTCAATAGTTTTATCGGTACGCTCACTCTTTGGATTGCTGTAAAATGGCGTCCTAAAAAGTTGTTTTCATTTAAACGTTTTAAAGATTTATTTTCGTTTGGATGGAAACTTTTGGCCTCGAGTCTTATTAATTCGATTTATAATGACATTTGTCAATTGATTATCGGTAAGGTATATACACCTTCCGATCTCGGATATTATAACCGTGGTAAACAATTTCCAAATTTGATTATAGAAAATGTTAATACGTCTATAGACGGCGTTCTCTTTCCGGTATTGTCTAAATGTCAGAATAATTCTGATCAAGTGAAAGATATAACAAGAAAGGCAATTAGAACAAGTGGGTATATTATGTGGCCTCTTATGATGGGGCTTGCTGCAGTGGGTGAACTTTTTATTAAATTGTTGCTTACTGAAAAATGGTTACCTTGCCTTCCGTATATGTACATATTCTGCTTTTGCTGTGGAACGTTTCCTATACAAACAGCAAGTTTAAATGCGATAAAAGCAATAGGACGAACGGATCTGTTTTTGAAAACGGAGATCATAAAAAAAACTTTTGCATTAACATTGATTATTATTGCAACCAACATTAGTGTTTTGGCAATCGGCCTAGCTGTAATTCCTATTACTATTTTTTCCGCTATCGTCCATATTTTCCTAAATAGAAAACTTTTAGGATATTCTATTTTGGAGCAGATTAAGGATATTGCACCTTCGTTTTTGATGGCGTTTTTTATGGCAGTGATTGTTTATTTGACAGGTTTTATTAAGTTGCCTGTTATCGTTACATTAATTATTCAAGTATTGACTGGTTTGATAATATACTTATCAGAATCGCTGATTTTTAAAGTTGAAACATTTAATTATTTACTAAATACCATAAAAGGCTTTCGTTTCAAATAAATACTCAAAAGGAGTAAAATAATATGAATCGCAATTACAGCACATTATTCGAACAGCAGTCGTACGAGGATGCGCTCACGTACTATTTAAATACACTTCAAAACAAAGAGATACCGACATGGGATTATGTGATACTGACGGCGTCAAATGAGGCACAGGCAAAGGGATACCGTGAGCAGATCGAGTTTAGGCTTTCTGCTGGTCTTATCCTCGAGTCAACTCACTATGCTGTTCTCCCTGATCCTGACGGAAAGCGTGTTGGCTCAGGCGGTGCAACACTCAATGCAATTCTGTATGTCAAAGCCGAAGAAGAAAAGCTTGGCAATACAACTCCGTTTAATAAACGTATTCTGGTAATCCATTCCGGTGGTGACAGCAAGCGTGTACCGCAGTATTCTGCCTGCGGCAAGCTGTTTTCTCCCGTCCCGAGAATGCTTCCTTACGGCATAAGAAGTACACTTTTCGATGAATTTCTTATCGGTATGAGCACAGTTGCTCCTCGTATCGGTTCCGGTATGCTTGTCTGCTCTGGAGATGTTTTACTTCTGTTTAACGCTTTACAGATAGATTTCTATTCCAAAGGTGCGGCAGCACTTTCTATAAAGGAAAATGTGGAAACAGGGAAGAACCACGGTGTTTACCTCAAAGACTCAAACGGCAATGTGGGTGCATTCCTTCATAAACAGACAACCGAAACACTTAAAGCGGCAGGTGCTGTTGACGATAACGGTAATGTTGATATCGACACAGGCGCCGTTATTTTGGATAGCTGTTTACTTGCCGACCTTTACAATTTAGTGAAAGATAATCCTAAAAAATATATAAATGAAAGAGCTAGACTCTCTTTCTATGCGGATTTTCTCTATCCACTCGCTACAAACGCAACAATTGAACAGTTCTATAACGAAAAACCCGAAGGTGATTTTACGGAAGAACTTCACGAATGTCGCACAGAGCTTTGGAATGTACTTTCTCCTTACTCTATGAAGCTTATACGACTTTCTCCAGCATCGTTTATCCACTTCGGTACGACAAGAGAACTTTTGAAGCTTATGACAGAGGATATGGATTCTTATCGCTTCCTCGGTTGGAGTGGCAATATCGGTTCTAATAACAATACTGCTTCCTATGCTGTAAGCAACAGCTATATAAGCAGAAAAGCTTATATCGGAGAAGGATCATATATTGAAGATTGCTATATACACAAAAACTCCGTCGTCGGAAAAGGCTGTGTTCTATCGGGTGTAACGCTCAATGGCGAGACTGTTCCTGATGGAGCAGTGCTTCACGGTCTTAAACTCAATGACGGCAGATTTGTTGTTCGTATGTACAGCGTACAGGATAATCCAAAAGAGAAAAAACTTTTCGGCAGGGATATAGACGAATTTCTTTGGACAAGCGAGATTTATCCGATTTGTAATACTATTGATGATGCAGTTAAAGAAACCCTTGCGGTTATTAACGGTAAGCAGACATTGAACGAATGTATTTCCTTATGCGACTCGTTTAATTGTGCAGATGTTACGGCAATTTTGCCATGGCAAGAGAAAATATCTGACAAGGTATTGGCAGAATCTGTGCTTCAAGCGATTGATGATAATATACCAGTCGAAAAAATTACGCTTACTATTAACAATCGCATAGAAAATCATCTGGTATATGAAGCAGAAAAGATGAATCAAAATGATTTAGAACAGTTCAGCCGTAAAATTCGAATTTACTATTATTTGTTCAAGCTGACTAAAGATAATCAATACGCTGATTTGTGCTTTTCTACGATTTGTTCGACCATTTTTTCCTCTGCTGTTGAGACTACTGGCTATATAGATACAATTAAAATCATAAAGGATGAGGTGGTGACTAAGCTCCCCGTACGTGTGAATTGGGGCGGTGGTTGGTCTGATACTCCTCCTTATTGTGTTGAGCACGGTGGAACTGTTTTGAACGCTGCTGTGAGCCTGAACGGTGAGTTGCCGATTGAGGTAACATTGAGGAGACTTGATGATTATAAAATTATTTTAACCTCGACTGATATTGGTGCTTATAAGGAGTTTACAGGTAATCTTTCAGAGCTGAAGGATTGCCGTAATCCTCATGATGCGTTTGCTTTGCATAAGGCTGCATTAATTGCTTGTGGTGTGGTTCCGTTGAATGATGAGGTGACAATAGAAGATATTTGTGAAAAGCTCGGTGGCGGTATTTATTTTAATACTCGTGTTATAAATATCCCTAAGGGTAGTGGTCTTGGTACAAGTTCAATACTTGCAGGTGCTTGCATAAAGGGATTGTATGACTTTTTGGGTATTGAGAGTGAACTTGAGGATTTATATAATCGTGTACTTTGTATGGAACAGTTAATGTCTACAGGCGGTGGTTGGCAGGATCAGGTGGGTGGACTTGCTCCCGGAATAAAGATGGTTACAAGCCGACCGGGTTTAAGACAAGAAGTACAATGTACTCCTCTAAATATCAGTGATGAGACTGTTAATGAACTTAATGAGCGTTTGTGTTTAATATATACAGGCCAACGTAGACTTGCCAGAAATTTGTTACGTGAGGTTGTTGGGAAGTATATTGGTAACGATGAAACCAGTGTTTCTGTTCATTATAATATTCAGCGTCTCGCTGTTCTTATGCGTTTTGAGTTAGAAAAAGGAAATATAGACGGCTTTGCAGAGCTGCTTAATCAACATTGGATTGAGTCGAAAAAGCTTGATTCCGGTTGCACGAATACTTGCATAGACATGATTCTTGGTTCTGTAGACGACCTTGTAGACGGACGTATGATATGCGGTGCAGGTGGCGGAGGCTTCTTACAGGTTATTCTAAAGAAAAATGTTACCAAGGATGCACTTAGAATACGACTAAGAGAAGTATTCCAAGATAGTGGCGTTGAGGTGTATGATTGCAAGCTAATATTAAATTGATAAGTAAAATCAGGAGCTAAGGCGGAAATGGGACAATTCACAATAGAAAAAAATGTTGCTGGAATCGAGGGCTTAACATTATTTCATCCGACTCTTCATCCGGATAACAGAGGATGTTTCTTTGAAGCGTATAATGAACGTGAATTTGCAGAATTAGGATTTAATGTACGTTTTGTGCAAGATAATCAAAGTATATCTCATAAGGGTGTGCTACGAGGTTTGCACAGTAAGAAAAATTATTTTCAAGGTAAACTTGTCAGGGCAATTACAGGTTCATTTTATGATGTGGCTGTTGATTTGAGAAAAGACAGTCCGACTTATAGAAAATATTATGGTACAATTATTTCTGCTGAAAACCATCTACAGATGTATATTCCTGAAGGCTTTGCACATGGTTTTTTGGTTTTAGAAGAAGGCACAGTCTTCTTCGCAAAGGTGACGGACGTTCAGCATCCCGGAGATGATGTGGGAATTCGTTGGGATGATCCAACCCTAGACATTAAATGGCCGATAGAGCTGCTTAATGGAGCTGAGTTAATCATGACAGAAAAGGATAAGAATTATCCATTTATATTGTGAGTTAAGATAGAAAGGAAAAATATTATGTTACAACTAAACACACAATTAACCAATAAAACAATCCTCGTAACCGGTGCAGCTGGATTTATCGGTTCGAATTTAGTTCTTGAATTGCTGAAGACTATGTCACCGTGTCACATTGTTGGCATTGACAATATGAACGACTACTATGATGTATCCATCAAGGAGTGGCGTTTGGAGCAGATTCAGAAGGAAGCT
>JAZORN010000008.1:0-35839 GCA_045656645.1 Clostridia bacterium | reverse complement strand
AGAAGATGCTGTTATAAGTGACGAACTTAATCACGCAAGTATTATTGACGGTATCAGACTTTGTAAAGCAAAAAGATTCCGTTACAAGAATAACAATATGGAAGATTTACGCAGTAAACTTGAAGAAGCAAAAGACTGCCGTATTAAGCTTATAGCAACAGACGGCGTATTCTCTATGGACGGTATTGTTGCCGACCTTAAAAGTATTTGTGACCTTGCTGATGAATATGACGCTCTTGTAATGGTTGACGACAGCCACGCAGCAGGCTTTATGGGGGCAACTGGCAGAGGAACACCCGAGCATTGTGGAGTAAGAGGCAGAGTAGATATTATAACAGGAACATTTGGTAAAGCTCTTGGTGGGGCATCAGGCGGTTTTACATCAGGAAGAAAGGAAATAATTGACCTTCTTCGTCAGCGCAGTAGACCGTACCTTTT
Organism: Clostridia bacterium; assembly: GCA_045656645.1. GTDB lineage: Bacteria > Bacillota > Clostridia > UMGS1883 > UMGS1883 > UMGS1883. Next base: position 35,401 of record JAZORN010000008.1, on the reverse strand, counting down.
CTCAAATACACTTGCACCTGCTGTTGCAGCAGGCTCATTAAAAGTGCTTGATATTATAGAAAACGACCTTTCAATGCGTGAAAAATTATTTGCAAATACAAAGCTCTTTGCACAAAAGATTAAGGAAATCGGTCTTCAGGTTATGGATGGAGGTACACCGATTATTCCTGTAATGCTTTATGATGAACATAAAGCTGTTGAAATGGCTAAGCGTATGATGGATAAGGGTGTGTATGTGGTTGCATTTTCATACCCCGTTGTGCCGAAGGGTAAGGCAAGAATCAGAACTCAGCTTTCAGCGGCACTCAGCGAAGCAGATATTCTATATATCGTTGATTGCTTTAAGCAGGTAAAAGAAGAAATGGGACTTTAATATTAAGGGTGCAGTTTGTAATGATTGCACCCTTTAATTTTTCTTTAATATACTAAAGAGGGGGCAAAAATATGAATGAGCTAATAATGACTATAATGGAGATAATAGGTACAATTGCTTTTTCCATTTCAGGTGCTTTGATTGGTGTAAGCTGCGGTCTTGATATTTTTGGCGTTGTTTTTCTGGGGGTTATTACATCTGTTGGAGGGGGTATACTAAGGGATATTATTATCGGAAATATTCCTCCGTTGATTTTTTCAAATACTTATATTTTTATTATTGCAGCAATAACGGCAATAATTGTTTTTGTTGTTGCTTATATTAACAAACAGCATTTTCAGACACTAAAAGAAAAAATTGAAAAGATAAATAATGTATTTGATGCAATAGGTCTGTCTGCTTTTACTGTAACCGGAACAGAGATAACTTGTGCAGGGGGTGCGGATAAACTTTTGTTAGTTGTTCTTATGGGAATGACAACGGGTGTAGGCGGAGGAATTTTTCGGGATATATTAGTTTCAAAAACTCCATATGTGTTAAAAAAGCATATATACGCTCTTGCATCAATTATTGGAAGTATAATTTACTATTGCATCCGAATTTCCACAGATGAAAAAGCTGTCGGTACAATTTTTGCAATGATGACAGTTTTTGTTATAAGAATGCTCGCTACAAAGTATCGTTGGAAATTACCGAAAATAAGTTTATGTAAAAAATAATGAAAATGTTGATTTTGAAAATATATTTTTGTTGGGCTTAAGCTCCGCACAATCAAATTGCAAGTGAATTTTTAAGCATATATGTATTTTGCCTTTTAAACACCAATTCTGACACCTAAAAGACAATTCTGGCAGTTGATTTTAGAAAAGCAGGCGTGTAAACTAAGTTATATGATATTGCGGAAGGGTGGAATTAGGCAATGTATCCAAAAATGTATGGTAATCTTCATTTTCATTCAACACATTCAGACGGTGTGGACACGCCTGCTGACCTTATAAAAATAGCAAAAAAAGAAGGCTATAAGGCTTTGGCACTAACTGACCACGACACCATAACAGGTGTGGAGGATTTTGTAAAAGCGTGTGAGAACGAGGGCGTTGAATATATTAAAGGGGCAGAATTCAGTGCGGCGGGAAATGATGAATATCCGTATTTTCATATAGTCGGATTTGATTTTGATATGGAGAATCCTCTTATAAAAGAGCATTTTGAGTATATGTCAAAAAGGACTCTTTACAGAACGAAGTGGCTTTTTGACAGAGGCGTATCAAGAGGTACGCTCACCGGGATAGCCTGGGATGAGGTTGTAGAGGATAATCCGGGAATAACCTTTTTATGTGTAGATCACGTTTTTTCAACTATGAAGAAAAAAGGTATTATTACAGATGCCGGATATACTAAATTTGTTCAGGAAAATTTCACAGGAAAAATTCCTTTTAAAAATATATATGAGGATAAGAGTGTAAAGGAAATTATCTCACTTATAAATGCTGCCGGCGGTGTGGCAATATTTGCGCATCCCGGTTTTAACGGGCTTAAGTATGTTCCCGAAATGGTTGAATGGGGGCTTAAGGGTATTGAAACGTGGCACGCTTCACGCAGTGACGAAGAAGCGATTGAAACGGAGAAAATAGCAAAAAAATATAATCTCTATGAAAGCGGAGGAACAGACCACAGAGGTCTTATGGGCGGTCAGTATGCTTTCTATGAGGGAAAGAGTGAAAACCCGTTCTACGTACCGCCGTTAAAGCACGGTGTATCAGAGGAAAATTTCAGAAAAATAAAGGAAAGAGTATATGGTTAATGAAAATATGACATCACATCAATATATAACAAAGCTTACACAGAGCTTGGAGCCTCAGCTAAGATACGATTTTAACTCGGATTTTTCCCTTTGGCAAGCTGAGGCAAAAGCAAAGCTTAATGAACTTTTGGGGTTGCCGCTCTTAAAACCTGAAGATGATTGCTTTAAGGTGGAAAAAACAAGGGAAGAAGACGGTTTTTCTTACATATACTTTTCTTTTCAAAGTGAGGAAAATTATACAGTAGAATGCTCTCTTGTAAAAAGAACCGATTTAACTCAGAAAGCCCCTCTTACAATTTGTCTGCAGGGACATTCGACGGGAATGCACATTTCTTTGGGCGAAGAAATCTTTGAGTGTGACAAGGCTTTAATTGCGGGCGGCAGAGATTTTGCGCTGCGTGCCGCACGTGAGGGTATGATTGCCGTTGCAATTGAGCAGAGATATATGGGAAAAAAGGGTTATTCTCCCCAAAAAGAAAGACCTGCCTGCATTGCAGCAAGTGAGGATACAGACGCAAATCAGGCGATAGCGGCGCTCCTTATCGGCAGAACGGCAATCGGCGAGAGAGTGTGGGATGTAAAATGCACTATAGACACTGTGCTTGAGCATTTTTCTGATATGATTGATGAGGGAAAAATAATCTGCCTAGGAAACAGCGGCGGAGGAACTGCTACATTTTACTCAGCCTGCATAGACGAAAGAATAAAGCTTGCAGTACCATCGTGCGCGGTGTGCTCATTTGACGATTCTATAATGGCAATGAATCACTGTGTTTGTAACTATATTCCCAATATAAGGAAATACTTCGATATGGGAGACATTGGCGGTCTTATTGCACCGAGAACGCTTATAACAGTGTGTGGAAAAGAGGATAAGTCATTTCCGCTTGAAGGTGTAAAAAAGAGCTTTGAGCTTACAGAGAAAATATATTCGCACAATGGATGCAGGGAAAACTGCAGTTTGATAGTCGGAAATGGCGGTCACCGTTTTTACCCTGATGAGGCGTGGCCTGCTATACACCGTTATATCGATTGAGGTCTCTATGAGTGCTTTGACACTTGCTTTTTTAATGATGATGGTGTAAAATGATAAGTGAGAAAATAAAAAAGTGGGAAAAAATATGTGGAAGAAAAAGAGTGTTACCTTTCAATGGCTAATTTCATATATGCTGCTTCTTATTGTCCCGATTGTAATTTCGGGAAGTGTTTTTGTTGCGCTCAATTCCAATGTTAAGAAGAATGCCGTAAACTTAAATGATATTATATTGCAATCGCTCAAAAAGGACTTTGACTCTAACATTATGGAGCTTAGAAATGCGCATATAGAGCTTTCGGCAAACAGTAATCTTAAAAGAATAATAAACGGTGTTAATTTAAGTGAGAATTTTGATAAGAAAGATGCCGTTAATGCGTGGAAAGAGCTTAAAAGCTTGATAAATACAAACAGCTCTGTAAAAAGTATATATGTCAATTTTCCTCAAAAAAATATTGCAATATATACAGGCAGCGGTGTGAGTGACTCAGATACCATAAATCAGGTTGCCTTTCCGTCGGAAAAATATGAGCAGGTAGAGAAGTTTTTGGAGCAAAACCCACGTGGAGGCTTTTGCGGTCTTTCTTTAATGGAGGAGGAGTCTGTGTCCGACACAGTGGCATATGTGGCACCGCTTCCTATCGGTACGACAATGCGCAGAATGAGGGCAATTGCCGTTGTTTGTATGAATATGGATTATTTTGAAAGCAAGATAATCGGTATGAGTAACCTTGAGGGAAGTAATATTGCACTTTTTGATAAAAACGATATATGTGTTTATTCTGCAAACGAGGATGTAAAAATTGACATATCCAAAAAGGAAAAGGGAATGTATGACGATAAAGAAAATGTGGTTTCTTTTATCAATCTGGATATAAAGGGATGGTATTTTGCAGCAGTTACTCCGAAAAAACTTTTCTGGCAGAATTTGAATGTAGTTCGCCTGATGTGCCTTTTTGGACTTGCGCTGTCAATTATCCTCGGCGGGTTGTGCGTGATGTATCTTCTCAGAAAAAATTATTTTCCGCTCAAAAAGGTTGTCGATTATGTTGTTCAGAAGAAGGGAACAGATGACCTTTCGGAAAATGAGTATGATGTGCTTCTTTCGGTAATTGACAGAATGCTGGCAAGTGAAAACCGTGCAAAGAGAAGTATGGAAAAGCAGGAAAGGCTTCTGATGCGCAATTATTTTGAAAAGCTTCTGCAGGGGCAGAGAGCTAAATGGAATTTTGATGATATAGGTGAAAAGGCAGGTTTTTTGTCAGACGAATTTATGACGGCAATATTTAATGTCAAGAACCTTGATGAGCTTTTCCCCGACGAGGAAATGACGCAGGGCGAACGCTTTGAAACCGCCCAGCTTATAATAAGCAATGTTATGGAGGAGCTTTTGGGGAAAGAGCATTTATGCTATGTTATTGAGCATAATGGGTTTTTTGTTGCATTAATAAGTCTATCTCCTGATGTGGAGGATGCAGAGAAGGATGTAATAGATGTTTTAAATTTTGGCTGTCAGTTTATTTTTGAAAAATTTGCCCTGAAAATAAATACACCCGTCGGCAATATGCATTTAGGTCTTGAGGGAATATCTCAAAGCTACAGGCAGGCGTGTGAAATACTTGATTATGCTGATTTTGCAGAGGATAGCGGAGTTATCGAATACAAAAGTCTTTATAATAAGCAAAGTCTGAATGACGGCTATCTTTATCCCGTTGACAAAGAAGCACAGCTTATGAATTCTATACGCTTGGGGGCATTTGATACTGCAAAAGAAATTTTAGATGAAATTTTTGAACTGAATATTAGAGAGAAAAAAATATCATTTACTATTTTTAAATGTCTTGCTCTTGAAATTTCGGGCACATTATTAAAGCTTACAAACGATACAGAGATAAGTAAAAAAATCAGCGAAGTTGTATCACTTGAAAGTATTTCTGCTATAAAAGACGGCATTATAAATGTTGCGCAAAAATTATGTGAGCAGAGCTATGTTAATACAAAGCCGGTTGAAAATGGTATGGAAGAGCGGATAAAAGAATATATTGCACAAAATTATCAGGATGTTAATTTGTGCGTTCAGAGCATCGGAAACCATTTTGATATGCAGGGCTATTACTTGTCTAAACTATTCAAGAATATAACAGGCAGAGGCATACTTGATTATATACGATTTATCAGAACAGAGCAGGCAAAAAAGCTTATAGATGAAAACCCCTATATAAAAATTGAAAAAGTGGCAGAACTTGTCGGCTTTGCGAATGTGCGTGCGCTTTCAAGGGCGTTTAAGCAGTCTTATGGTATTATGCCCGGGGAATATAAAAAAAATAATGTGTAAGAAGGATGTAAAATACACTCAGGATGCTGTGTTTTGCATCCTTTTTTTTCTTTAATATGCTTAATATGGCGCTAAACTCTAAAAGTGGCAGTGAATTTCTAAAACTGGCTCTTGAATGTAGTGGCGGGTGAATTTATAATTTATACTGTAAACAAATTCGAAAGAGAGGAAGAGAAATGAAGAAATTTTCTTTAAAGAAAAAGACAGCTTTGCTGGTTGCAGGTGTTTTATGTGCAGGTACGCTTTTAAGTGGCTGTGACAATGGCAAGGAAGTAGAAACATCGGGCAAGATAATTTATCCCAAAGATGGTGTTTATCCTGTTGAGTGTGAAGACACAATTACCCTTTGGAGAAATCTTCACAGTGGCTTAACAACAGAATTATCAAACTTCGGCGAAACAGAGCTTGCAAAAGAGCTTGAGAAACAGACTGGTATCAAGGTGGAGTATATTCACCCTGCAAGCGGTATGGCGGATGAGCAGTTTAACCTTTTGGTTGCGTCTGATGACATTCCCGATATTGTCGCATATAACTGGCGTGATTATGATGCGCAGACGGCGATTGATGAAGAAATCATTCTGCCGCTTAATGATGTTATAGATAAATGGGCGCCCAATTTCAAGAATGTATTGGAGCAGGATGCTGAGCTTGCTAAAATGATGCAGTCGGCAGACGGTAATTACTATGGCTTTGGGTTTATCAGAGGTGATGAGTCGCTTTGTACATATAATGGTCCTATTATAAGAAAGGACTGGCTCGATGAGCTTGGCCTTGCAGTTCCGGAAACAATTGATGAGTGGGAAGAAATGCTTGTTGCCTTTAAGGAGAAAAAGGGTGCAACAGCACCGTTTTCGCTGGTAAACAGCGGTGCTTTTTCAAAGGGCGGTATAATTGTCGGTGCATTCGGTATTCTTGATGATTATTATCTTGAAGATGGAAAGGTAAAATACGGCGCACTTGAAAAAGGATATAAGGATTTTATCACTCTTATGAAGAAATGGTGTGATATGGGGCTTGTTGATAAAAACCTTGCAGGCTCTGACCGTAAAATCCTTACAAACAATGTGCTTAATGCAAAGACAGGTGCTACATATCTTGAGGCAGGCGGCGGAATAGGTACTTGGACTAAGGCAAAGAGAGGAATTGGTGATAATACCTTCTCACTTATTGGCGCACCATACCCCGTACTTAAAAAAGGTGACACGCCGCAGTTTGGTCAGTATGACTGGGCATATGTTTTAGGAAATGACCACGCTATCACAACCTCATGTAAAAATGTGGAGCTTGCTGCAAGATTGCTTGATTACGGCTATAGCGAAGCAGGAAACAGACTTTATAACTACGGTATAGAGGGCGTGACCTATAATATGGTTGACGGAAAGATTGTTTTCACAGACTATGTAACAAAAAATCCTGACGGAAAGTCTGCAAGTAATGTTCTCCTTCGTTATGTAATGAGTACATATAACGGACCGCTCGTTCAGAGTGAAGAGGTTGTTAACGTAACACGTGCTTATGAAGAACAGAATGATGCTATCAGAACATGGTCACAGACAAATATGAAGGCACACAAGCTTCCTTATTTAGACCTTACTGCACAGGAGGCAGAGGAGGTTGCAAGTATCAACACAGATATTGCTACTTTTAAGGATGAAATGTTCTACGGATTCATCTACGGAACAGAAAGTCTTGATGATTATGATGTGTTCGTAAAGCGTATTAAAGAGCTTGGCGCAGAGCGTGCGATCGAGATTTATCAAAACGCTATAGAAAGACTTAAATGATTTTTGGGAGTAGACAGGTATGATTTTCGCAAAAAAACAAAATAAATATTCCGCCCCAAAGGAAAGCCTTAGGGTGAGAATAAAAAAAGAAATGTCAATGAATTATGAGCTGTACTGGATGTTTATCCCGGTAGCGATTTACTTTCTGCTTTTTGCATATAAGCCGATGTACGGTCTTCTGATGGCGTTTCAGGACTATTCACCCCGACTTGGAATATCGGGCAGTGAATGGGTAGGCTTTGGACATTTTACGGATTTCTTTAAATCGTTCTATTTTGGAAGACTTATGAAAAACACTGTAACAATAAGTGTTTCAACAATACTTTTTGGATTTCCGATGCCTATAATACTGGCACTTTTAATGAACGAGGTAAAGCACAGCGGTTATAAAAGAGCTGTGCAGACACTTACATATCTTCCGCACTTTATTTCTATGGTGGTTATATGCTCGATAATTAAAAAATTCACTGATGCGGATGGCTTTGTAAATGATATAATCGCCTTTTTCGGCGGGGAGCGCAGTTATCTTCTTAACAATCCTAAGTGTTTTGTGCCGATTTATGTAATCAGTAATATATGGACCACAATTGGATGGAACTCCATTGTTTATATGGCGGCACTGTCGGGCGTTTCACAGGAACTCTATGAGGCGGCAAGTATAGAGGGTGCAGGACGTTTTAAACAGACACTTCACGTTACACTTCCGTGCATTGCACCGACAATTGTAACAATGCTTATACTCAGAATGGGACACGCACTTACAGTAGGATATGAAAAGATTATCCTTTTGTATAATCCGACAACAATGAAAACGGCAGACGTGCTTTTAAGCTATGTTTACCGTAAAGGCTTACTGGAAAAGGACTGGAGCTTTTCTGCGGCAGTGGGTATATTTAACTCCGTAGTAAATCTTGCACTGCTTATTGTAACAAACAAGATTTCGAAAAAGCTTTCAGACACAGCGTTATGGTAGAAAGGGATGGGACAATGCAGAAAAAAACTTTTTTAAGCGTATGCTTTGATATTTTTAATTACGTAATGCTGTTTCTGATTTCGTTTGTATGCTTGTATCCGTTTTTGTATGTTGTATTTGCATCACTCAGTGATTCAAATATGCTTATGGCGGCAGACGGAATGTTACTGTATCCTCTTGGAACTAACCTCAATGCGTACAGAGCAGTTGTTAAAAATCCGATGATTTATTCGGGATACAAAAATACTCTTATTGTGCTCTTTGGCGGTCTTGCGGTGAATATGCTTCTTTCGATGCTGGCGGCATATGTGCTTTCAAGAAAAGAGTTTGCAATAAGAAAAGCGGCAACAAAGTTTGTTATGTTCACAATGTTTTTCAGCGGCGGTATGATTCCTACATATTTAAATGTGTGTTCACTCGGACTTGATAATACACTCCTTGCACTCATTTTACCGGGAGCTATTAATGTTTACAATATGGTAATCTTAAGAAGCGGCTTTGACGCAATTCCCGAATCGCTTATCGAGTCAGCGAAGCTTGACGGGGCAAGCCATACACGAATTATGTGGAGGATTGTTGTCCCGCTCGCTATGCCGACAATTGCGGTTATAATTTTATATTACGCAGTAGCACACTGGAATGCGTGGTTTAGCGCTATGATGTATCTTCGTGACAGGGCAAAATTCCCTATACAGCTTGTCCTTCGTGAAATTTTGCTCCAGAACAATACTGCAGATATGATGCAGGGAACAGATTCAAATGATGCAATGGCAGTTGCGGAAAGTATTCAGTATGCAATTATCGTTGTTTCAACACTGCCGATACTGGTGGCATATCCGTATATCCAGCGCTTCTTTGTAAAGGGCGTTATGGTTGGCGCGGTTAAGGGGTAAAGGAGAGGTTGTATATGAATGAAACTATTATAAGCAGTGAAAAATTGCAGTGTGCACTCAAAAATGCACTCAAGGTCGTAGACAAATATATTGATAAGCTTGGAACGGCATACCCCGGACGTTTTAATAAAAATTGCAAAAATATAATAACCCCGGGTGAAAACTGCCACTGGGCAACGGGTTTCTGGCCGGGACTTCTGTGGCTGGCATTTGAGGCTACAGAGGATGAAAAATATAAGGAGCACGTGGAAAAGATGCTCCGTAGCTTCAAGATAAGAATTGAAAAGGAGCTTTATTTAGGACATCACGATTTAGGCTTCCTCTATTCGCTTTCCTGCGTGGCGGCGTATAAGCTTACGGGGAATGAAGAGGCAAAGGAAAGTGCCATCAAGGCTGCCGACTATCTTATCAGGCGCTACACGCCAAAGGGGGAATACATCCTTGCGTGGATGAATGTTAATGACCCCAATCCTGATGCATATTTCTACATAATAGATTGTTTGATGAATATTCCGCTCCTTTACTGGGCAACAGATGTTACGGGTGATGGAAAATACCGTGATATTGCCCAAAAACACCTGAAAACCACAATGAATACCATTATCCGTCCCGATGGCACGACATCGCATAAATTCCTTTTTGACGGTGAAACGGGCGCCCCGAGGGAGGGACGCACAGGGCAGGGCTTTTCCAACGATTCCTGCTGGTCAAGAGGGCAGGCGTGGGGCGTTTACGGCTTTGCAATAAGCTACGGTGCAACTAAAGACGCTCAGGCACTTGAAAGCTTTAAACGTGTGGCAGGATATTTTATTGACAATCTGCCCGAGGATAACGTTCCTTATTGGGACTTTGTGTTTAAAGACGGCGATGGGGAGCCGAAGGATAGCTCTGCCGCCGCAATAGCCACTTGCGGAATACTGGAAATGCTGAAATTTTTGCCCGCAGATGACCCTGACAGAGAGTATTATGAAAATGCGGCATCTAAAATGTTAAACTCACTTATCGACAACTACTCGGCAGACGGCAGTGACGGACTTGACGGATTAATCCGCCACTATACGGGCAGTAAACCACATGGCAGCTACGACAGTGTTTCAATGACTGCAGATTATTTCTATCTTGAGGCACTTGTAAGATGCCTTAAAGACTGGAATTCCTATTGGTATTAAAATTAAAAATATAATAAATTAAGAAGGTAGGTAATTAAAATGAAAAAAAGAATTTTATCAATTTTAACGGTAACGGCAATGCTCTTTTCAATGTGTGCGGTAAGTGTATATGCGGAAGATGTTGATTTAACACAGCCGCAGGTATATAAGTATACAGTTTCTAAAGCTGGTGAATTTGAACTTATTACTCCGACAGATGATGTATACGGAAAAGATAAGGCTGAAGTTAAGGGGGTTACAGGTACTGCCAGCAATGCTTCCGGGGCAAAAGAGGTGACGTTTTCTGATGGTGATAAAGAGGCAAAACCTGTAACTACAGGACAGAAAATAAAGGTAAGTCTGAAAGCCGCAGGAAATACCTGGACAACAAAAGATAATAAAGTATATGTAGGTGTGTTTGGTTATAAAAATAATGCCACTGACAACAGTAATAAAAACAACTTTTATGTACTAATGAATAATGCATCAGGTGAGATTACAAAGTTTAGTGCAGTTGAATGGGATGATGAAAAATATACATATAATACTATTAAAACACCGAATGAGGACTGGGTTCACTATGATTTGGTTATAGAGGTGTGCAGTGATAAAAATTTAGTAAGTCTTTATGCAGACGGTCAAGAGGTATTTGCAGGTGTACCGACTGGTTTAGCTGCGTATACTTCAGTGTCAAGACCAAATGTGCGAGTTGCTTTACCGAAGAATGCAGCGGGACAAGAAATATATCTTTCGGATATTTCAATGACAATTTATCCTGCTAACTATGAAGGAACAATAGTTGAGGAAAATCCTCTTAAGTTAACGAATGATTTTGTTCGTGAAGGTGATGGCGCTATATTATATAAGGGTATGAAACTACTTTCGAATGCAGATGAAGAGCTTGTTACAAAGAGTGGTTGGACAGCGCAATATTTATCTGACGGATATATAAGAATAAAAAAGGGCGATGAAGTTTATTACTATGAAAAGGCGTCCGACAGAATAGAAAACTTTAACATAAATAGTATGACCATTGCTCCCGGAAAAAAAGAGTGGACAGTATCAGTCAGAAATATAGAAGAAGATGCCATAAGTCCTACGCTGTTTTTAGCAAGCTACAGTGGGGAAAATATGGTGAAAATTGCACGTTCTGAGAACGTAACAATTCAGCCCGGAGAAACGAAAGATTTAAAAGTAACTCTTGAGGTTGGCGAAAATGAGAATGTAGATAAAATCAGAATATTCCTCTTTAATTCTTCAGGAAGTCTTGTTCCTTTGAAGAATGCAAGAGGTACAACAAAGGCTTAGTAAAGAATTTTTAATGTCAGGGACCGCCTGAAGGTCGGTCCCTGCATTTTAAATTAGTGTTTTTAGTAATATGAAAGGATTAAAAATATGTTCAGAGCAGGTTTTTATGAAACAGAGGTAACGCCGCCACTCGGTACATTTATGCCGGGTTGTGCAAAGAAAAGATATGCAGAAAATGTAAAGGACAAGGTATATGCAAAGGCAGTTGCCATTGATAATGGCAGGGAAACGGTTGCCGCAGTTGTACTTGACAGTGTAAGTCTGTCCTCCGACGCACACGACATCATTGTAAAGCGTGTCGGTGAATATACAGGAATTAAGGCAGAAAATATTATTGTTGCGGCAAACCACACGCATGAGGGCGCACCGATGAATGACTCCCCCTTAATCGGAGGTTATGTAGAACCTGCATATGTAAATATTGTTGTAAGGCTGATGGCAGATGCAATCACACTTGCCTACAGAAATATGCAGAATGTACGCATAAAATACGGTTGCGGTGAGGCATACGGAATTTCGTTTAACCGAAATTTTGTAATGCGTGACGGAACAGTATCCACCAATACAGGGCGTTCAATCTTTGAGGTGACGGAGGAAAATATATCCCCAGAGGTTCCCGTGGTAAAAATAACTGACGCGCATAAAAATTTCAACGGAAAAATAATTAATCCGAACTGTGTAGGAAACCTTGCAGGAATTGACCCTGCCGTGCCTGTACTTTCCTTTGAAAATGAAGAGGGCGAGGTAATAGGTGCAATTATAAACTTTGCGTGCCATCAGACGTGCTTGTCAAGGCTGGAGCTTTCAGGCGATTATTCCTCAATCCTTTCAAAAGAGCTTAAAAAGCTTTACGGACCTGATTTTGTAAGCTTTTTCATCGCAGGAACGTGCGGTGACATAAATCACATCAATCCGACAATCCCCGTGATGCCTGATGATACATATATAAAGATGGGAAAAATTCTCGCAGAGGAAGCGAAAAAGGCTATTGACAACGGAGAAGAAATAAAAGGCGAAAATCTTATTTCAAGAAAAGAAAAAGTGTCACTTAAAGCAAGAGAGGCTGATGAAGCATCTTTAAAGGAGCAGGCAAAAAGATTTTGTGAAGGCACATCCTCTATTTTACGGCTTAGAGGGCTGATTGACTACTACAGTAACAATGAGAGAGAAACAATAGATGTGTATGTGCAATGCACCAGAATCGGAGATGTATACTTTTATGCACTGCCCGGTGAGGTTTATGTTGATTTCGGACTTAAAATCAAGGAAAATTCACCATCAGGAAAGAACCTTATTACAGAGCTTGCAAACGCAAATGTAGGTTACATCCCTATTCGGGAGGCGTTTTTACCGCAGGCAAGCCTTTATGAGGCAACACCCAATATGAAAACCTGTATGGAAGAGGAAGCGGGCTATATTCTGTCGGATAAGGCGATAGCCCTTGCAAAAGAACTGTCTGATTAAGCCTTGGAGGTAAATTATGAGAAAAATTGCATTATGTACAGCATTAATAATAACCCTCGTACTGACGGCATTTCCTGCCTTGGCAGAGGGTACATCGGCACTTGTATCGTTTGACCCGCAGAGTAAGGTTATAACGGTGTCGGGATATTCAGTGGGAAATACAATTATAAAAACACTGCCCTCAAATGTCAGTGAGAGTGCAGTGTCGCCATCAAGTCTTCCTACCGATATTGACCAGATTTATTCGGAGGGTAATTTTACATATACATTTTCTATGCCCGATGCGGCATCTTACGGAAAGTACAGGGTATATGTAATTAACTCTCTCGGCAGGGATGATGATGCATTTATGTATTACGACCCTGTGCAGGCGGAGCTTATTATCCCAACCCTTAATGCACAGGAAACTGCGGCTGATTTATCGGCAAAGATTGACCTTAACGCAGGAGCATTGGGCATTGATAAGGAGGATGCACTCTACAGTGCAAACCTTAGCAGTGCGGGAGATATTCTGTTTGAAGTTTTTATGCCGTTTGCAGATTCAGGCGATTTTTACAATAAATTTTACGGTTCACTGGCTATGGCGGGGATGAAAAATGCCACGGAGGAAAAAGCAGAGGAGCTTATGATGAAATATCAGGCGAATTTGTCAATAAGCTATGATACCGACTATCTGCCACTGACGGAGAATATGAAGAAGGATTTAAGTGCACTTTTAAGCACACTTAATTTTAAAGATGAGCTTAAAGCACTGCAAACTGATGGTGAGGCTGTTACCTTTAAAAATGTTCTTTTAAGATTAAAGGCGGTTTGTGCAGTGAGAAATGCGCAAAGCTGGTCTGAGATGAAAAATATATTTAATATTGATTATAACAGTGTATTGAGCATAATTATGACCTCAAACACTGATTACAACACAAATATAGAAAATGCAGTTTTTATGAAGCTGGCAGAAAACACTGCATTTACGGGGTTTGGCGACTTAAAAAGTAAATTCAATGCGGCTGTAAGCGCAGCTTTGACACCAAGCGGAGAAGACAATGGTGACGGAGACGGTGGAAACAGCGACGGAGGCAGCGGTGGCGGCGGAGGTCGCGTAAGCGTTTCCAATGATTTCAAGGCACCTGAAAACCAATATGATGAAACACAAAGCGGAGTAAGCGTCGACGGTGTTGTAAAAACATCATTTAGAAGGCCGCTTCTTGCTGAGAAAAAAGAAGATTATGCAGATATCGCAAAAACAGGATGGGAATATGAGGCGGTGTCAACGCTCGGTGGTAACAAAATTATTGCAGGGTATGAAGATGGCACATTCCGTTCAGGTAATGAGATTACGAGGGCGGAATTTACCAAATTAATCGTTTCGGCATTTGATATTAAGGCAGAAAAGACAGAGTTTGCCGATGTGGCAAAGGATGCGTGGTACTACCCATATGTATCTATTGCTGCAGGTAGCGGGGTGATAAATGGTTATAACGGGTTATTTAACCCCGATGCGTGCATCACACGTGAGGATGCGGCAGTAATCATTTACAGAGTTTCCCAGTGCTTAGGTGAAAACTATTACGGTGAGGCAAGCTTTGTCGATTTAGAGGAAACATCGCTTTATGCAATGACCGCAGTAAGAGGTTTGGGCAGTGCTAAAATTATAAACGGCGATGAAAATATGCATTTTAATCCAAAGGCGTCTCTTACACGTGCACAGGCAGCACAGATTATCTATAACTTTATAGAAAAGCTGGGATAAAGAAAGGAAAGGTGATTTAATAATGAAAAGAATAATATCGTCACTTGTTTTATTAACATTGCTTTTTACTCTTTGTATGCCGATTGCCTTTGCAGAAAATGGGGCAGATATAACTGCGGCAGAGGACTTTTCACTGCTTGAAGCACTGAAGATAGATAAAGATGTAAATAACAATCTTACAGATTTAATTACACGTGCAGAATTTACGGCAATGGCGGTAAGGTGCCTTAACGGACTCTATCCGTCTTCATATGACGGCTCTTTTACTGATGTAAAGGAGGGCGATTTATTTGCAGAAGAGATTTATGCGGCAAAGGCGCTTAAAATGACAAACGGCACTGCGCCGGGCGTATTTTCTCCAAAGGAGAGTGTAACGTCTAACGTTGCCCTTAAAATCATTATAACAGCAATGGGCTATGAGGAGCTTGCAGTAGCAAAGGGCGGTTATCCCGTAGGGTATATGGCAATTGAAAATAAGCTAAGATTATTAAAAGGCAGCGAAATCCGTGGTGAGCTTACCGTTCTTGATGCAAAGCGTATTATAACCAATGCTTTAAAGGCGCAAAAGGCACTTTTAAGCGCTGTGGAAAATGATATGATAATTTATGACACCGATGATGACAGATGCCTTTTAACAGAAAATTTTAACCTTACAAAGATAGAAGGTATAGTAAGCGGTGCTGATTATTTAACACTTGCAGATACAGTTCCCGATGAAAATTATGTTACGGTTGCAAACCGCACATTTAAAAGCCGTGTTCCATCTGCGCAGTATTTTGGTATGAAGGTTACTGCCTACTACAGCAGTGAAAACGGCGAAGTTTACGCAATTGAGAAGGAAAAAATTAATAAAGAGGTTACTGTTTGTGCGAGGGATGTGCTTGATTACAAAAACAAAACCCTGACAGTAAAGAAAGATGGAAGAAATTCAAGCTATAAAACCGATGGTGGTTTATCCTTTATAAAAAACGGCAGACTTATAGCACATACAGATGCTGATTTTAAATTCAGCGACGGTTTCTTAAAGCTTATTGACAATGACAGTGACGGAATCTATGAATTTGTTTTAGCGGAAAAAATTGAGTATTATGTAATTTCAGGCATTAACAATGTTACGCAGACAATTTATGATATGAATTCTCCTATAGGTCCGATTTGCTTTGATAAGGAGGAGCTTCCCCACGGAAAAAGATGTGCTCTTGTAAACCTTGGCGGCGGAGAATTTGAATTTGACGCACTTAAAGAGGGCGATGTCCTGTGCGTTATGCAAAGCGATGATAAAAAGGTGTTAACGGCACGTGCAGGAGGAAGTAAGGTGTTTTCCGGCACGCTTGATGCCGTTACCGAGGATGGCTATGAAATTGACGGAATTGAGTATCTTACAAACGGCTATTTTACAGCACGTAAAATAAAGCTGACATTGGGAAAGAAGTACGATTTTTCAGTTGCCTCCGATGGAAGTATTACAAGTGCAAAGGAGAGCGGCGCAGGCTCTATAAAATATGGCTATCTCATAAATGTGGGAAGAAGCGGCTCTCTTTCATCAAAAACAGAAGTGAAAATTCTTGATGAAATGGGAAATATCAGAATATTCTCCCTTGCAAAAAAGCTGATGCTCGATGGTGAAAAGAACATAGCGCATAATGATGCAAAGATAGACAGTGCACTTAAAAACTCAGGCTATCCAAAATATCAGCTTTTAAGATATGACACAAATAATGAGGGTGAAATATCACTGCTTGACACCTATTCGGACGCAGCAGATACACTGTGGAAGCTGCCCGAGAATGTTGATGAAAGAAATTCTCTCAGGCAGTATCTTTCAAAAACGTCAGTAGAATACAGAAGTGCATCAACCTTTGGCGCACCTTATTTCAGCTTTGCGCGCGGTGTTATATTTGCTGTTCCGAAGGAGCTTAAGGATAATCCGTTGGCTTCTTATGACGAAGAGCTTTTCACTGTTTATGACGTCAGCGCACTTGCAAATGCAAAGGACTATGATGCAGACATATTTGATTTTGATGAAAATTATTATCCAAAGGCAATAACGCTTTATACCGAAAGTGCGACAAGTGATAGCGGAAAGGTACACGGCGGAGCAGATTCGCATATGGTTTATAAGGTGAAAAACGGCACAGACAGCGAAGGTAATGATACGGTTATCCTCTATACGTATTCGGGCGGAATATATTATCAGAATTATATACAAGGAAGTAAGCTTGCAGGAATAAAGGCAGAGGGAAACCTCCCCGCCGCAGGTGATGTTATAAGAATGGCATTTAATAAAAAGGGAGAGGTAAGCGGAATACTTATCGATATTAAGTATAATGCCACTGCCAAAAAGGGTGAAGTGAAATACACGACAGGCTCAGCCACTTCATCACTTTCCTTTATTTCGGGAACTGTCAAGACAGTGGGCGAAGGCATTGTAACGCTTAATGCCGAAACGCTTCCTAAAAATACCACTCTTATAAATAATGTCGCACCGCTTGCAAATGGAGCAGGTCAATATGTAATATATAATACTACTGACGGCACTGTTACAAAGGGAGTATTAACTGACCTTATCGGTGAAAAATCGGGTAATGCATCAAAAGTAGTGTGCAGACTTAATTACTATGAAATAGCAGATATATTTATCTATGTTGATTAAGAGGGAGTGTGAAATTATATGAAAAAGCTTTTAAGTATACTTTGCAGCATAAGTCTGCTTTTAGGATATATCCCTGCATATGCTTTCGTCCCTCACATTGTGGTGAATGAGGTTTTTGATAATATTGCAACAAACGGCGCACCTGAAAATGTAACAGTTAAAAACGGCATGGATGCAAGAGTTGTCAGCAGAAAAGGAAATGACAAGGCACTCTATGCAAAGGCAGACGGCTGCGTAGTAAATATCAGTGTGCCGATAGAAAAAACATATTCAAAAATGGTATTTTCTTTTGACGTTATGCTTAAGGGTGATAAGGTTAAGGGAAATGCTATGACACTCAATGGTTCTGCGGCAAGTAATATGTTATCTTACTCTTTAAACGGTGCTATTTCGCTTGAGGACTCTATGAAAATCGGCGGATACACTGACGGAGTATGGAATACATATGCGGCGGCGATAGATTTTGATAAGGGCTGTTATGATTTGTATGTAAATGGTGTCAGAAGGTTTAAAAACAGACGCTTTTACAAAGCACCGACCGAGCCGACTTCTATGGATTTTAAATTTTCCTGCGCAAGTGAAGATGGCATAGCAGAGGTGTATATGGATAATATCAGGGTATATGAGGGGAAAGAAATTCTTGATGAAAAATTATTCCCCAAAAAGGGTGTAAACACTCAAACCCTTGAATTTACCCCTGCCCAAAGGCAGGAGGCTGTCTATGATAATGTATTTATTAACATTGACACGGAAAAATCCGTTCCCTCAATGTCCTTTGTGGAAAAGGACGGAACAGTTGCAAACTGGGCACCTATTAAAGAGGGCGGCACGCAGTATATGCATTTTGCCAAAACAAGCTCAAATGACACTTATACAGACCTTTCCTTAAATCTTGAAGAGGACCTTACAAAGTTTGTATGGGAAACGGATGTATATGTCATAGCAAATCAGTCAACGATATATGCCCGTATGTCAGGTGACGGCGGACTTTATAAAATATTTTCAATCAATAGCAAGGGAAATCTTCTTGTAGGTGATGAAGCTGTATGTAAAATTGATTTTGGCAAATGGGTTTCAATTAAGGTGATATGTAACCTTATAACAGAAAAATACAGCGTTTATGCAGATGGAAAGCTTGTTGCTCAAAGGGAATTTTCCTCAACAGACGCACTTGTAAAGCCTAAGTATATTCGTGTTGGTTTTACAAGCGGTGCGGCATCAAATAGCGAGGTTTTCTTAAACAAAATCAGAATGTATGACGGTGAAGAACTTCGTGATTTTGAAAGCGGCGATTATGCAGGCACTGACAGTGCAGATATAGCGGCGAAAAATGCTATGAAAAAGTCGCTTCACGAATCAGAAGAGCAGGCAAAGGAGCTTTTAAAGGACGATGTTGTGTTCTTTACCTCAAACGGCAAATTTTATGCAGGAGGTAAAAAGCTTTCCTGCAGCGATTACGGAGAGGACAGCTACTATGAAAATGGTAATGTTATGGTAGATGTAAAGGTTCTTTCTGCGGCATTAGATGCCCCGTGTAAAATAAACGGCTCGAAGATAGAGATAAAGGGGAAATCCTTTAATGCAGTCAAAAAAGGCGATACGTTTTTTGTCAGTGCAAATGAAGCGGGAAAATCCCTTTTCAAATATGTTTATGATACAGATAACAGAGAGTTTATTTTGCTTTCTGACAAGGAACGTGGATATACAAATCACGTTGCGTCAGACGAAAATACAGAAACGATTGACCTTATCTGGCGCTATATGCAGTTTGACCGCCCAAACGGCGATGACCTATATACTGCATTAAAAGAAAATGGTCAGGAGAAGCAGCACCCCCGTCTTTTTATAAAAAAGGATGAAATACCGCAGCTTCGAAGACGGATAGAAAACGATAAGAATCTCAAGAAAATTTTAAATCAGGTTATAACAGAATGTGATGAATACTTTACAAAGCCGCTTGTAAAAGGTGAGATAACAGACGGTCTGAGAATGTTTTCCGATTGTGAAGAGGTAAAGAAAATGCTTTTCAACCTCTGTACGGTTTACCTTATAACAGGTGATGAAAAGTATGCCGAGAGGGCGTGGGCAGAGCTTGAAAATGCCTGCTCCTGGGATAACTGGAATGTAACGAAGCATTTCCTCGACTCGGGTGAAATCGGACCGGGTGTAGCCTTTGCATATGATGTTTTATATGATTACCTTACTGAGGAACAAAAGGAATTTGTCCGCAGGAGTGTGGAGAAACACTATTTTTATTATTGCGTGGATATGTTTACAGGTGCAAATAATGAAAATCCGTTAAGACCTAAGTATTCAAACTCTAACTGGGCAGCGGTTTGCGGAACATCTATGTTTATGCTGGCAGTAACCTTTATGGATGAAGAAGACGAAGAGAGTCTGTTTTCGCACAAGTGCAGATATCTTGCCGAAAATGCAATGAGGACTTTTGAAAGACTTGTTACGGCAGTTGCACCCGAAGGATTGTGGTCAGAGGGATTTGGATATGTTGAATATGTGACAGAGCATATGGGAATGTCACTGGAAATCCTTGATAATATCTTTAATAATGACTATAATTTCCTGACGGCAAACGGACTTACAGGTCTTCCTGAATATATGATGTATATGGAAACTGTTCAGGGCTCCTTCAATAAGGGGGCATCTAACGGAACGCCCAAGCTGTTCCCGCCGGAGGCAATGCTTTATACACGCCTTACAAATTCTCCTGAAAAGATGGGACTTTATAACGATTTCCGTAAAATTATTGGTATTGATACGAATAAAACCCAGTATCTTCTGTTCTATGACCCTGAGTATGCAGTAAAAACAAATAATGTTCCGCTGCAGCTTGACCGTTATTTTGAAACGAACGGAACAGGCGTTATGCGCTCATCATATACAGACATTGACAGTTTGTATGTAGCGGTAAGTGGCGGTGATGCAGGACACTACGATAAAGGATCGTTCATTATGGACAGTATCGGCGAAAGATGGATTGTAGACCTTGGACGAAACAGTTCTCACACTATGTTCTTCTTAGACAGGGCAGATGTTCACAGCGGCCTTGTGATAAATCCGTCAGCAGAGGACAAGGGACAAAATAACGAAGCCTTTGCCAAGGCGGTCAAGGTTGAAAGCAAAATGCGTGGTGCACAGATGATTTATGACCTCAGCGAAGTTTACGGACAGTGGGTGAAAACCTACAAACGTGGATTTTTGGTTTCAGATGACAGAAATACCCTCACAGTTCGTGACGAGCTTGTTCTTAGTGAGGATAGCAAGCTTGAATGGAACCTTATGACAAGGGCAGATATTGAAATAGCGCCCGATAAAAAGAGCGCAGTGCTTTCGCAGAATGGAAAGCAGTTAAAGGTAACTGCACTTTGCAGTGAGGATGGCTGGTACTTTGAAAAAACGGAGGATGCGGCTCCCACAGGCGGTTGGGTTGACGGCGAAAAGAGCCATAAGGCAGGAAATACACCTTTCTCAACCGAGGAACAGAAAGCCTTTGCAGGAAAAACGAAGAAGCTTATCCTTAAAGCAAATGGCAGCGGAGAGGTTATCTACAGCGTTAAGCTCGCACCCGTAATTGAGGGTGATACATTTAATGATGTGGAGAATATTTTGCTTGATAACTGGAGTATTCCCGACGGAAATATTCCCCCCAAACCCGAGGCAAGTGCAATCTATGCCGATGGAGTGCTTATCGAGGGTTTTATGCCCGGAATTAAGGATTATACACTGACCTATATCTACGGCAGTGCAGTGCCGAAAATTACGGCAGATGCGCCGCTTGGAAAGATTGATATTATTCAGCCGGCAAGCTTTGCCGATAATGCAAAGGTGACCGTAACACTCGATAACGGAAAGAAAGCAGAGTATAAAATCAATCTGAGGGTTATAGAGCGCATTACAGATGCACTGATAGATACACAGCCTTTAACAACTCTTCCGCAGGGTGTAAAAATGCTCCCCATAACAGATGTTTATGCAAGTCATATTCCGCAGGAGCAGCATATACCAATCAATGTTACTGACGGCGATGTTTCAACACGCTGGACATCAAATGAAAAGGGCGCATATATAGAGGTTGATTTAGGGGCGGTATACGACCTTTCAGGTATAGCATTGGCGTTTGTAAGCGGTAATAAGAGAAATTATATCTATGATATTTTAGTTTCAGAGGATAAGATGGACTACAAGCGCATATATCAAGGTCAATCATCAGGCAAAACAAGTGACTATGAATTTTTACAAACACCCGTGAGGGCACGTTATGTGAGATATGTAGGATATCAGCATACGGCAGGTGAATGGAACAGCCTTGGAGAACTTCGCCCGACAATTGCACAGTAGAACGGAGGGATATTTTGAAAAGATTTATAAGCTTTATCATCGCACTTTTAATACTGACAGCGTCTTTTGGGATAAATGCAGAGGCTGCGGGGGAGATTGCCATAATCTCTCCCACAGCTACGGTGTATACCGATGATTTAACCCAAATTGAGGTTTCGTGCAGTGGTGCGGAAAAAATTATATTTGAGCTTGACGGAGAAAAAATAGGCGAAACTGACGGTGAGTGTGTTTTTGGACTTACGCAGGCACTCAGCGTGGGAAACCATAGCCTGAAAGCAGTTGCCGTATTCCCAGACAAGACGGCAGCACAGGACTATATTGAATTTGATGTTCAGAAGAAATTTATGAAAGGCACTTTGCAGAATTTTAATTCCTATGAAGGCGGAGATACTACAGACGGAATAAAGCACGTCGGACAAAATGGAAAGAGCACCGCCGCGCAGGTGTCGGGAAAAAGCGGAGAAGAGGGGGACTACGCCCTCTATATGAAAATGGCAACAAATGATGCTGTAAGCAGTGGTAACCCGTATATTGATGTTACAACACTTGAGGATTTTGGGTTTGGAACTGTAACCTTTAAGTATGACATCAAGATTGACGCCCCCGAAACAGCGAGAATATATTGGTCAAATTCACCTCTATGGCATAAAGGAAATCAGTTCTTCTATGACGGAACAATACGTAACACAGAAACAAATACTCCATCAGGTTGGACAAGTGTAGAAATGACTGTAAATTACAAGGAGCAGACAGTAAGTCTTACTGTAGGAGAAACACCTGTAATGACGAATGCACCCTGGGGTGAGGGGGAGGATGCCTCATCAAATGCGAAAATCAGAATTGGATTATTCCAGAACGGCAAGCGCACAGAGGCGACACGCGAAGGCTTTACAATAGATAATATTGATTTTAAGCAGGAAATAGTTTATGCGCTTGAAAAAATACAGTATTCCTCCGACGCAGGAGAAAGCTGGAATGAATATTCATCAGAGCTTCCCGTGGATGCAAACAAGCTTAAAATCACACTCTCAGAAAATCTGACAGAGGCAGACGTTACACAAAACACTGTGAAGCTTTTCCAAAAAGGGAAGGAAGTTACGCTCGCAGATGTAGAATATGACAGTGGCACACGCAGTGTTACGGTAACACCGTCAGATTCCTTTTTGGAGGGGGCGCAGCTTGTACTGAAAATTAATGATACAGTTAAACTTGCAAACGGCACACAGACAGGATGTGCGCTTGAAGCACATATGCAGACACAAAAGCCTTCGTTTACACCCACTGCCGTTGTTTTGAAGAATAACGGAAATAGTCTTTTAAGTGCCTCTCAGCTTAAAACGGGTGATGTTATTTCTGCAGAGGTTACACTCAAAAATGACAGTAACACAGAAAAGACAATATCAGCAATTATCGTAGTAAGGCAGAATGGAAAGTTACGCTCCGTAGGGGCGGCACAGACATCTCCGCTTTCGGGTGGCGCAAGTGAGGCGGTAACGCTGACACTCCCTGCAATATCGACGCTTGATTTAGAGGGTAACGTTTGTGTAAAGCTTATTATTTGTAATGAACTTACTTCTACGGTGCCATATCTGGAATTCACAGAAATGAAATAACAGGCATAGGGGCTGTTAAATGTATTTTTACAGCCCCTGAAAATTTATTTGACGAGGTAATATAATATGATGCGGAGAAAATTTCTTTGTATTCTTTGCGCAATAGTATTAACAATAGCACCGCTTAATACATTTGCCTTAACTGATGATGAAATCATTTCTTCTATGAGTGAAAGTCTGAACGAAAGTGCGCTTGATGCCCAAAAGTTATTAGGTGATGATGCTTTATTTATGACATCAAACGGAAAGTTCTATGCGCAAAATGAAAAGCGTGACTATAGCGATTACGGCAAGAATGCACACATAGCAGACGGTAAAATTATGGTTGATACAAATGTACTTATGTATGCGCTTAATCTTACGGGCAGTATCAAAAACGAAAAATTCATAGTAAACGGAAAAAGCTTTGATGTCGCACAAAAAGACGGAAGTTTTTTTGTCGATGCGGCAGAGGTGGGAAGAAGCCTTTCTCTGTATGTATATGATGGCGATAACAGAGATTTCATCCTTCTTTCAAACACGGACAGAGCGTATGTTAATGATGCCCAGTCAGTAAAAAATCAGGAAACAATAGATTTAATCTGGCGATATATGCAGTTTGACCGCCCTGACGGTGACGATTTATATAATACGCTTATAAATAACGGACAGAAAAACGTACATCCTCGCCTTTTAATTAAAAAGGGCGATATTGCTGCGCTGAAATTGCGTACAGACAGTGATCCCTATATGAAAAAGGTAAAAGAAGAACTACTCGCAATCTGTGACAGTTATATTGATGAAGAGGTAGTTGCCTATAAGCTTGACGGTTTCAGACTTTTTTCAGCGTGCGGCACGGTGCGCAGACGTCTTTTCAATCTGTGTACGGCATATCTTTTAACCGATAATGAAGCGTATGCGCAAAGAGCGTGGAAGGAGCTTGAAAACGTATGCAGTTGGGACAACTGGAATTTAGATAGGCATTTTCTTGATTCAGGGCGTCTTGGCAGTGGTATAGCCTTTGCATATGATGTTTTATATGATTATATAGGAAGCCTTGATGGGGATAAACGGGCGTGGGTAAGGAAGCGTGTTACCTCTCTTTATCTTAATTACTGCGTAGGTGTGTATAGCGGAGAAAGTGCATATAAAGCAACTCTTTCTAAACATACATCAAGTAACTGGGGCGCAGTAACCTCTGCATCAATGCTTATGACGGCACTTGCATTTATTGATGATGAGGGGGAAAATGACACGCTTACACGAAAGTGTAAATACATTGCAGAAAATGCACTGCAATCGCTGGAGCATATAGTGACAGCAATTGCACCCGAGGGCGCATGGTCAGAGGGTATGGGTTACTATGAATATGTACTGCAACACGTAGGGTGGAGTCTACTTTCGATTAAAAACATAACGGGAAATGATTATAATTTCCTTTCAGCAAAGGGCCTCTCTGATTTTCCCGAATATGCTATGTTTATGACAACACAAAACGGTTCGTTTAATAAGGGCAGCACAACGGGAAGCTCAAAGAAATTTGCGCCTGAGGCAATGATATATGCATCGCTTTACAATAATCATGGCAAAATGAAGCTTTACAACAGCTTTTATAAAAAAATGCAGATGAATACCTTTCCTGCAGAATATCTACTGTTTTGTAACCCCGAAATATCGGGAGGTACGGATACAGAAAAGCTTTCTACCGACAGATATTACGAAACGAACGGAAATACTATTATAAGAGAGTCGTGGAAAAATAATGACGGATTATACCTTGCGGTGAGCGGTGGCAACGGAGGACACTTCGATAAAGGCTCTTTCATATTTGAGACTCTTGGAGAGCGATGGAGCATCGATATGGGAAGAAACGACACTGCCACAATGCCCTATCTAAAGAGAACAGAAACACACAGTGTACTCGTTATAAACTCGTCAGAAGAAGACCTTGGACAGGAGGATGATGCTTTTGCCGCTGCATATAAATTTGAAAGTAAAGAGAGGGGAGCGCTGAGTGCATATGACCTTACAGAAGTCTATGGCGAGCGTGTCGAAAGTTACAAACGCGGTTTTATAGTTTCAGATGACAGAAACACTCTCACCATAAGAGATGAAGTCACACTTCCACAGGAAAGTGAACTGTGCTGGAATATGATAACAAGAGCAGATATAGAAATATCTGCAGATAAAAAGAGCGCAGTGCTTATTCAAAACGGAAAAAAGCTTAATGTGACGGCATACTGTAATGCAGAAAACTGGGAATTTTCAGTGGCAGAAGACCTTTCCCCCACAGGTGGCTGGAAGGATGATAAAACAACTGACGGGGGGACAACAGTCAGCTTTAGCATTGATGAACAAAAAGAATATTCAAGCGGTGCAAGAAAGCTTGTACTTAAAACTGTTTCAAGCGGAAATGCAGTTATTGAAGTGCAGCTTTCACCACAAGTTTATGGTGAAGATTTCAGCGTGCTTCAAAATATTCCTATAGCAAGCTGGACTATTCCTGACGGAGAGAAAAAAGAAATCATCAAAATGCTTGACTTAAAAGGGGGAGATACCTTTATATCAGGATATGATATACCTTTTTCGCTGATAGCAGACGGTGAGTTTAACAGCCTTAATTTGTATGTTAATGAGGAGCTTTTAACGTCTGTCGCCGAGACGAATGATGATTGCAGGTATAGCTTTTTAATCCCGAAAAGTAAGCTTAATATAGGCGGAAATTTAAAAATCAGACTTTCGGCAGATTATGGAGAATATGTGAGCGAAAAAAGCTTTACCATTAATCTGATTAAGGAATTTAAAAGAAATTTAGAAAAAGGCATCGATTTTTCCGCTTTCCCAGATGGTGATGAAACAACGGCAGAAATAAAAAAGGCATTAGGATTAAAGTATATAGACCTTAAAGACGGATACGGACAAATCTCAAAGGCGACAGGATTAAATGGTGACTGCCTTAAAATGCAGTTTAAAAAAGGCGGTAAACCCTATCTGCAAATTGCGCATGAGACAAGCAGAGAGATAATTTATCTGTCGTTTGATGCAATGACAAATAAAAAAGACAACTCTATGTATATGTCTTCCTTCGGCGGAGCTGTTGAATATATATTTAATGCCGACGGAACATTTCTTGATGGAGAGGCAGAGTATAAAATCAACACACCGTACCACATAGAAACTGTTATAAATATGATTACGGGGTTGTATCAAATCTATATTACCGATGCAAGTGGAAACCTTGCAGCAAAGAGTGATTTCAAAGAAATGGCAGGCGAAAATACAGGTTTCAGAATAACCTTCATGGCGGCATCGGGCGAAGACGGATACTTCCTGATTGATAATATGAATATTGCTACGTCTGAGTTTATGATTGTGGAGGATATCAAGTCAGGGTATGACCTGGACCTTTCTTCAGGGGATAAGACTGTTACGATGAAAGTAACGAATAAAACTTTTCTGACAAAGAATCCCGTACTTATTATATCAGGCTATGATGCTGAAAATAAGTTATCACTAAAAACTGCCTTAGCGCAAGAAAGCATAGCGGCAGGGGAGAGTAAACCCCTTACTGTAACATTAAAAAATGATGCAGATTTAAAATGCATTAAGGTATTTTTATGGGATGACCTTCAAAGTTTAATACCGATAAAATATGCACTTTTAATAAAATAATTTTTAGTAGGTGAATTTAATGAAATACTATTTTGAAAACGCACAAGAGGTTTTTGACGGAATAAAGCTTTTGTGCGATGAACTTGAAATTGAGATAACTGAAGAAGCCTCTGCTGACATATTAGTGGAAGTTTATGAAAGCGAAAAAAACACTGTCAGCGTGGCGCTTTGCGATAAAAAGGCAAAAATCACATACGGCGGTGGAAAGTCAAGGTTTTTCAGAGGTCTTGCAATGCTTGCAGACTGGGTTAAAAGTGGAGAAACGGATAAAAAAATTACACAAAACCCGCTTTTTGAAAGAAACGGCGCAATGGTTGATATGTCACGTAATGCCGTTATGAATGTAGAAAGTGTAAAATATCTGTTTAGGAAAATGGCATTGATGGGTTTTAATACATTTATGCTCTATACCGAAGATACATATGAGATTGACGGTTATCCGTACTTTGGATATATGCGTGGACGCTATACCAGAGAAGAGATTAAGGATATGGATGCCTATGCATTGAAACTTGGCATTGAGCTTATTCCCTGTATACAGACGCTCGGTCATCTTCTGACACACCTTCGCTGGCCAAGTGCAGGTGCATATCAGGATACGGCCTGGGCAATGCTCGTAGGTGAAGAAGAAACGTATAAAATTATTGATGCTATGCTCAAAAGTGTTAAAGAGTGCTTTACCACAGACCGTATTCATATAGGTATGGACGAAACGCACGACCTCGGAACGGGAAAATATCTCGAAAAAAATGGTTACAAAGAAAGAAGTATTATATACTTTGAGCATATGAAGCGTGTCGGTGAAATGGTAAAATCTTACGGTCTTAAACCAATGATGTGGAGTGATATGTTTTTCCGTCTTGGTGGAAAAGGTCTTAAGGGTTATGTTGATTACGACGTGCGTGTAAATCTTGATGAGCTTATTTCCGAAAAAGTTCCCAAAGGAATACAGCAGGTTTTCTGGGATTATTACAATGCAGGCGAGGATTTTTATGCGGTAAATATTGATAAGCACAAAAAATATCTTGATGAGGAAACAATTTTTGCCGGCGGAGTATGGCTTTGGAGCGGACACGCGCCACATTTTGCCCGTTCGCTGAGAAATACCGTGCCCGCCCTTGAGGCATGCAAAAAGAAAGGTGTTAAAGAAATTCTTGCAACAGTCTGGGTTAATGGTTCATATGCAAGCCATATGCTATCGCTTCCCGGGCTTGCATGGTATGCAGATTTTGATTATAACAACAGCTTCGATATTGAAAGTGTAAAAAATTGCTTGCGTTTTTCCTGCGGAATTTCTTATGACGATATAGTAAAGACAGAACTTGTAGAATACCCCCATAAGGGTGAGGTTGGAATATCCAGAGAGCTTTTATACAATGACCCCCTGATGGGACTTGTGGACAAAGATATTGAGGGGGTAGAAACAACCAGTTATTATAAAAATGTCACATCGCAGCTTGATGCGGTAACAAGTGATAAGGGCGCTACAGATGCGGCATTTGATGTTATTATCAAGCTTAGCAGCCTTCTTGAAAACAAAGCGGATTTTGGTATCAGGTTAAAGAAGGCATATGATAATAACGATGTAGAGGCATTAAAAGAACTGGCACAGGAATGTGAAATTATACTCGATAAAATAAGGGCACTTCACGAAAGTCATTATATTGCCTGGATGCAATATAATAAACCCCAGGGATGGGAAGTTCACGATATTCGCTATGGCGGATTACGTGCAAGATTTGAAACGACAAAGAAAAGAATACTTGCATATTTATCAAATGAAATAACGGCTATAGAGGAGCTTCGGGAAGAAAGGCTTCGCCTCGATTGTAAGGCTGACGGAGCAGAAAAATTTGGCGAAGATTACCTGTGGTATAAATATCCGGCTATTGCAACTGCAAATATACTTTAAATGGAGCGTAAATTATGACACACACCTCATTTTCATTAAACGGCATATGGGAAATGTCCTACAGCGAAGAAAAATATGTAAGCAGTAGATTACCGTTTGAATATATAAACTGTAAAAAAGAAGATGCAGCAGGTACAGAGCCGGAGGATGCAAGCAGCAGCCTGATTGAAAACGCCGTCCCGGGATACTGGGAAGATATGACGGAAAAATTCAGACTTACACCATTTTTCCGTAACCTTAAAATAAATCCTGAATACGGAATCC
This sequence comes from Clostridia bacterium, assembly GCA_045656645.1. GTDB lineage: Bacteria > Bacillota > Clostridia > UMGS1883 > UMGS1883 > UMGS1883. Next base: position 6,090 of record JAZORN010000008.1, on the reverse strand, counting down.
AAAGCTACCCCATTGCAGGCACAGCGTCCGATATGGCACTTCCCAACATTGTTGGAAACTTCTTTTACAAAAGAAGCTTTAACTGCGAAAATATAAAAAGCTCTGCAACACTTTATTTTGAAGGCGTGCAGAACTCTGTTTCAGTATGGATTAACGATGCGTTTTTAGGAAGACACGAAGGATATTCTTCACCTTTTGAATTTTTAATTCCCGACGGTTTAATTAAAGACGGTGAAAATACTATCATTCTGTCCGTATCAAATCATCCGCAACACGGATATGCCGGTGAGCTTATTTCAGGTCTTACAAACCGTGCCGCAAATCAGTACACGGGCGGTATAACGGGTGATGTTGAGCTTCGGGTGTATAACAGCCCACTGAGGGACTGTGCGGTTTTTGTATCTGATGACTGCAGCATGGTCAGTGTAAAACCTGAAATGACTGAAAAAGCCTCCTTTGAATGGGAAGTGTATGAGAACGATGTGCTCATTAAAACAGGTGCTTCCGACGGCGATTTTTCTTTTGACACAAATGGCTTTTTCTACTGGTCACCTGAAAATCCAAAGCTGTATACGCTTAAAATAACGTGCAAAGATGCAGTTTTGGAAAGACGCTTTGGCGTAAGAAGGCTTATAGCTGACGGTGCGCATTTTAAGCTTAATAACACGCCATATTTTCTTCGTGGTATATGCGAGCATTGTTATTTCCCCGAAACAATTCATCCCAATCACGATTACACATATTATCGCAGTATTATTAAAGCGGTAAAGAAATTAGGCTTTAACTTTATCCGTTTCCATACATACATTCCCGAGGAGGAGTATATGCGGGCGGCGGATGAGCTTGGTATGCTCCTGCACGTGGAATGTCCAAATAATACAACCGTCAAAGAGTGGGCAGAAATTGTGAGCTTCTGCCGAAGACACACCTCTGTAGTTATTTACTGCTGCGGTAATGAGCTTTTGATGGATGAGCCGTTTATAGAGCATCTTAATAAATGTGCAGATGTTGTACATTCTGAAACAGACGCTCTCTTCTCTCCAATGAGTGCTATGCGCGGTCTTGAATATTTCTGGGTAGAGCCTGAGCAGGAAAAGGAAACAAAGAGTGAGCCTTTTAAGCATCACCCACGCAGAATAGCAGATGTTGGAAGCTTCAGCGATATGTATTCAAGCTATACAAACGGACTTCACAGCTACAATTCGCTTGATAATGACCCTGATATTATTGACGAGTGGAGCAGTGTTTACAATAAACCCCGTGTAAGTCACGAAATATGTATTGACGGAACATATACAGACCTTAGCTTAAAGGACAGATATAAAGGCTTACGCATTGGAGAAACAAAGATGTTTTCCTCAATAGAAAAACATCTTGAAAGTAAAGGTATTCTTAACAAAGCACCGCTGTATTTCAAAAACTCCTCCGAGTGGCAAAGACGTGTGCGTAAATACTGCTTTGAAAGTCTGCGCCGCAGTAATAACATGGCAGGATATGATTTCTTAGGTCCAATAGATACACACTGGCATACTTTTGGCTATGATGTAGGTATGATGAATGAATTTTACGAGCTTAAGCCGGGAGAAACCATAAGAAATGTGCTGATGTATAATTCCCCGACAGTACTTCTTACAGACCTTGGAAAAAAAGTGAATTTTACATCAGGGGATGTTCTTGAATTTTCAATTTTCACATCGCACTACGGAAAGTGTGATCTTAAAAATGCACAGTTAACAGTAAGGCTTTCTATAGATGGAAAGATTACAGAGCGTAAAAACACAACGGTTAAGAACGTAGTAAACGGTCAGGTTTCAAAGCTTGATACCTTTTCAATTTTACTTTCCGACATACAAAAGCCTGCGCTAATGAAGCTTTCCGCAACACTTGACGGCAGTGAGGTGTTTTCCGAAAACGAATGGGAATTGTATCTTTTCCCGAAAGCAGAAGAAATAAAAACAGAAAAGCTTATTGTAAAAGATAATATAGTAGAAGAAGAGCTTTGTTCACTTCTTGAGAACGGAAAAGATGTTCTTCTTTTTGGAAGTGCACCGTTTGAAGCACTTCCAACCTCCTTCCGTATTTCCCTTGCAGGAAGAACGGCAGGAAACCTTGCAACAGTAATAAATGACCACCCCGCTTTAGAGGATATGCCGCACGAAGGTTTTTGCGGATGGCAGTTTGCCGAAATGATGGAGGGTGGAAATGCAGTTTGCTTTGAAACGGAAGAAGTACCTTTTAATCCTATTATTGAGGTTGTGTCAACGCATAAATATGTAATACGGCAATCTGCACTTTTTGAGTTTAATGTCGGAAATGGCAGACTTCTCGTATGTAGTTTTGATTTTAAAGATGATGACCCTGCGGCAATATGGTTTAAAAATCAGCTTATTTCCTACGCTGAAAGTGATAAGTTTAATCCAAAGGATACGATAACCGTTACACAGCTCAGAGGGCTTATAAATGCCAAAGTAAAGAATGCGGCAGCAAACACAAACCTCGCATTCAATCCAAACGATAAAACGGCTGTGAGGGGAAGGAAAATTTAAAATATACTTATGTAAAGGATGAAATTCTATGACAAGATTACTTCTTATAAGGCACGGAGAAAGTGAAGCTAACAACGAAGGTATATTTGCAGGGAATAAGGATGTTAAGCTGAAGGAAAGAGGTATCGAGCAGGCAAAGAAAACCGCAGAGTATATAGCACAAAACTATGAGGTTAACTGTGTATATGCCAGTGATTTAAACCGTGCATATAAAACAGGTGAAATCATTGCAGATGCTTTGGGGTTAAAAGTGATTGCAGATAAAAGACTGCGTGAGATTTACGCAGGACAATGGGAAGGTAAAAAATTTACAGAGCTTGAGAAAAACTTTGCTGATGATTATACGTGCTGGTTAACTGATATAGGTAACTCTATCTGTAGCGAAGGAGAGAGCGTAAAAGAGCTTGGCAAGCGTGTTTTTGAAGCAATTTCAGAAATAGCCGAGCAAAACGATGGTAAAACAGTAGTAATTGCTACACATGCAACGCCGATACGTGTATTACAATGTATTCTGGGTGGATATTCTTTTGACGAGATGAAAGACATTCCGTGGGTTTCAAATGCATCTGTGACAGAGCTTTCTTATGAATACGGACAATGGAATTTTATAAAGATTGGTGAAGATAGACATCTCTTAAAACTTAAAACAACTTTTCCGGCAAATGTGTAAAGACTATGCTAAACAAGGAGAAGAAAAATGATTAAAGCATGTATTTTTGATATGGATGGAACAGTTCTTGATACTATAAATTCAATTTCCTATTTTGCAAATAACGCATTAAAGAAATTTGGGTTTAGAGAAATCGAAACGGAAAGCTATAAAAAACTTGCAGGAAACGGGGCAAAGGTATTAGTTCAAAGGATGCTAAATACAGTAGGTGCAGACAGTAATTGTTTGAATGAGGTTTTAGAAGAATATAATACAACATATGACGATGATTTTCTTTATCTTGCTAAACCGTTTGATGGGATTATAGAAATGCTGAAGTCTTTGAAGGAGATGGGAATAGTTGTTGCTATTCTTTCAAACAAGCCGCATACGACAACTGTGAAAATTTCCAATGCTATTTTTCCAAATGAATTGGTAGACATTTGCTATGGCGGCAGAGATGGAGTTTCGCTTAAACCTGACCCTGCAGGAGTATTTGAAATAATGAAAGAGTTTGATTTAAAAAAGGAAGAATGTCTTTACATAGGAGATACCGGTACAGATATGCAGACGGGAAAGAATGCAGGACTTTTTACTGTTGGAGTTTTGTGGGGCTTCCGTGATCGTAAAGAGCTTGAAGAAAATAGTGCCGATAGAATAGTTTCTCACCCATCAGAAATTGTGGAGATTGCAAGAAATTTAAGTTGCGTAGAATTGGTATAGTATGTATAAAGGAGAGAAAATAAAAAATGCTTGATATACAAAGCTTGGAATTATTGCTCAGACTAATTGTGGCAGTTATTTTGGGCGGAGTAATAGGTCTTGAACGTGGTGGTGCAAAGCACGCAGCAGGACTACGGACACATATAATCTTGTGCCTTGGAGCAGCGAGCGTTATGGTAGTTAGCGAATGCCTTGTACTTCGTTACGAAATACCGCAGGAAATAATGCGTATGGGTGCACAGATAATAAGCGGCGTAGGCTTTCTTGGCGCAGGAAACATTATCGTAAACGGAGGTCAGGTACACGGAATTACTACTGCAACAGGTCTTTGGACAACGGCGTGTGTCGGCATAGCGGCAGGCTCAGGTAATTATCTGATTGCAGTATTTATGGTAATACTGATGATGTCTGTTATGCTAGGACTTCGTTCAATGTCTCAAAAGATACGTACAGAGCAGATTAACTACCTTTTAAAAATAGAGCTTGACAGTGTAAAGAACACCGAGGTTATACTTAACAGAATTTTGTCAAAGGATATGGAAATCTCAAACATCAATATTGAAACAGCAGAGGATGGAAAGGCGGATATATCCCTTAATGTTGCAGTTAGTCAAAAAATAACTCCGGAAGGACTTATGAATACTATTTCAGGTATAGGAACACTTAAAGAATTTTCAGTTATATAAAAAGTCTATTGATGGCTCTTTAATTTTTAAATATTTTATTCAACTCTGTAGAGAATATTAATAGGTTTAGTACATATAGCGGAACGTAAACTTAATATGCTACAACTACGAGGTGTTGCTTGGTGAGAAAAATCAGTAAAACAGAGAAGTTTTTGTTTATGAATATTGGATGTATATTGCTTGCAATGGGCGTATATTTCTTTAAAATACCTAATGGCTTTGCAACCGGCGGGGTGTCAGGTATAAGTACAATTCTTGCACAGATAAGCCCTGTTTCCGCAGGTGTATGGATATGGCTATTAAACTTTGCGTTGATGGTTTTGGGGTTTATTTTCCTCGGAAAGCAAAATGGTATAAAAACGGTTTATTGCAGTATGTTTTATTCTGCTGTTACATATGTTCTTGAAGTAGCAGTACCAATAACAAGTCCTCTTACAAATCAGCCCTTTCTGGAACTTGTGTATGCAATGCTTTTAACATCTATAGGTTCAGCTATGATATTTAACAGTGATGCATCATCAGGGGGAACAGATATTGCGGCACTTATACTTAAAAAATACACAAGCGTTGATGTTGGAAAGGCACTTCTTATAGTTGATTTTATTGTTGCAGTTAGCTCGTTTGTTGTTTTCGATATTAAAACGGGATTGTTTTCCCTTTTGGGATTATTTGCAAAGGCATTTATAGTTGACGGATTTATAGAAAGTCTTAACACCTGTAAATACTTTGTCGTTATTACATCAAAAAGGGAAGAAATATCTGAATTTATAATAAAAACGCTTCATCACGGAGCAACAATTACTTCTGCAACAGGAGAGTTTACTGGAGAGGAAAAGACAATGATTCACACTGTTTGCAAGAGATTTGAAGCCATAAAGCTAAGAAACAAAATAAAGGAAATTGACCCGCACGCTTTTATAATTATAACTACAAGCAGCGAAATAATAGGAAGAGGATTCAGAAGTGTGTAAAATTGGCGGTCCTACAGGCGCTTATCTGTACTGTCTTATAGATAAACGTACGGACAAAGATAAATGAATTAATTGAACGATTTAAGGCACAGTTGTGCTTCACTTCTTATTGCACAGGGAGTAGATATAAAAATAATACAGGAATGGCTCGGTCATTCTTCAATTGCAACAACAGGAAATATTTATGGACATCTGCAATTTAAACAGAAAATTTCAACGGGAATAGTGCTTGAAAACCTTCTTGCTTAAAAAGTGTTAGAAAAGTGTTGGAAAAACGTTAGATGAAGCACCATAAATAAAAACGAGCAAAAAAGAAGAGAATGGCGTAAACCGTAGTGGTTAAGCCATTCTCGTAGGTAGCAGAGACCGGGACCTATAAATTGTATAATAAAAGTACACAGAAATTCTAATATAAAAGTGCACAGTTTAAAAAGATAGAACGAATGTATATAATAGAATCAACCATAACGTGCGGAGGGTTTTCTATGATATACATATCAAATGTTCCTGTGACT
>JAZORN010000007.1:0-35693 GCA_045656645.1 Clostridia bacterium | reverse complement strand
TCGACTACCGAGAAATTGCGAGCATCATTTTCCTCTGCTGGCTCGCAATTTCAGCCGTCAGAGGAAACTAAGTGTTTCCTTTTTGTAGGCGGCGGTTCAAAGGCGGAAAATACGGAAAAACAATACCCACACTGTATAAATGATATATCGCCCATTATTTTCTGCGCCCCTGCGAGGTCGTTTCGGGGGAACCGAGCCTGAGCGCTGCCGGTGGCAGATGAAGCGATGGCGCAGGGTTGTGCAGAAACAGACGCAATGCAAACGGCAGTGCAGCAGGGCGGCATTGTTTCAAACGGGTAGGGGAAATTCGAAACCCCCGCGTTTTTGGTCCTTTTGACACCAAAAGGACACCTTGCCGAGCGCTCCGCTCATTTCTTAAGCATTGCTTATTTTTTTACATTCCTATACAGAAAAAATGACTTGGATAACCCAAGTCATTTTTTAATTCCTTTTATTTAATTACTGTTTTTCCGCCCATATAGGGAACAAGAACCTCGGGAACGGTAATGCTTCCATCCTCGTTCTGATAGTTTTCTATAATTGCCGCTACAGTTCTTCCTACAGCAACACCACTGCCGTTAAGTGTATGAACAAACTGTGCTTTGCTGCCCTGACCGTCTTTATACTTAATATTAGCTCTTCTTGCCTGGAAATCCTCGAAATTACTGCAGGATGAAATTTCAACATATCTGCCGTAAGAGGGCATCCATACCTCAATATCATACTTCTTTGCTGCAGTAAAGCCAAGGTCACCGATACAAATTCTTACAACACGGTAGGGAAGTCCTAATCCCTGAAGCACCTTTTCTGCATCATTTGTAAGCTTTTCAAGTTCTTCATAGGAATCTTCGGGCTTTGTAAATTTAACAAGCTCAACCTTATTGAACTGATGCTGACGGATAAGACCTCTTGTATCTCTTCCTGCGCTGCCTGCCTCTGCACGGAAGCACGCAGTATATGCAACATGCTTTATGGGAAGGTCTTTTGCATCAAGAATTTGTTCACGGTACATATTTGTAACGGGTACCTCTGCTGTAGGAACAAGGAAATAATCAGTGTCTGAAACCTTGAAAGCATCCTCTTCAAATTTGGGAAGCTGTCCCGTTCCCACCATTGAATTTCTGTGTACCATAAACGGAGGAAATACCTCTGTATAGCCGTTTTTCTCGGTATGTGTATCAAGATAGTAGTTAATAACCGCTCTTTCAAGTCTTGCGCCCGCATCCTTATAAACAGTAAAGCGTGCACCCGTTATTTTTGCCGCAGTATCAGCATCAAGTATGCCTAAATCCTTACCTAAATCCCAATGGGGCTTCGGCTCAAAACCAAAATTCTTCGGCTCGCCAAATTTTCTGATTTCTATATTGTCCTCGTCAGTATCTCCGTCAGGAACGTCATCGCTGGGAATATTGGGGATAGTGAGCATCATACGGTTAAGCTCGTCCTCAACCTCACGTGTTTTGCCGTCAAGCTCCTTGATTTTTTCTGAAATTTCTTTCATCTGCGCAAAAACCTCGGTTGTATCCTTTCCCTCTTTCTTCATTACGGGAATTTGCTTTGTAACCTCGTTCTGCTTTGCCTTAAGAGCTTCTGCCTCAACTAAAAGAGCACGTCTTTTATCGTCAATTTCGATTATTGCATCGATATCAACAACTTCTTTTCTTCTTGCCAGAGCCTTTTTCACTCTGTCTGTTTCACCTCTGATAAGTTTAAGGTCTAACATTTTAAAACTTCCTTTCTGTATTTAATCCAACAAATCTACTATTCTTGTAAGGTCTGCCACGCTGTAGAATTCAAACTCAATTTTTCCCTTTTTAACACCTTTTATCTTTACCTTAGTGCCAAACTTCTGTGAAAGAGTTCTTTCTACGTCTTCATATGCACTGATTTTCGAGGGGGCAGGGGGTTTTTTAGAGGCGGGCTGTTCGTTTTTAAGTGCCTCTGCCTGTCTTACGCTAAGCCCCTGAGTAACTATTTTCTTTGCCGCCTCAATTCTTCCTTTACCCTCAGGAAGCGATAAAAGCGCCCTTGCGTGCCCCATTGTAAGTGCATTTTGTGCAAGAAGCTGTTTTATTTCATCCTCAAGGGAAAGAAGTCTTAACATATTTGCGACATTGCTGCGGCTTTTGCCGACTCTTTCACTGACCTTATCCTGCGTCATCGAAAATTTTTCCATAAGGGTTTTATACCCGAGAGCCTCTTCGATTGGGTTAAGGTCCTCTCTCTGTAAATTTTCAATCAGCGCAACCTCTGCTATCTGCAGTTCATCATAAGTTCTTACAATTGCGGGTATTTCCAGAAGATTTGCCATCTTTGATGCACGCCATCTTCTTTCGCCCGCTATTATACTGTAATAGCCGTTTTCTCCCTCTGTAACTATTATTGGCTGTATTACGCCATGTTCAGAAATGGAATTTGCCAGTGCCTGAAGCTGTTCTCTGTCAAAATTCTTTCTCGGCTGATCACGTCTCGGCTCGATAAGGCTTGTCCTTATCATTCTTACTTCGCCCTGCTCTTTTTGAGTGTTTTCGTCAATACTGTCATTTTTGGAGAAAAGAGCATCAAGTCCTTGTCCTAAAACCCTCTTCATCTTAATCCTCCTGTTCTTCGGCTTCTACGCTTTCGATAAGCTCTGCCGCAAGCTCCATATAGCTTTGCGCACCTGCGCAGGAGCTGTCGTAATATATAACAGGCCTTCCAAAACCGGGTGCCTCACTTATTCTCACATTTCTCGGGATAATCGTAGAATAAACCTTTCCCGGGAAAAACCTTTTTACTTCATCCACCACCTGCACGGCAAGATTTGTACGTGCATCATACATTGTCATAACTATTCCCTGAATGAAAAGAGTGGGGTTTAATGCTTTTCTTATTCTTTTTATCGTTTCTGTAAGCTGACTTACACCCTCAAGCGCATAAAACTCGCACTGTATAGGGATAAGCACGCTGTCCGCCGCCGTAAGTGTATTTATGGTTATAAGACCAAGCGACGGTGGTGTATCTATCAAAATAAAGTCATATTCATCTCTTACGGTTTCTATACTTTCTTTTAGTCTGCTTTCCCGTCCCATGACACTTATAAGCTCTATTTCAGCACCTGAAAGATCTAAGTTTGACGGGCAGATACTTAAATTCTCATACTGCGTGGGAAGAACTACATTTTCCATCTTCTCCTCATTTATAAGGCAGTCATAAACGGTCTTTTCACAGCGTCTCTTGTCAATTCCAAGACCGCTTGTTGAATTTCCCTGAGGGTCTATATCAATTAAAAGAACTTTTTTCCCAAGCTTTGCAAGGCAGGCTGCAAGATTGACAGTAGTTGTTGTCTTTCCAACGCCGCCCTTCTGATTTGCAACAGCAATTATCCTGCTCAACAAAATTCATTCCTTTCAAAATCTAATCCGATTGAATATAGCTATTATAGCACATAATTGTTTCACGTGAAACATTTTTTTCTCTTTTTTTGCAAAAAAAGCCGCATTTTTTTAAAATGCGACTACTTTTTATGTATTTTTACAGTAAATTCAGTGTATTCTTCGTTTTCCTGCTGAGAAAAATCAACTGATGCTCCATTTTTCCTTAGAAGCTCTACCGTTTTTTTAACGGTATTTATGTATACGGGCATTTTTTCCCTTATGTTCTTTTCTTTAAAGGTCTTTGACTCCCAAAGGCGTTTTTTTGCCATTTCCTTTATTTCTTCTTTTACTTCTTTTGAAAGTCTTGTAAATGACCAGTCCTCTTTTTCTGCTCTGTCTATGATTTCAAGCTGCTTTTCCTCATCACGCAGCTTTAAAAGCTCTTTTGCAAACTTTTCGCCGTATCCTTTTTCCTCTATTTTATATCTTACCTTTTCACAAAGACCTAAAAGACGCACCTTTTCATTAATTCTCATCCATTCAAGCGAAAGAAGCAGGGGTAGCTTTTCCCTTTTTATTTTGTGATATGCCATCAGATTATAAAAACCTTCTGCTTCCTCAAAAAAAGTGAGGTTTTCACGCTGAAGATTTTCCGTAAGATTAAGGTAGGCGCACTGTGCATCACCTGCCTTAATTATAACAGCAGGAATTTCCCGAAGTCCTGCCATTATTGCCGCCCGCAGACGTCTTTGCCCGCAGATAAGCTCATATCCGCTTAAACCTCCCCTTACAATAACGGGGGAGAGCATTCCGTTTTCCTTTATAGACAGTGAAAGCTCCTCAAGCTTTTTTCTGTCAAAATTTCTTCTTGCCTGATAAGGATTTGGTGAAATTTCTGCCGTCTTTATCATCTTAATCTTCTGTGTGGTGCGTATCATAGTAAACAGTCCTTTCTATGATACTATTTTACCACACTGTCAAGACATATTAAAGATAAAACTTTCGCCTTATTCTCACCATTTTTCTTTCAAAAACTCTCTGTTTTTCCTATTTTGACAAAGTTTTCAAACAATTGGCTCTTTGCTCGGTTTACCTGCCTTACGGGGATATTTTTGTGGTGTGGTTGAAATCTTCTTAATTATTACAAGGCAGTGGTTAATTCCTGACGGTAAAACTATTTCCTTTACCTCTTCTATTTGTCCACCCATTTCCTTTATGGCACGTTTTGCATTGTTTATTTCTTCCTCGGGGGCATTTCCCTTTAATGCAATGAAGTATCCGCCCAATTTTACAAAGGGGAGTGCATATTCTGAAAGAACGGCAAGGTCTGCAACAGCACGTGCCGTTGCAATGTCAAACTTTTCACGAAGCGATTTATCCCTTCCACCGTCCTCTGCACGAAAATGTATAGCACGTGCTTTTTCTATACCTATTTCACTTATTACATCATTTAAAAAGCCGATACGCTTATTTAAGGAATCAAGCATAGTAAGCTCTATATCCTCCCTCACTATTTTTACGGGAAGTGACGGAAACCCTGCACCTGCACCTATATCAATCAGACTGCAGCCTTTCTCAAGCTTTTCACTTGTAATAAGGGTAAAAGAGTCAAGAAAATGCTTTTCCTTTATTTCATCAGGCTCTGTAATAGCCGTTAAATTCATAACTTTATTATAGGAAATCAGCATATCTGAATATTTTTCAAGATTATCTTGCATTTTTGATGTTATTTCTATATCAAATTTTGCAGCTTCCTTTATTAAATCCATTTTAATTACCTCTTTTCGTCTTTATTTGTTGCAAGGTAAATAAGAAGAACGCCTATATCTGCAGGGCTTACACCGCTTATTCTGCTCGCTCTTCCGATATTTTCAGGGCGCATTTTTTCAAGCTTCTGTCTTGCCTCTGTCCGAAGACCGTAAACCTTTGAGTAATCAATATCCTGAGGTATCATTTTCTTTTCGTTTTTGGCAAAACGCTCAACCTGGTCAAACTGCCTTTTTATATAACCCTCATATTTTACGGCGATTTCAGCCTGCTGCCAGTGTGTTTTTTCAAGATTTGGTCTTTCCTTATCAAACGGGGCGAGGTCTTCATAGCAAAGCTCAGGTCTTCTTATAAGCTCTGCAAGACGGATACCCGTTGCAAGAAGTTGGCTTCCATTTTTTTCCAAATATTCATTAATTTCCTTTGTGGGCGGTATATTTACAGAATTTATTCTCTCTATTTCTTTTTCAATATTTTCTTTTTTCTCAAGGAATTTTTTATATCTTTCCTCTGAAATAAGACCTATTTCGTATCCAGTGGGGGTCAGACGCAAATCTGCATTGTCCTGACGCAGTAAAAGTCTGTATTCTGCCCTTGAAGTAAGCATTCTGTAAGGCTCATTCGTTCCCTTTGTTACAAGGTCATCTATGAGAACTCCTATATAAGCCTCACTTCTGTCAAAAACAATGCTCGGGAGACCTTTTAATTTTCTTGCCGCATTTATTCCTGCCATAAGTCCCTGCGCTGCAGCCTCTTCATATCCACTTGTTCCGTTAAACTGTCCTGCACCAAAAAGTCCCGGTATTTCACGCATTTCAAGCGACGGCTTAAGCTGTAACGGGTCACAGCAATCATATTCTATTGCATACGCACTGCGCATTATTTCAACATTTTCAAGCCCTTTCATGGTTTTAAGCATAGAAAGCTGCACATCCTCAGGAAGGCTTGTACTCATTCCCTGAAGATACATTTCCTGCGTAGAAAGACCCATAGGCTCTATAAAGATCTGATGGCGCTCTCTGTCTGCAAAGCGTACAACCTTATCCTCAATAGATGGACAGTATCTCGGACCTATTCCGTCTATAAGACCGTTAAAAAGAGGACTTCTGTGAAGATTTTCCCTTATTATCTCGTGTGTTTTCGTATTTGTGTACGTAAGATAACAGCAAACCTTATTTTCCTCCTCCTTTGTTGTTTCAAAGGAAAACGGAACTATCTCTTTGTCACCCTCCTGCTTTTCAAGAACAGAAAAATCGACACTCCTTGCGTGAACTCTTGTAGGTGTTCCCGTTTTAAAGCGCATCATTTCAACACCTAATTTTTGAAGGCTTTCACTAAGTCCGTTTGACGGGAAAAGCCCATCAGGACCGCCACTGTATGCACTTTCACCTATTATAATTTTACTTTCAAGGTACGTTCCCGTTGAAACTATAACGCATTTTGCATAAAATTTCGTACCCGTATGTATGGTAAGGGTAAATATATCGTCATTTTTTTCAATTTCTTTAACCTCTGCCTGCCTGATATAAAGGTTTTCCTGTTCCTCAAGGCGTTTTTTCATTTCAATCTGATACGCTCTTCTGTCTGCCTGCGCACGAAGCGAATGAACTGCAGGTCCTTTTCTGAGATTAAGCATTCTTGTCTGCAATTTTGTAAGGTCTGCAACCTTTCCCATTTCACCGCCAAGGGCATCTATTTCTCTTACAAGGTGTCCCTTTGCCGTTCCGCCTATGCTTGGATTACACGGCATATTTGCAATCGAGTCAAGATTTATTGTCAGAAGCAACGTCCTCATTCCAAGTCTTGCTGATGCGTGCGCCGCCTCGCATCCTGCGTGACCTGCACCTATAACGGCAATATCGTAATTAAAGGTATTATCTTTCATAATTATAGTCCTTTCAAAAGGCTTTTTTCTTTAATTTATAAATTCGAAATTCGAAGTTCGGAGTTCGAAGTGGTGGTTGATTTTCACTAAAGTGAAAATCTTTTTTACAGAGGGTTTTGCAACGCCAAAACCTTCCTTCATTTCTCATTTCGCACTTTACATTTCGAATTTTTACTTACCGAGGCAGAATTTTTCAAATATTTTATTTACTGTTTCCTGATTAATACTGATACCCTCTGCCTCTCCTAAAAACGCAACTGCCTGACCTATGTCTATCGCCGCAAGATCACTGAAAAATCCGTCATTTATGGTATCAATAGCTTTCTTTATACTTTCTGATGCTCTTAGTACTGCTTCATACTGTCTTTCATTTGCTATAAATGCACTTGATGGTGTATTTCCTATAATATCCGAAACGGCTTTTTTAACCTTATCTGTTCCCTCATTATTCTTTGCACTTATTCCTATATATCCTGTCTTTACATTTTCTTTTAAATCAACCTTATTTGCGACGAGAATATGTTCCTTTTCTTTTATTTTTTCAAGGATTTCTTCCTCTTCACCGGTAAGATTTCGTCCGCTTTCCGTTACAAAAATGCATATATCTGCATTTTTAATATAATCATATGATTTTTCAACACCTATGCTTTCTACAACGTCCTGACTTTCACGTATTCCTGCAGTATCACCGAATTTTACAGGTATTCCGTCTATATCAGTGTATTCTTCTACAACATCACGTGTTGTACCCGCTATATCTGTTACAATAGCCTTTTTCTTTTCTACAAGTGCGTTTAAAAGAGAGCTTTTACCCGTGTTGGGTATTCCGCAGATTGCGCACGTTATTCCGTTATTTAAGGCTTCGCCTCTTCTTGCCGTTTTTTTAAGGTCATCGAGTTCACCTTTTACAGTTTCAAGCTTTTCTTTAAGCTCACCGCCTGCAAAGGTATCAATATCCTCTTCGGGAAAATCACTTGAAACCTGTATTGCCGCAAGTAAATCAAGAAGATAATCTCTTATTTTTATAATTGGCTTTGTTATACCGCCCTCAAGTCTGTTTACTGCCGCAAACAGTGCCTTATCCGTCTTTGCCTCTATTATATCGTTTACTGCCTCTGCCTGCGTAAGGCTCATTTTACCGTTTAAAAATGCCCTTTTCGTAAATTCACCCTTTTTTGCCATAGAAGCCCCGTTTTCAAGCAGTGCATCAATTATTCTTTCAACACTGAGCGGTGAGCCGTGACAACTTATTTCGCACACATTTTCACCCGTAAATGAATTTGGTTTTCTAAAAACTGATACAAGACATTCGTCAATTTCCTTTTCTTCAAAAACTGCCTTACCGTAAACTATAGTATATCCGTCTGCCTCGGTAATTTTTTTATTTGATTTTATCACTTTTTCAGTTATAAGAAGTGCATTTTCTCCGCTTACTCTTATAACTGCTATACCTCCCTTTCCACGAGGGGTAGAGAGGGCACAAATTGTATCGTTTTCAAACATTTATATTACCTCTTTACTTTTAAAAAGAACAAAATTGACTTCGTCAATTAAATGTTCGCTACGCTCACCTTTTTATAAGGTAAATTTTATTGTTATTGCGGAAATTACAACTTATAAGTAGTAATTTCCTACATAATAAAAAGGCAAAAGTATTTTTCTCATAAGAACTGTTTTCTTACAAGAAAGACCTTTCACCTCTTTCTGTTTCTATTCTGTTTTAAGCTCGTTTTCCTTACGGTTATAACGATACTTTGATACATAATCGCTGCCGTATTCCTTTTTCTTTGTTGCTATTACTATACAACGGTTGGGGTCCTTACCCGTGGAATAGGTAGTTATGTTTTTATATTCCTGAAGTGTAGAATGTATAATTCTTCTTTCATTAGGATTCATCGGCTCAAGAGTAACACTCTTTCTGCTTCTTGAAACAACTCCTGCCATTCTTTTTGCAAGCTTTTTAAGGGTTTCTTCTCTCTTACCTCTGTAATTTTCAGTATCAATTGTAACTCTTATATAGTTTTCTTCACCCTTATTTACAACAAGTGATGTAAGATACTGAAGTGCATCAAGGGTATCGCCCCTTCTTCCTATAACTTTGCCAACTTCTTCACTGTCACCAACTATTTCTATATTAACTGTTTCATCCTCATAAGAAGATTTTAAAACTGCATCTATTCCAAAGCTCTTTAATATAGAAGATACGTAATTTTCCGCCTTTTTAAGAGGATTTTCCTCCATTGAAACTCTTACCCTTGCTTCCTCTGCACCAAGTCCTAAAATACCTCTTTTACCCTCATTTATTACTTCTATCTCAACCTCATCCTTTGACGCACCAAACTCAATAAGGGCTGCTTCAACGGCTTCATCAATTGTCTTGCCGCTTTTTTCTATTATAATCATCTTTTATCTTTCCTTTCAGAAGATTTATTTTCAAGTTCCTTGTTTACTACCTTTGTAATAACTGCCTGCTGAATTATCTGCGCAACAGTTGAAACAAACCAGTAAAGTGACATTCCTATAGGCATTGAATAAGTGAAAAATGCCGTCATTATAGGCATTATTGTCATCATTGAATTTGACATTGACTGTGCCTGCTCATTAGCGCCGTTATTACTTGCCTGCATCTGCTTTTTAGAAATCTGTGCAGACCATATAGTTGCTAAAACGGCAAGAACGGGGAATATCCATACGAGCAAATCTGTCTCGTTTCCTTTTACCATACGTGTAAGGTCTATTCCTAAGAAATCAAAATTAATAGGCTTTTTACCAAGGGCAATTATCTGCTCCCTTACACCATCCATACCGCAAAGGGTTACCTGATAAGTTGTAACGGTTGCACCGACTGCCTCTTTAATTTTATCAATTTGTTCAACGCTTAACTGAAGAATATATCTGAGCGGATCATATACAACACGGATAAATCCGAAAAGAACAAACATCTGCACAATAAGAGGCAGACATCCGCCCATGGGATTTACGTCATTCTTTTTATAAAGCTTCTGCATTTCTATGCTGAGCTTTTCTTTGTCGTTTTTATATTTTTGCTGCAGTTTCTGAAGTTCAGGCTGAATAAGCTGAGTTTTAGCCGTACTTTTCTGCGACATTACAGTAAGCGGAATTGTAAGAACTCTTATAAGAATAGTAACTATTATAAGAGTAATACCGTAATTTTCAATTAAATTATAAATAAGCCTTGTCAAAAAGGCAAGCGGCTCTGCTAAAATATACATTTTCTTTCTCCTTTTTTAACGTATAGGAAATTGCGCCTTTTTATCGCGAGCTACATTTGCCGTATTTTAATTTAGTTGGGACGCGAAATGGGTGAAGCTGCACGCTTCCTTTTTTACGGAACGGGGTCATATCCGCCTTTACAAAAGGGATTACATCTCAAAATTCTCTTTACAGACAAATAAAGCCCCTTTAAAACGCCATACTTTTCAAAAGCCTCAATGGCATATTGTGAGCATGTCGGTGTAAAGCGGCAGCAAGGTTTTTTAAGTGGAGATATATATTTTCTGTAAAGCTTAACTATTGATATAATAATTTTTTTAATCAAGCTCATCCCTTTTAAGTAGCCCGCTGTCATATAGCGCACCCTTTAAATCTTTTCCTATCTCGTCATAATTTGCAAATGCGGCACTTTTCCTTGCCACAATCACAATATCATATCCGGTGGATATACCCTTTAAAAGTCGGTAATTTTCTTTTAAAAGTCTTCTTACTCTGTTTCTTGTAACTGCATTTCCCACTTTTGGCGAAACCGTTATTCCCAGTCTGTTATATGAAAATCTGTTTTTTCTGTAATATAAAACAAGCCTTTTTTTTACCTGGGACTTTCCTCTGTAATAAAGCCTTTTAAAATCACTGTTTTCTTTGATGGATACTGTTTTCATTTTTTTACACACAGAGTGTGTTCTTTCTGCTACTTAGTATAAGAGAGTCGAACTCAATATGCCTTAAACTTTTAAAATTCTTAATTTCTAAACTCTACTCACTTGTTTAAGGTCGCAGAGTTTAAAAACTTAAAATTTTGTTATAAGACAAAGAAAATTCAAAAATAATACTGACGTATATTTGCAGAATTTTCTGCAGTATTATACGAAATTTTTGTTTTTAAACCATATCGGGTTCGACTATCTTATGCTTAAGCAGAAAGAACACGTCTGCCTCTCTGACGGCGTCTTCTGAGAACCTTTCTTCCGTTAGCGGTACTCATTCTTTTTCTAAAGCCGTGATCCTTTTTTCTCTTTCTTACATTTGGCTGATAAGTTCTGAGCATTTTTGTGCACCTCCTCATTTTATAAAAGCCTTTAAGGGGCTATTTTTCTCAATAATACCATAACGATACCAACTTAGTATACATAAACTTGTCTTTTTTGTCAACAATTATTTTATTTTTTTTAATTTTAAGTTGAATTTTGATCTGTTATTTGATATAATAAATTGAATGTTTATTTGAAGTTTTTAACAGATTTTATTTATATTTTTGATTTATTAACAGGTTTTTTCGCGAATATGCCTTATCTGGGCTACTTTTTCACAGTTTTTATTAACAAGCCTGTTTAAAACTTTTATTTTTATTAAAGGACTGTTTATTATGGTATCTGATTTAATTAAAATTTGGACAGAGTGTCTTATCCTGCTCGAGGAAGAGGTTACTCCCGTAGGTTTTAACACGTGGATAAAGGACATTAAGCCTCTTAATATGAATGATAATACGCTTACTTTTTCTGTAAGCACATCTATTATCAAAAATATGGTTGAAATGCGCTATTATGACCTTATAAAAAACACTGTTGCGCAGATAACGGGGAAAATTTATAATATTGAATTTTTGATTGGTGATAACTATTCTTCACAAAACAAAAAGCCCGACTACCACAGTACTTACCAAAAATATACATTTGATAATTTCGTAGTAGGTAATTCAAACCGTTTTGCACAAAGTGCCTCACTTGCAGTTGCAGAATCACCTGCATACGCATATAACCCGCTCTTTCTTCACGGCGGTGTAGGTCTTGGTAAAACTCATCTTATGCACGCAATAGGAAATTACATTAAAAGTAATAACCCCGACGCTAAAATAGAATTTTTAAGTGCAGAAACCTTTACTAATGAGCTTATTAATTCAATTAAGGATAATACAAATCAGCAGTTTCGTGATAAATACAGAAATATAGATGTACTTTTGGTGGATGATATTCAGTTTATCGCAGGAAAAACAACAACAGAGGAGGAATTTTTCCACACCTTTAACACACTTCACGAAGCTAATAAACAGATAGTTCTTACAAGCGACAGACCGCCCAATGAAATAAGAACTCTTGAAGAAAGACTTCGTTCAAGATTCGGATGGGGACTTATCTGTGATATTCAGCCGCCTGATTACGAAACAAGAATTGCTATTTTACGTAAAAAGGCACAAAATGAAAATATAATTATAAGCGACGAAATTATAGAATTTATTGCACAGAAAATAAAGTCAAACATTCGTGAGCTTGAGGGTGTATTTAACAGAGTTGTTGCTTACCGCGGACTTATTAATAAGGAAATTACCATTGACGTTGCAATGGAGGCTCTTAAAGATTACGGTGAAAGCAGTGAAAAGAAAATAACCCCTGATTATATCATTGAATGCTGTGCTAAATTTTACAATGTTAAAAAAGAGGATATTTATTCTGAAAAAAGAAATAAGGAAATTGCATTTGCCCGTCAGGTATCCATCTATATAATAAGGGAAATTACAAACTACTCATTCCCAAAAATAGGTGATATATTCGGAAAAGACCACGCAACTGCAATTTATGCTATTAAACAGATAACAAAGCTTATGGAAAACGACATAAGTGTAAAAATAAATATAGAGGGCCTTATTAACGATATAAAAGGAGAAGCTAATTAACAGTTTTCTGTTAATTAACAATTTACATAAATAAGGTTTATATTTATTTAAACTCTTTTTAAACAACCATAATTTATGATAAATACCTTTATAAAGCCAAAAAAAGCACTTATTAACAAATTAAACCTTACTACTTATACTTTTAATAAATATATTATTATATAATAATGATTTTCTCATCGGAAAGGATGTATAAAATGAAATTTTACTGTGATACAAAATGTCTTAATGAGGCAATAAGTATTGTTTCAAAAGCTGTTGCCGTAAAATCACCCATTCCTCATCTTGAGGGTATACTTCTTACTGCCCAGGGCGGTACTCTTACTCTTTTGGGAAATAACCTTGAAATATCCATTAAAACATCCATCAGTGCCAATATAAGTGAAGAGGGAAGTATAGTTCTTAACGCAAAAATGTTTTCAGATATTGTAAGAAAGCTTCCGCAGGATATTTGTGAAGTATTTTCAAATGAAAAAAATAATGTTTCAATAAACTGCCTTAATGCAGATTATAAAATAGTGGGACTTAATGCAGAGGAATTTCCTCAGCCTCCGCAGATTGCTAAAAAGAGCAGTGTTAATATTAAAAGTGATAAGCTGCGTGAAATAATAGGTAAAACATTATTTTCAGTTTCTCTTGACAATGCGAGGAAAATTCTCACAGGCTCTCTTTATGAAATAGAAAATAATATTCTTACTGTTGTAGCTGTTGACGGTTACAGACTTGCGCTTACAAAAATGGAGCTTGACGGAGAATATAATGATGCTAAATTTATTATTCCCGGAAAAACGCAGAGTGAGATTGCAAAAATAATAAGCGGAAGTAATGAGGAAAATATAAATATTTCATTCAGTGAAAACTATGCTCTTATTGAGGGTGAAGGAATAACCATTACTTCAAGACTTATAGAGGGTGAATTTTTCTCCTACAGAAATACAATTCCCTCTGAATCAAAATATATTGTAAAGACAGATTGCTATTCATTCAGTAAGGCTATTGAAAGAGTTGAGCCTATCATTGATGAAGTAAGTAAGAACTGTGTTCGTTTTAAATTTGAAGACGGAAAAATTATAATAAGCTGTGAAACAGTGCTCGGAAAAGTAAATGATGTTGTAGAATGTGATTATTACGGGGAAAGCCTTGAGATAGGTTTTAACTACAAATATCTTCACGACGCGGTTTCAAGATGTGAGGGCGATGAAATAGAGCTTAAAATGAATTCTCCATTTAATCCTCTTATAATAAATTCAACAGATGATGACAGCTATTTATTTATGGTTCTTCCCGTACGTATCTAAAGAGGAAAATAATTATGATAATAGAAATAAATACAGAATTTATAAAGCTTGACAGTGCGCTTAAATACTCTGGTGTTGCTGAAAACGGTGCCCACGCAAAGGAAATGATTTTAAGCGGTGATGTAGAAGTAAACGGTGAAATAGAGCTTCGCCGTGGAAAAAAGCTTTATAAAGGTGATAAATTTAAAATATTTGATGAGGAATATGAAATAGGATGAAAGCTTCACAAATAGAGCTTTATAATTTCAGAAATTATGAAAATGAAAAAGTAAGCTTTGGTGATGAAATAAATATAATCTGCGGTGACAACGGAATGGGAAAGACAAATATACTTGAAGCGGTTTATTATTTTTCATACGGGCGAAGCTTTCGTTCAAGCGGCCGTGAAATAATAAAAGAAGGTCAGAAGGAAAGCCGTATAAAGCTTGACTTTGAAAGTAATGAAAGAAATTATGAAAGCGAAATAAAGTTTTTAAGCGGTAAAAGAAAAGAAATTTACTTAAATGAGGTAGAGCTTAAAAAGACAAGTCAGCTCCTTGGAAATTTCATATGTGTCCTTTTTACCCCTGATGAAATGAATATAATAAAGGGAATGCCTGAATTAAGGCGTAAATTTTGTGACAGCGGTATTATGCCCCTTCGTCCTAATTTTATAAAGGAACTTATAAAATACAGAAATATTTTAAATCAGAAAACAGCTCTTTTAAAGCAGAGAAGCTATTCTACTCTTGATATATGGAATGAAAAGCTCGCTGAAAGCGGCAGCAAAATTATGATGATGCGTAAAAGCTATATTGAAAGAGTACTTGAAAAGGCAAAAATTTATCAAAATGATATATCAGGCGGAAAAGAAGATTTATTTATAGAATATAATCCATCTGTCAAAATGGGCGAAAATGCAGATGAAATAAAGGAAAACTTCTTTAATAAGCTTGAAGAATACAAGGAAAAGGAAAAAGAAAACCTTTTTTGTATGGTTGGAGTTCACCGTGATGAGATAGATTTTAACATAAACGGTAAAAACGCAAAAAATTATGCAAGTCAGGGACAGATAAGAACTGCAATTTTAAGCCTTAAATCGGCACAAATGGAAATAATAAAAGAGGAGAGCGGATCGTATCCCGTAATGCTCCTTGACGATATATTAAGTGAGCTTGATAAAAAAAGACGTGATTTTCTTATATCACAGATAAAGGGTAAGCAGATTATAATAACCTGCACAGATATAGAAAATTCCTTTAAATCTGGAAGTTCAAATATTATTAAAATTAAAGACGGAAAAGTAAAAAAGAAGCGTGCCGCTTCACCCATTTCGCGTCCCGACTAAATTAAAATAAGGCAAATGTCGCTCGCGATAAAGTTACGCAAATTCCTATATAGGAAAAAAGGTGATTTTAAAATGTTTCTTCATATTGGTGAGGGTAAGATTTTAAATAAAAAGGATATTGTGGCTGTTTTTGACCTTGAAACAACTTCAATCAGTAAAAAAACCAGGGAATTTATAAAGAAAAGTGAAAAAAATTCACTGATAGAATACGTTTCGGATGAAATTCCAAAATCATATATAATTTGTAATTCAAAGGGAAAAACAAAAGTTTACATTTCACAGATATCATCTCAAACACTCTATAAAAGAGCAGAAAGGATTGACGGATTTGGAACAGAAAATTAACACTGCCTATGACGAAAATCAAATACAGGTACTGGAAGGACTTGAAGCAGTAAGAAAAAGGCCCGGTATGTACATCGGATCTACATCTGCAAGAGGACTTCATCATCTCGTTTATGAGATTGTGGATAACAGTATTGATGAGGCGCTTGCAGGATATTGTACACAGATAAATGTTACGCTCAACAAAGATAACAGCGTAACTGTCAAGGATAACGGTAGAGGTATGCCCCACGGAATACATCCGAAGATGGGTATATCTACTATTGACGTTATTTTTACTGTTCTTCACGCAGGCGGTAAGTTTGGCGGCGGAGGATATAAGGTATCAGGCGGTCTTCACGGCGTTGGTGCATCTGTTGTAAATGCTCTTTCCACAAAGCTTGAGGTAGAGGTTCATGACGGTGAAAAGGTATGGTTCCAGAGCTATACCCGTGGTGTTCCTGACGGGCAGGTAAGAGAAATTGGTACAACAGATAAAACGGGAACCCAGGTTACTTTCTGGGCAGACGGTGAAATTTTTGAAGAAACAGTATATGATTATAATGTTTTACTTAAAAGACTTCGTGAGCAGGCATTTCTTAACGGCGGTATAAAGATAATATTTACCGATAAAAGGCAGGAGGAAGAGCACGAAGAAATTCTCCATTATGACGGCGGTATCAAAAATTTCGTGTCATACCTTTATAATGATAAAAAAAGCAGAAAAGAAACTCTTGAAAATATACACGAAAATGTTATATATGTAAGCGGTGAAAGAAACGGCAGTATGGCAGAGGTTGCACTGCAGTGGAATAACGGATATGATGAAGTTATTGAATCATTTGCAAATAATATTTCAACTACAGAGGGCGGTACGCACGAAACGGGATTTAAGTCCGCTCTTACAAAGGTGCTTTTTGAGTACGGAAAAAAGTACAAGCTTATAAAGGATACAGAAGAACTTACGGGCGAAGATGCCAGAGAAGGTCTTATAGCCGTAATTTCTGTAAAGCTTGAAGAGCCGCAGTTTGAAGGACAGACAAAGACAAAGCTCGGCAACAGTGAAATGCGTTCACTTGTTGAAAATATGGTAAAGGAAAAGCTTGCAGATTTTCTTGAGGAAAATCCCGACGTGGGAAGGTCTGTTATTGAAAAGGCTCTTATGGCATCAAGGGCAAGACTTGCCGCAAGAAAAGCAAGAGAAGCGACGAGGAAAACGCCTCTCGGCTCTTCCACTCTTCCGGGTAAGCTTACCGACTGTATTGTTAAAGACCCCACAAAAACAGAAATTTATATAGTAGAGGGTGACAGTGCGGGCGGCAGTGCCAAGAACGGACGTGACAGTAAGTATCAGGCTATACTTCCGCTTTGGGGTAAGATGCTTAATGTAGAGAAAGCACGTGAGGATAAAGTATACGGAAATGATAAGCTTACCCCCGTAATTCAGGCACTTGGAACGGGAATAGGCGGAGAATTCAATATAGAAAAGCTCAGATACGATAAAGTTATTATAATGGCCGATGCCGACGTTGACGGTGCGCATATACAGACACTTCTTTTGACATTCTTCTTCAGATTTATGCGCGAGCTTATAGAAACAGGACATATATACCTTGCAAAACCGCCTCTTTATAAAGTAAGCAGAGGTAAAAAGAGCGAGGTTGCATTCAGTGATGAGGAAAGAGACCTTATAAGTGAACAGCTTAAAGGCGGAGACGAAAATGCAAAGGTTGATATAAGCCGCTATAAAGGTCTTGGTGAAATGAATCCTGAGGAGCTTTGGGAAACAACAATGGACCCCAAAAACAGAATTCTTTTAAAGGTTACTCTTGAGGATGCACAAAGGGCTGACGAAATATTCAGTATACTGATGGGTGACGAGGTAGAGCCGAGACGTATTTTCATAGAGGAAAATGCGCAGTATGTTACTAACCTAGATGTATAATAAACCTTTTAGATGAAAGGAAACATAAAAAATGGCTAAACATAAGAAATACGAAGATTCTCATTTTGAAGAATACTTTGATACACAAACCATTGTAAATATTGATATTGAAAAACGTATGAAGGAGGCATTCATCGACTATGCGATGAGTGTTATTGTAAGCCGTGCGCTCCCCGATGTGCGTGACGGTTTAAAGCCCGTTCACAGAAGAATTCTCTATTCAATGTACGAGGAAAATCTTACAAGTGACAAACCGTTTTTCAAATCTGCAACTACCGTAGGTAACGTAATCGGTAGGTATCATCCACACGGTGATGCCTCTGTTTACGATGCAATGGTTAGACTTGCGCAGGATTTCTCTATGAGATACCCGCTTATTGACGGTCACGGTAACTTCGGCTCTGTCGACGGTGACCCGCCGGCTGCATACCGTTATACAGAAGCAAGAATGAGCAAGCTTTCAAACGTTCTCCTTGAAAACATTGAAAAGGACACGGTTGATTTTGCACCAAACTTTGACGAAAAAAGAAAAGAGCCTACAATTCTTCCTACAAGAATACCCACACTTCTCGTAAACGGAAGCAGCGGTATCGCAGTAGGTATGGCTACAAATATACCTCCGCATAACCTTACGGAGGTGCTTAACGGTGCAATTGCACAGATTGATA
Source organism: Clostridia bacterium (assembly GCA_045656645.1). Lineage (GTDB taxonomy): Bacteria > Bacillota > Clostridia > UMGS1883 > UMGS1883 > UMGS1883. The sequence goes on along the minus strand of JAZORN010000007.1, from coordinate 17,218 downwards.
ATCCCGACATAACTGTTGAGGAGCTTATGGAGCATATCCAGGGACCTGATTTCCCAACAAGCGCAACAATTATGGGAAGAAGCGGTATAAGAAGTGCGTATAATACAGGTCGTGGAAAAATTATAATCCGTGCAAAGGCAGAAATTGAGGAGCATAAAGACGGTACATCATCAATTATTGTGACAGAGCTTCCATATCAGGTCAATAAAAAGATGCTCGTTGAATCTATTGCAAACCTTGTTAAGGAAAAGAAAATTGAAGGTCTTTCTGATATTGATGACCATTCATCAGACCGTGTAGGTATAAGACTTGAAATATTCTTAAAGCGTGACGCAAATGCGCAGGTTGTTTTAAATCAGCTTTATAAATATACAAGACTTCAGGACAGTTTTTCTGTAAACCTTCTTGCAATTCACGATGGAAAGCCAAAAACAATGGGCCTTAAGGAGGTTTTGGCGCACTTTATTACTTTCCAGGAGGAAATTGTTACAAGGCGTACAAAATATGACCTTGCAAAAGCAGAGGCAAGAATGCATATTCTCGAAGGTCTTCGTATAGCACTCTCAAACATTGATGAAATTATAGATGTTATCAGAAATTCGTATGACGATGCGAAGGAAAACCTGATGGCACGCTTCGGGCTTTCAGAAATTCAGGCGCAGAGCGTTCTTGATATGCGTCTTGCACAGCTGCAGAAGCTGAATGGTGAGAAGATTGAGGACGAGTACAGTGAGCTTACTGCAAAAACTCAGGAATATAAAAATCTTCTTGCTGATAAAGCACTTCTTTCAGAGCAGATTAAAAAGGAGCTTGCCGAAATACGTGATAAGTTTGGCGATGAAAGAAGAACGGGCATTGAAAACGTAATGACCGAAATTGATATAGAAGACCTTATTGAAGAAGAAGAAAGTGTAATAACTCTCACAAACGGAGGGTATATTAAACGTATGCCTACCTCTACCTATTCAAGTCAGAACCGTGGCGGTAAGGGAATTAAGGGTATGAGTACCAAGGAAGAGGATTTTGTGGAAAATATTACAGTTGCATCCACACACGATAATATGCTCTTCTTCACAAACAAAGGCAGAATGTACAGATTGAAGGGTTATCAGATACCCGAGGCAAGCAGGCAGGCAAAGGGAAGTGCTATTGTAAACATTCTTCCCGTTGAAAAGGACGAAAAGGTTACTGCAATGATTGCACTTCGTGAGTTTGAGGATGATAAGTATCTTCTTATGTGTACACGTGGCGGCGTAATAAAGAAAACTGCCGTAACAGATTATGACACATCAAGAAAGGGCGGAATTATAGGTATTGTCCTTGATGAAGGGGACGAGCTTATAAAGGTTGAGCTTACAAACGGTGAGAATGAGGTTGTTATCGGTACAAATACCGGTATGGCTATACGCTTCAACGAAAAAGATGTTCGCTCTATGGGCAGAGTAACACGTGGTGTTAAGGCTATTACACTCCGTGGCGATGACTATATCATAGGAATGTGTATTGCAAATGAGGATACACAGCTTCTTGCTGTAACTGAAAACGGTTACGGAAAGAGGACAGAGCTTTCTGAATACAGAGTACAAAGCCGTGGCGGTGTAGGTATAAAGACTTATAAGTGCAGTGATATTACGGGTAATGTTGTAGGAATACGCTCCGTAAAGGATGACGAGGACATAATGATAATAACATCTGAGGGTATTATCATAAGAATAGCCGCAAAGGATGTAAGCTCTATAGGAAGAAGCACCAAGGGTGTAAGACTTATGCGCCTTTCTGAGGGAGTAAAGGTTGTTTCTATCGGTATAACCGAGCACGAAGAACCCGAGGAAGAAACAGTAGAAGAAGCTCCTGAAAATACAGAAAATGAAGCTCCCGAGGAAGAAAAAACAGAATAATTTGATTTAGCCGAAACTATCGGATAGGGTGATTTTATGGAAAATAATAACGATAAATCAAAAACAGTTGAATTTCGCCCCATAAAAGAAAAAAAGCAGCAGGTAAACCGTAAGGAAAACGATGTTTACAGCAATGCAAGAAAAAGTAAGGTTTATGAAGAAACAGAAGAAACACAGAATAAATCACTTATTATTCTTGCAATAGTGCTTGCAGTGCTTTTGATTGTTGCGATTATAGCAGGCGTTATAATACTGGGCAGGGGAAATAACGGCTCAGAAGAAAAGCTTCCCACCGAGGATATAATAGATATCGAGGAGGAAGTTCCCGAAGAAGAGGAAGAAAAGGAAGTTATAACAGAATGCCAAATAGTTTTTTATGGTGACAGTGTTATAAAAAAGGATGACGTATATACAATTCTTGCAGATTTGTATGATGGCGAATTTAAAAAGATTGATAACAGAAAGCTTGTCATTAACAGTGAAACACAAATTCGTGAAAACGGAAAAAGACTTTCTGCCGAGGGACTTATCTATGCAGTAGAAAGTATGGCAGGAGAGGGAATTGTATTTGACGGCAAAATAAGAGAAAGCGACAATGTTGTTTTAAAGCTTAGTTATGAGGGAAGCTTCCGTGAAGAAGCTGAGGAAGCGCCTCCCGAAGAAGAGGAAGAGACTACTGAAAACGCCCCTTCTGAGGAAGAAATTCCCGAAGAAGAAAACCCCTCTGCAGAAGAGCCACACAATAATACAACCCCATCAGAAGGAATAATTGATGGTATATGATAAGAAAATGCTTTGTGATTAAATCACAAAGCATTTTCTTTTATATATTCTAATATATAAGATATATCAGGAAGTACAATATCGGTTTGTTTTAAAAACCGCTCTCTGTTCTTTTCGCCTTTAGCGACGCCTATCATTTTAACCGAGCCGTTTTTTGCAAAATTGACATCATTTACAGTATCGCCGACCATTACGATTTCATCAGGTGAAAGGGAAAATTTTTTACATATATCGTATATGCAGTCAGGCTTTGGCTTCGGGGGTACATCGCCGTCATCTGTATATATGCCGTCAAAAACGTCAAATATACCGAGCTTTTTGAGCGATTTTTCTGTTGTAAAAAGTCTGTCAGAGGTTACAACAAATATTTTAATACCCTCTTCTTTTATTTTCAGCAGAACTTCCCTTATATTCTCACACGTTCCCTTTGCAATGCCTTTATCAACGTGGCGTGCAAATGCGTCCATAGTAATACTGCGGACACGCTCTAAATCAAAGGTGTATCCGCACTCTGTAAGGGCGTAATTTATATTATCACCAATTTTTGAATACGTGCTGGAGCAAAGTATGCCTTCTATACTTGTAATACCGTCTTCTACTCCCAAAACCGATAAAATATCCTCTGCAGATACATCATTACATCCAAGTTCTTTTAAAATATCTTTAATTGCAATAGTACTTATTGTAATCCAGAATGCATCAAAATCAATAAGAGTACCGTCCTTATCAAACATTATAGCCTTTGTTTTCACTAACAATCAATCCTTTGAAATGCGTTTTCTATATTGTACCCCTTTTTTAATGAATTTTCAATAATAAAAAAGAAAAAACCCACAATCCAAAAAGATTGTGGGTTTTGTATGCAGATAATAAAGTTATCTTTTGCTGAACTGGGGAGCACGACGAGCTGCTTTGAGACCGTACTTCTTTCTCTCCTTCATTCTCGGGTCACGAGTAAGGAATCCAGCCTGCTTGAGTACAGGTCTGTAAGCTTCCTCATCAACCTTGAGAAGAGCTCTTGCTATACCGTGACGGATAGCACCTGCCTGAGCTGTGAAACCGCCGCCTTTAACATTACAGATTACATCGAACTTACCCTCTGTGTTTGTAGCAACGAGGGGCTGACGAAGAATAACCTTCAATGTTTCAAGACCGAAATAATCGTCTATAGTTCTCTTGTTGATAGTGATTTCGCCTTTTCCGGGGATGAGGCGAACACGAGCAACAGACTTCTTTCTTCTACCTGTTCCGAAAAACTGTGTGATTGCCATTTAATTCACCCTCCCTTATTTAATATCGCGAGTCCAAGCCTCAGGCTGCTGTGCCTGATGATTATGCTCGCTTCCCTTGTATACTCTGAGTCTTGTAAGAGCGCTTCTGCCGATTGTTGTAGCGGGAAGCATGCCCTTTACTGCAAGATACATAGCTCTGTCAGCTCTCTTCTCCATCATATCCTTAGCGCTGACAGTCTTAAGACCGCCAATCCAACCTGTATGACGATAGTAGTTCTTCTGAAGAAGCTTGTTTCCTGTAAATACTGCCTTGTCACAGTTAAGAATGATTACATGATCACCGCAATCAACGTGAGGTGTGTATGTTACCTTCTCCTTACCGCGAAGAATGCTCGCAGCCTGAGCAGCAACACGACCAACGCTCTTACCGGTTGCGTCGATGATGTACCATTTTCTCTGAACCTGACCTGCTTTTTCCATAGTGGTCTTCATTCGGATTTACCTCCATTTAAATAAATTTTAATAACTTTTGTTTTCAGCAAGAGTTATTGTAATACACAAAAATGCTTTTGTCAACACTTTTTTTGAAAGAATTTAATTTAAAAGACGTATACTCTGTTTTTCTCTTGTTTTCTTTAAAATACTCTTGTTTTCTCATTTGTCAAATTAAAAAAATTTTTCAAATTAATCACCTATTGATTTAATTTTTCTTTTATTGTATAATGAAAAAAGAAATTTTCAGAGGTGGAATTATGCAAAAGTTACTAAGCTATCTGCGCCGTGGTGTAGATGATTACAATATGATAAATGAGGGCGATAAAATTACCGTGGGTGTATCGGGAGGAAAGGACAGTCTGGCGCTTCTTGTAGGGCTGGCAAATCTCAGGAGGTTTTATCCCAACGCCTTTAAGCTTTCTGCCGTAACGCTTGATATGGGATTCGGAATGGACTTTTCGCCCGTGGGAAAGCTTTGCGAGGAACTTGGGGTGGAATATGTGCTGAAAAAGACCGATATTGCCCAGATTCTCTTTGATATAAGAAAGGAAACCAATCCCTGCTCACTCTGTGCGAAAATGAGGAGGGGGGCACTTCACGATGCGGCACTGGAGCTGGGAAGCCATAAGGTGGCATTAGGGCATCATAATGATGATGCACTTGATACCTTTATGCTTTCTCTTGTATACGAGGGAAGAGTAAACTGCTTTTCTCCTGTGACATATCTTGACAGAAAGGATATAACCCTTATCCGCCCGATGATTTATGCCCCAGAAAAGTATGTAATCGGCTTTGCAAAAAGGTATGAGCTTCCAATAGTGAAAAACCGCTGTCCCGAGGACAAGCGGACAAAAAGGGAATACGTAAAAAATCTGATAAAACAACTGGAAAAGGAGAATCCGGGCTTTAAAACAAGGTTATTTACAGCAATTGAAGGCTCGCACGCAGGAAACTTTGGAATTTTCCCAGAGTAATATTGACAAACATAACCAATAGTGATAAACTATATTAGCACTCTAAGACACAGAGTGCTAATTATATTATTTGAAAGGAAGTTTTTATCATGGCAAAAAAGCAGTTTAAGGCAGAGTCAAAAAGGCTTTTGGATATGATGATTAACTCTATCTATACGCATAAGGAGATTTTCCTCAGAGAGATTATATCAAACTCATCAGATGCACTTGATAAGCTGTGCTACAAATCACTTACAGAGGATGGCGTGAGCGTATCACGTGAGGATTTATTTATAAAGGTAACTATTGACAAGGAAAACCGTATTATAAAGGTAAGTGACAATGGTATCGGTATGACTGCGGAGGAGCTTGAGAAAAATTTAGGTACAATTGCACGCAGCGGCTCGCTCCATTTCAAAAACGATATGGAGAAGAAAGAGGATATTGATATTATAGGACAGTTTGGTGTAGGCTTTTACAGTGCATTTATGGTTGCGGACAAGGTTAGCGTTATAACAAAGGCATATGGCGAGGATGTTGCAAACTGCTGGGAGTCAGACGGTGCTGACGGATATACAATCACACAGACTGCAAAGGATAGCACAGGTACAGACATATATATGAAAATTAAAGAGGACAGCGAGGAGGAGCGTTACAGTGATTACCTTGAAACATATATGCTCCGAGGTCTTATAAAGAAGTATTCTGATTATATCCGTTACCCAATTAAGATGGATATAGAAAAATCACGTAAAGTAGAAAAGCCCGGGGAAGAAAATCCTGAATACGAAAAGTATATTGAGGAAGAAACCGTAAACAGTATGGTTCCCATCTGGCAGAGAAGTAAGGACGATGTAACAGAGGAGGAGCTTAACCGTTTTTATAAGGAAAAATACTTTGATACAAAGGACCCTGCCCTTACAATCCGTGCCGATGTTGAGGGAGCATTTTCCTACAAAGCACTTCTCTACGTTCCGTCAAGTACACCTATGGGATATTATACAAAGGAATATAAAAAGGGACTTGAGCTTTATTCATCAGGCGTAATGATTATGGATAGCTGTGAGGATATAATTCCTGAGCATTTCCGTTTTGTAAAGGGTGTTGTTGATTCGCAGGATTTGTCACTTAACATTTCACGTGAGATGCTTCAGCACGACAGACAGCTCGGTGCAATTCGTAATAATATAGAAAAGAAAATCAAGCAGGAGCTTAAAAAATTACTCACAAACGACCCTGAAAACTACGAAAAGTTCTGGCAGAGCTTTGGTCTGCAGTTAAAGTACGGCATAGTATCAGACTATGGCGCACACAGAGAGCTTTTAAAGGATTTACTTCTTTACTACACATCAAGCGAAAAGAAGCTTGTAACACTGGAGCGTTATGTTGAAACAATGCCCGAAGAGCAAAAGTTCATCTACTATGCCTGCGGTGAAACAGTAAATAAAATTGATAATCTTCCCCAGACAGAGCCGCTTAAGGACAAGGGCTATGCAATACTTTATATGACAGATGAGGTTGACGAATTTGTTATAAATATGCTTGGCGAAATTGACGGAAAGCAGTTTAAGAGCGTTAACGATAAAGACCTCGGCATTGAGAGTGAAGAGGAAAAGAATGATACGCAGATGAAGCAGGAGGAAAATCAGGTTATGCTTGATTACCTCAGAGACAGTCTTGACGGAAAGGTCAGCGCAGTAAGACTTTCAGGAAAGCTTAAGAGCCACCCCGTTTGCCTTACAACAGACGGTGAGGTATCCCTCGAAATGGAGAAATACTTTGCGACAATCCCCGGTGACCATCCTGATATAAAGGCGCAGAGAGTGCTCGAGATTAATCCTTCACATAAGGCATTTTATATGCTTTTGGATATGTGGCAGCTTGACAAGGACAAGTGTGCAAAGCTTGGTAAGCTTCTTTACAGTCAGGCACTCTTAATTGCGGATATTTCACTTGAAAATCCGGCAGAGTATACTGACCTTTTCTGGGAACTAATATAAAGAGAATGTGATAAAATTAAAAATGCGGAATACGGAATGATATTTGATTTTTACAATGGATAAAATTTACTCCGCACTCAGTATTTCTAATTCCACACATAATATGAAATGATGAAAGCAAGAGGCTGTCTCACAAAATGCGAGACAGCCTTCTTACTTTCAATCTGACAAATATTTAGTTCTTATGGTTTCTTCTACTGTATCAAATGTATGATTTCCGTCAGCAGACCATGATGTCTGTACTCTGAGATTAATATCCAATGCGTTGTGTACGAGGGCGGCAATATAATTTCTTGTTGCAAAAGTGTTGTTTTGCACAAGAGCTTCCGGATAGGATGTAACACCGGCATAAAGATTTATAGCTTCGCCCTTTTTTATATATCCTTCGGGAAAACCTCTTTTGAAAACATCATCATCCTCATAACCGAGAGTACATACAAGCATTTTTATTGCCTGTGCAACAGTAACGTTTTCATCGGGACGGAATGTATAATCCTCAAATCCGTTTATTATTTCATACTGGTGCGCTACATTTATATAACCATTTGCCCAGTGCCCTATGGTATCGGCAAAATAACCTGGCTTATCCTGTAAATACTTTGCCTGTCCCTCTTGTCCCAAAACACGGCAAATTATAGTTGCAAATTCTGCACGGGTTATGTTGGCATCTCCACGAAAATCTCCGTTTTCGTCACCAACCATAATTTTAAGCTCGTTAAGGTCTGTAACGGCTTCTGTTATTACTGCCTCATCGATTGCAAAAACACTGCCGAGGGAAAGAAGAAGTGCAAACGCAATAAAGACAGATACAAGTTTAAATTTTTTCATATTTTACCTCCTGCATTTTTTTAAATTATATCATTAGGAAAAACAGATGTCAAGAAAGAGATTTGCAGGTACTGCAAATCTCTTTCTGTTTTACCGTATAGAAAATTACGTGATTTTATCGCGAGCGACATTTGTCGTGCTTTAATTTAGTCGGGACGCGAAATGGGTGAAGCGGCACGCTTCTTTTTGCATTTAATTATCAGTTTTTCTTTTTTCAATAAGCGGCATACCGAGCTTTTCACGGATTTGGTTTTCAATACTATCGGTGAAGTCGGGGTTTTCAATCATATACTGCTTTACATTTTCCCTGCCCTGACCGAGACGCTGTTCATTATAGCTGAACCACGCGCCGCCTCTTTTAATAATATCAAGGTTTACAGCGACATCAAGCACATTACCCTCTCTTGAAATTCCCTTACCGTACATCATATCAAATTCTGCCTCACGGAAGGGGGGCGCAACCTTATTCTTTACAATTTTTACACGTGTGCGGTTGCCGATAAATTCACTGCCGTTTTTAAGAATTTCGGTGCGGCGCACATCCATACGTACAGATGCGTAGAATTTAAGTGCCCTGCCGCCTGCGGTGGTTTCGGGATTTCCGTACATAACACCGATTTTTTCACGAAGCTGATTTATAAAAATGCAGATAGCACCGCTCTTATTAATAACACCTGCAAGCTTACGAAGCGCCTGGCTCATAAGACGTGCCTGAAGTCCAACGTGTGAGTCGCCCATTTCACCGTCAATTTCTGCCTTGGGAACAAGGGCTGCAACAGAGTCAACAACGATTACATCAATAGCACCGCTGCGAACAAGTGCCTCCGCAATTTCAAGCGCCTGCTCACCCGTGTCAGGCTGAGAAACTACGAGGGAATCAACATCAACACCCAGAACAGAAGCATATGTAGGGTCAAGTGCGTGCTCCGCATCAATAAAAGCCGCCTCACCGCCAAGCTTCTGCGCCTGCGCAATAATGTGGAGGGCAAGGGTTGTCTTACCGCTTGATTCAGGTCCGTATATTTCAATAATTCTGCCCTTGGGAACGCCGCCTATACCCAGTGCAATATCAAGGCTAAGTGCACCTGTAGGAATGGATTCAACATTGTAATGCGCATTTTCGCCAAGACGCATTACAGAGCCTTTACCAAACTGCTTTTCAATCTGCGCCATAGCAAGCGCAAGGGCTTCCTTCTTTTCATCTGTCATATATAATCAATCCTTTCAGGAAAAATATGCCGAACATCTGTTCTTATTATAAACGGAAGATGATGATTTGTCAATAGGTATTTTATAAATTAAGACTTTCTTTTATAAGATTAAAGACTTCATCGCAGGTTTGCTCGCGTATTTCATCACGTGTGCCTTTAAGATTAAGCTTTTTAAACTCCACACCGTTATTATGAGCAATTGCAATGTATACAAGACCTACGGGCTTTTCCTCTGTTCCCCCGCCAGGTCCTGCAATGCCCGTCACACTTACGGCAATATCGCTTCCCGATACCTTTTTTGCACCCTGCGCCATTTGAGTCGCAGTCTGATGGCTTACAGCACCGTATTTTTCAAGTGTTTCGGGTAGAACGCCAAGAAGCCTTTCCTTTGCCTCATTTGCGTAGGTAATAAAGCCGTATCCGTAAATACTGCTTGCACCGGGAACAGAGGTGATAATCTTCCCGAGTGAACCACCCGTACAGCTTTCCGCCGTGGCGATGGTTATTTTATTTTCGATAAGCTTTGAAATAATTTGTTCGTTAGTCATAAAACACCTTTAAGTGCGAAATGCGAAGTGCGAAATGCGAAGTGATGGAAGGTTTTCGCTATGGCGAAAACCAACATTCATTTCGAACTCCGAACTTCGAACTTCGAATTTAATTATGAATTTGGTTCAATTAACACCCAGTCTGTCTCGGCAACGGCTTTATCTACCCAATATTCCATATCAATTTTACTTTGACTTTCCATAATTTTTTCAAGGGTAGGCTTTGTTGTAGGATGCTTGGGTGTAAATACCGTACAGCAATCCTCGTACGGAAGAATAGATGTTTCAAATGTACCAATTTTACGTGCAATTGTGACAATTTCGTTTTTATCCATACCGATAAGGGGACGGAAAACGGGGAGGGTTGTCATAACCTCATTCGTAACACCGAGTGCCTGAATAGTCTGACTTGCAACCTGACCGAGGCTTTCGCCCGTAATCAGTGCGAGGGAATTATTTTTAAGCGCAATTCTCTCTGCCGTCATCATCATCATTCTGCGCATAATGAGGGTCAGGTGGTCTTCGGGGCAGTTGTCACGTATTGCAAGCTGCTGCTCCGTAAAAGGAACGATATAAAGGTTAAATCTGCCCGTATATTCTGAAACTAACCGTGCAAGCTCGATAACCTTTTCCTTTGCCCTCTCACTTGTATACGGTGGGGAGAAAAAGTGTACTGCATCAAGCTCCACGCCCCTTTTTGCAATCATCCATGCAGCAACGGGGCTGTCGATACCTCCTGAAAGAAGTATGGTTGCCTTTCCGCTGGAGCCCGTAGGCATACCGCCTGCACCCTCGCTGCTGGCACTGTCGGCATATACATATGCCTCGTTATCCCTGATTTCCACACGTACAGTAGCCTCAGGCTTAAGAACATCAACCTTGATTTTATGAAGTCTTGAAAGTATCGCACCGCCCATTTCACGGCTGATTTCAGGGGATTTGAACGGGAATTTTTTGTCACTGCGCTTTGCCTCTACTTTAAATGTATTACATCCGTAAAGAGCCTCGCACACATAGTCTGCACCCTCGGAAAGGATTACGTCCATATCTTTTGGAAAAACGCCTGCCTTTGCGATGAACACTATACCGAAAACCTTGCGCAGTTTTTCCATAATAACATCGCTGTCACAGTGCGGTGCAGGGTCAATATAGATAACTGCCTGTGCCTTTCTTACGGAAAGGATATTTTCCTTTCCCACAACCTTTTTAATATTGCGTATAAGCATATCCTCAAACTTACTTCTGTTAAGTCCCTTGAGGATAATTTCACCGTATTTTACAAGAATGACTTCTTTCATCGTCTTAGTCCTTTCTCAATTTCCTTTATTTTTTCTACTGCCGTCTTTGCTTCTTCAAGGGTATTATACCTCGAAAAACTGAATCGTATTGCACTGTCGGGCTTTTGTGCGTTCATTTCCTTTAAAACGTGGCTTCCGTGCGCACCCTTTGCACAGGCAGAGCCGCTTGAAACGTATATTCCCTCGCCTGAAAGCGCATTCAGCATAATTTCGGAGCGTATATTGCCAAATGAAATGTTTAATATATACGGACTTTCATTTTCGCCACCGCCGTTATGCACTGTTCCCTCTATTTTTAAAAGACTTTTGAGCATATAATCCTTAATTTCCTGCACCCTTTGGTTATCAGCATAATTTATAAGCGAGCACGCCTTTGCAAAGCCCGCTATCGCACCGACATTTTCCGTTCCGCTGCGGATATTTTTTTCCTGACCTCCGCCAAATACTGTTGGTTTGAGGGTAACGCCCTTACGGATATAGAGTGCACCGATACCTTTAGGACCGTGAATTTTGTGACTGCTTATCGAGGCAAGGTCAATTCCCCATATTGCAGGCTTAAATGGAATATGCCCGAATGACTGCACCGCATCAACGTGGAAAAGCGCCCTCGGTGCAATTCTTTTAATAATGCTTCCAAGCTTCTCAACGGGCATTATACTTCCCGTTTCGTTATTTACGTGCATAATGCTTACAAGACAGGTATCGGGTGTAATTTCGTCGGCAATGTCAGTAAATCTGATACTGCCGTCAGACCGTGGCGCAATACGCACAACCTCAAAACCGCTTTTTTCAAGATAATCCATTGTGTTAAGCACGGCAGGGTGTTCGATTGCCGTTGTGACAATTCTTTTACCCTTTTTAATATTTGCGCCTCCCAATATGGCGATGTTATCACTTTCTGTACCGCCTGAGGTGAAATACACCTCGTCAGGGGTAACGCCAAGTGCTTTTGCAACATCTCTGCGTGAAGAGGTGACAATTTTTTCCGCCTCAAGTCCCAGAGCATGGCGGCTTGACGGATTGCCAAAGCTCGTTTTCATATAATTGGTTACTGTTTCTATAACCTCCTCCGCCATAGGCGTGGTGGCACAGTTGTCAAAATAAATCATAGTTTACTCATACCTCATAAATAGTTCGAAGTTCGAAATTCGAAGTGAATGAAGATTTTCGCTTTTGCGAAAATCAACGTTAATTTCGCATTCCGCATTTCGCATTCCGCATTTCCAAACCTCTTTATTCCTCAAATAAAGAGGTTTGGCTGTCGTCCTTTAAATAATATCCCGATGAGGGGATTGTTCGTGCCTCATATCCCGCAGTGCTCTTAAGCGAAATTTCGGGAAGTTCAATTCTTGTCAGGAGTGATTTACGGCGCATTGTCATTACCTGAACACCCTGCGAAGAGCGACTCGTTTTTGTCAGAATGTCCTTTGTGTTAAATACCACACATTTATCAATATTACTAAACAGAGCAACCTGACATTCTTCCTTACAGTAGAGCATACCGATAATAACACCCTTACCGTATGCGTTAGTCAGCTTTTTACGGTTTGTTTTCGTTTCGTAGCCTTTCATATCCACCTTTGCAACCTTGCCGCTTTCAAATGCAAAAAGCATAAATCCGCTGTAGTCATAGCCCGGGGTTGCGTAGATTATTTTTTCGTCAGGCTCCATACCGATAATATTGGGAAGATATTCACCGAGCGCACTTGCCTTTGTATCGGGAATATCGTTAAGACGCATTTTGTATACGTTCTGCTTGTCCGAGAAGAAAAGCATATCCATTCTGTTTGTTGCCTCTGCTTCGCAAAGAAGTGCGTCGCCCTCTTTATACTTCTGCTCTGATGCCGCTCGAAGCGAAACAAGGGTAATTTTCTTGAAATAATTATCCTTTGTCATAAATACACGTACGTTATAGTCCTCGACAAAGTTTTCGGTAGCAGGTGTATCATCTTCATCGGGAGCAATAACAACAGTTTTACGTTCTGCACCGTATCTATCGGCAATTTCAGCAAGCTGTTTTGAAATAAGCTTTCTGATGCGTGCATCACTTTCAAGTGTTTTTCTAAGGTCGTCTATTTCAGCTATAAGCTTTTCAATTTCGCTTGTACGCTTTAAAATATATTCCTTGTTAAGGTTACGCAATTTGATTTCTGCGACAAACTCTGCCTGAACCTTGTCTATTCCAAAGCCTGACATAAGGTTTGGCACAACCATTGCATCCTCGGGCGTATTGCGGACAATATAAATTGCCTTGTCAATATCGAGCAGTATTTTTTCAAGTCCCTGCAGAAGATGAAGACGTGCACTCTTTTTCTCGATATCAAACTGGAGCATACGGCGTATACATTCCATACGGAAATTAATCCAGTGCCTGAGAATATCACGCACGCCGAGAACCATAGGTTCTCCGTCAATAAGCACGTTAAAATTACAGCTGAAGCTGTCTTCAAGCGGTGTCAGCTTGAAAAGGCGTGCCATCAGCTTTTCAGGGTCAACGCCACGCTTAAGCTCAAGCGTAATTTTAAGACCTGATTTATCCGTTTCGTCACGCACATCATTTATATCACGTATTTTACCACCCTTTATAAGCTCGGCAAGCTTGTCGATAATAGCCTCTACAGTTGCAGTATACGGAACTTCTGTAACTTCAATAATATTCTGTTTTTTATCGTAATTGTACTTTGCACGCACCCTGACACTGCCCGTACCGCTTGAGAAAATTTTCTCCATTGCCTCATCATTTTTGATAAGGTATCCGCCCGTTGAAAAGTCAGGGCCCGTTATAAATTCTGATAAATCAGCGTTTTTATCCTTCAACAGAGCGATAGTTGCATTACATATTTCTTTAAGGTTAAAGCTTGCAATATTGCTCGCCATACCAACGGCAATACCCTGGTTCGGGTTTATGAGAATATTGGGAAATGCAGTGGGAAGAAGTGACGGCTCTTTAAGAGTTCCGTCATAGTTGTCCACAAATTCCACCGTATTTTTATCTATATCACCGAATATTTCATTGCAGATAGGAAGAAGGCGCACCTCTGTATAACGTGATGCGGCATATGCCATATCACGGCTGTACTGGCGGCCGAAGTTACCCTTTGAATCAACGAGAGGATGCAAAAGAGCCATATGTCCCTCAGTAAGGCGGACCATTGTTTCGTAAATTGCCGCATCGCCGTGGGGGTTAAGCTTCATTGTCTGTCCTACTACGTTGGCACTTTTTGTACGGTTTCCGCCTAAAAGTCCCATTTTGTACATCGTATACAAAAGCTTTCTGTGCGATGGCTTAAAACCGTCTATTTCAGGAATAGCACGGGATATAATCACACTCATCGCATAGGGCATATAGTTTTTTTCAAGGGTTTCGGTTATTCCCTCCAGAGCTAATGAAATGTTTTCTTCGTTCATATCAATTTCCTCCGTAAGTACAATTATAATAAGTATATCATAATTTTTGAAAAAAAGCAAATTTTGGTGTAAAATTTGCTTAAAAAATTGTTTTAAATACCATATATAGAAACTAAGCGATGCTTAGAAAATTGAGCGGAACGCTCGGCAATGTGTCCTTTTGGTGTCAAAAGGACATAAAAATACCCCCATAGATTGGGGGTAGGGGGTTGATACGTTAAAAATACTTTTTATTTAATTTCTTGTTCTAAATTTCTGAATACGTCGGAACAGAAAAAATCCTCAATGGATATTTCAAGTCCGTCACAAATTTTCTTAACGGTAGAAACCGTGGTGCTATTATTTCTGTTGCTGACAATATTATTTAAAGTTGACTGCGTAATCCCGCTTATTGTAGCTAATTTATTTACGGTTATGTTTTTTGATTTGCATAATTCTAAAATTCTAAGTTTTACTGCTTCTCCAATAACCATAGTTATCACCTTACTTGTTAAGATGATATAATTTTACCGCTTTTGAGTTGAAAAAATTACCTCAAAAGAGTTGAAATTAAAAAGATATTGTGTTAAAGTAAGACAGAAAGGAGGAATTACTATGAAAATAGTCAATTTTATAAAAAAAATAATATCAAATCACGTACGGCTTATGCCGGGGAATGAAGGAAAAGATTGCCCCGGAAACGGTGAACATAAATGGATAGAAATACAGTGTGATGAATGTGATTACCTAATGTGTTGTCTGCCCGAGTACAATCCAAGCAATTGCAAAGAGTGTGACACCAATGATTGTTCCCGAAGAAAGGCGAAAAAACGAGGGAAATTTTCATATTAATTTATTGACTTAATCTTTCCAAAAATGTATAATAAATGCATATACGAACTTTGGAGGCAGTTTTTATGAAGCTTTTGAAAAAGGGTCTGTTTCTGGCAGTAATTATTACTGCAGTTTTTTTCTGTGTAAATGCTTATGCACAGGATGAAGTACTTAATACTGTTAAGGTATATTTCAGCGGAAACACTACGCCTACCATTATAGAGGGCGATGCCGTAATGGAGCTTTACAGTGAGGACGGCGCAATGCTTCTGGATAAAAAGACGTATGCCGTAAAGCGTGGGTATGCACCTTTTGAAATTGTATTTAATGTACCCGAGTATTCTATAGGAACAAAGTTTAAATTCGTTATTTCAGGTATAGTTGATGCCACCCATCATAACGGATTTTATGCAAATGAACATATTTTAGAAACGTATGCTATGCCTGATGAAAACGGTGTTGATAAGTATTATACAAGCTTTTATATGGACCTTTGCACAAAGTGGAATAAAGAAGCGATTATTAAAATTCCCGGTGTGGAGCAGACGCTTTTTTACCACTGCCTGACAGATGATGAGGTTTATGTTACAACGGACCTTCTTCATAAGCTTGGTATCGAGACCAAAAACTATTTTGATGCCCAAAGGCCGTATGTGAAGCTTTATACCGATGACGGACACAGTGCGCAGTTTTATATAGACGATATTTATGCCCTTTTCGGTTATGAGGGCGTAAATCTCTCAATCCCCACTTTTAAGATAGATACTATGGTGTATGTTCCCCTTTCACGTGTGGCGCAGTATTTTGCGTGCAACTATAATATGGTGGAGGATAACACCTTTTACCGTGAAATAACTCTCACACCGTCGGAATACAGCCAAAGTTACAGAAGAATTATTTCTGTAAATAAAAAGAATATTTCGAGTAAAACAAACTATATGATTTGGGTATCCAAAAAAGATTTTGAGGTAAATATATTTAAAGGCAGTAAAAATAACTGGTCACTTGTAAAAACCTTTACCTGCTCAATCGGCAAGCCAAGCTCCCCCACGGTAGAGGGGCAGTTTGAATATCATCAGTATCAGCCTATCTGGAAATACGATAAATACTATTGCGGACCCGTAATGCGCTTTTACAGAGGATATGCATTCCATTCATATCTTATCAGGTATGACGGAACTCCGTATGACGACCGCCTTGGAATGAAGGTATCGGCAGGCTGTGTAAGAATGCATCCCAACGATATTAAGTGGATGGTAGCAAATATCCCGATGTACACTAAGGTAGTGGTAACACCATAACGGCTGACAAGGTCAGCCTTTCGAAAAAGAAGTTTTGCAAGCAAAACATTCTCTTTCGAGGAAAGGGCTTTCGCTCGCGCGGCACTCACCGTGCCAGCCCTTTATAGGAGTCAAAACCGAGGTACATGCCCTCGGTTTTGACAGATTATACATTAAGGGGAAGCCCCTTAATAATCCCCCTAAAGGAGAATATGCGCCTGTAGCTCAGTTGGATAGAGTGTCAGACTCCGACTCTGAAGGTCGTGCGTTCGAATCGCATCAGGCATATAAAAACGACATATCCCTCTTGAGGGGTGTGTCGTTTTTGATTTTAATGCGGCGATTCGGACGATGAGAGGGCACACGGGCCGTCGGGGACGCCGGCCCCTACAACGGTTGGACATAGAAAGAGCGCAATCGTAGGGGCTGGCGTCCCCGACAGCCCGTTTTGGATAACCTCAAAACACAGAT
>JAZORN010000006.1:0-6731 GCA_045656645.1 Clostridia bacterium | reverse complement strand
AAAAATTATATCAAATTTTCCTGCGTTTAAGGTCGAAGAGTTTAAAAACAAGAAATTTTGTTATAAGACAAAGAAAATTCAAGAATAATACTGACGTATATTTGCAGAATTTTCTGCAGTATTATACGAAATTTCTGTTTTTAAACCATATCGGGCTGGGCTATCACATGCTTTCAAGTGCCTGCTTAATATCTGCAATAATATCTTCTTTATCCTCTATACCGCAGGAGAAACGGATGAGGTCAGGAGAAACACCTGCTGCACACAGTTCCTCATCATTCATCTGACGGTGTGTTGCACTTGCAGGATGCAGACAGCACGTCTTTGAATCAGCAACGTGTGTTTCAATTGATGCAAGCTTTAAGTTTTTCATAAATGTTTCCGCAGCTTTTCTGCCACCCTTTACACCAAAGGAAATAACACCGCAGGAGCCGTTTGGAAGATACTTGCGTCCAAGCTCGTAATATTTATCCTCGGGGAGTCCGCAATAACGTACCCACTCAATCTTCTCGTGATTTTTTACATACTCTGCAACCGCCTGAGCGTTTTCGCAATGACGCTTCATTCTGAGCTCAAGGCTTTCAAGACCAAGACCTACGAGATACGCATTCTGCGGGGACTGGATAGAGCCGAAATCTCTCATAAGCTGTGCTGTTGCCTTTGTAATATATGCGCCCTCAAGACCAAATCTTTCTGTATAGGTTACACCGTGATAGCTGTCATCAGGGGTGCAAAGTCCGGGGAATTTGTCGGGATATTTTGTCCAGTCAAATTTTCCTGAATCAACAATGCATCCGCCCACACCGCTTGCGTGACCGTCCATATACTTTGTAGTGGAATGAGTTACAATATCAGCACCCCATTCAAACGGACGGCAGTTTATGGGCGTTGCAAAGGTGTTGTCAATGATAAGCGGAACGCCGTGTGCGTGTGCCGCACTTGCAAATCTTTCTATATCTAAAACGTCGAGCGCAGGATTTGCAATCGTCTCACCAAATACCGCCTTGGTATTCGGGCGAAAAGCCTTCTCAAGCTCTTCATCAGAGCAATCGGGCTTTACAAATGTAAATTCTATTCCCATACGCTTCATTGTAACGGCAAACAGATTGTATGTGCCACCATAAATCGCAGACGAAGAAACAATATGGTCACCACAGGAAGCGATGTTAAAAATACTGTAAAAGGATGCTGCCTGACCGCTTGACGTGAGCATTGCGGCACTACCGCCCTCAAGCGCGGCAATTCGTGCAGCTACGCAGTCATTTGTAGGATTCTGAAGTCTGCTGTAAAAATATCCTGAAGCCTCAAGGTCGAAAAGCTTTCCCATATCTTCGCTTGTATCATACTTGAATGTTGTACTCTGATAAATGGGAATCTGACGCGGTTCACCGTTTTTTGGTGAATAGCCTGCCTGCAGACACTTTGTACCTATTTTATAATTTTCCATAATTGTTTACCTCTTTTCTGCTCATAACCGATAATTATTATTAGTATATCATTTATCAAAATGCTTTGTCAATCGTTTTCTTATCCCTTTCTCCCGACCTTAATTCCGTATATAATGCCGACAACAGTATAGGGTATCAATAAAACCATCCATATAATAGTTGCAATCGGCGGTAAAAACATTGTTATGAGCATTAAAACACCCATAATAACCGTTGCATAGCCTAAAAATCTGTTTATTTTTCTTGCCTTTTGGGTATCGACATTATGATTTTTCACATAATCAAACTTCGGCAGATAATTTCCTATTACGAGAAAAACACCGCTTATAATTAGTATAACAACCTTCCTTATATCAATATTCCATCCAAGAGAGTACCCAAAAGTTATTATTTGAAAAAGCACCGTCATAGCGGGGATTATCCATTTTGTTGCTTTCTCAAATTTTATGCGCTGTCCGTGCTTATAAGCGTTCAGGTCATTGATAAAGCAACTGTAAATCTGCAACAGCACCATCAAAGCAGGCAGTCCGAATACTGCAAATTCTTTTGGCGCAAAATTATCAGGCTCGTTATAAAAATTAAAGTGAATAGCAATACTGTCAGGCAAGTCATTCCATAATGCTATTCCTAAAAATATAGGCAAAAGACATACTATGCAGGTTATAACAAGACTTTTCCATTTTATAAATTTCATCATTTATTACCTCCTAAAGCGTAAATCCACGTTAATACCTCTTCAAAAACAGAAGTGTTCAGTTCATAGTAAATAAAGTTCTTATGCTTTTTTTCAGTGATAAGGTCTGCATTTTTAAGCTTTGCCAAGTGGTATGAAACTGTTGCCGCAGTCAAATCAAAATGCTCCGCAATTTCCCCTGCAGACTTCCTGCCACTTTTAAGCATTTGCAGTATATCCCGCCTGACATTATCAGATATGGCCTTTAATGTTTCATTCATTCCCATTCACATCACGCCCCAATCTATTTAGACATCTTTCTAAATAGATTATAACCTGCACACATAAAAATGTCAAGAGCTATTTAGAAAAAATTCTAAATAGCTCTTGACGCCTTCTTAAGGTTCAAGTCCCCGTCACAAAATAAAACGGAACACCCCGCATGGGTGCTCCGTTTTATTGGTGCAGGTAACAGGACACAGCTGCTTCGCATCTTGCCTGCTTGCCCACCCAAATGCTAAAGCATTTCGGTACCGGTCTGCGCACCAAACACCTAAAAACGATTATCAATCGTTTTCTTAACGGCGTTTGCCTTCTTAAGGTTCAAGTCCCCGTCATAAATAAAACGGAACACCCCGAATGGGTGCTCCGTTTTATTGGTGCAGGTAACAGGACTTGAACCTGCATGAAATTGCTCTCATACGGACCTGAACCGTACGCGTCTGCCAATTCCGCCATACCTGCATTTTTACAGTGCTTATCTATTATATAATACGAAAGCCATAAAATCAAGTGTTTTTTTCAAATTTGGGTAAACTTACTTTTTTCTTTAAGATAACACAAAAATTTTGAAAATTGTTCTTTTATATTGTCAAATTTTGTGATATACTATTTTTTGTATTATTTGATTTGAGGTGAAAAGCAATGAGCAAGGCAGGCTTTGACAATCAAAAATATCTTTCGATGCAGTCTGAACAAATCAGAAAGCGTATTGCGCTTTTTGGCGGTAAACTGTATCTTGAATTTGGCGGAAAGCTGTTTGACGACTATCACGCAGCACGTGTACTGCCCGGGTTTGCGCCTGACAGTAAGATGCGTATGCTTCAGCAGCTTAAAGATGATGTTGAAATCGTTATCACTATAAATGCCGCTGATATTGAGGCGAACAAAATGCGTGCCGATTTAGGTATTACCTATGATGAGGACGTTCTGCGCCTTATTGACACTTTCCGTGAGCTTGACTTGTACGTGGGAAGTGTAGTCCTGACAAGATATAACGGACAAGCCTCTGCAAATGCTTTTTTAAAGCAGCTCACAGCTTTGGGAATAAAGTGCTACCGCCACTACCCTATTGCGGGATACCCCTCTGACATTCCCCATATTGTAAGTGACGAAGGTCTTGGGAAAAATGACTACATAGAAACAACACGTTCTCTTGTAGTTATCACCGCACCAGGTCCCGGCAGCGGAAAAATGGCAACCTGCCTCAGTCAGCTTTATCACGACCATAAAAGAGGTATAACGGCAGGTTATGCAAAGTTTGAAACATTCCCTATCTGGAACTTACCTCTTAAGCATCCCGTAAACCTTGCTTATGAGGCGGCTACTGCAGACCTTAATGACGTCAATATGATTGACCCGTTCCATCTGGAGGCTTATGGCGAAACTGCCGTAAATTATAACCGTGATGTTGAAATCTTCCCAGTGCTTAACACTATATTTGAGCGTATTCAGGGAAGCTCACCGTATAAATCGCCCACCGATATGGGGGTTAATATGGCAGGAAACTGCATTATTGACGACAAAATATGCTGTGACGCATCAAGAATGGAAATTATCCGCCGTTATTATACGGCAGGTGTAAATAAGCTTCGTAACTTTAATGACGATGTGGAAATTATGAAGTTGGAGCTTCTGATGAATCAGGCGGGAATGACACCTGATAAGTGCGAGCTTGTTTCTGCCGCACTCAGTAAGGAAAAGGAAACGGGCGCCCCTGCAGGTGCAATGGTGCTTCCCGACGGAAAAATTGTTATGGGAAAAACTTCAAGCACTCTCGGGGCGGCATCCGCGCTTCTTCTTAATGCACTTAAAACTCTTGGCGGAATTGATGATGAGCTTGAGCTTATTTCCGCTCAGGTGCTTGAGCCTATATGTGAGCTTAAAACAAATTATCTTAAACATAAAAATCCCAGACTTCATACCGATGAAGTTCTGATGTCTCTTACAATTTCAGCGCTTACAAATCCGATAGCAAACGCCGCAAAAGAACAGCTTTCAAACCTGCGTGGCAGTAACGCACATTTTTCAGTCATTATCAGTGATGAGGATGAAAAAATTCTGCGCAGGCTCGGTGTTAATGTAAGCTGCGAGCCAAAATACGAAAACAAACGACTTTACCATAAATAATGTAGTGCAGTCTCTGGCATTTGGAATATAATGTATTATCAAGTGTCAAACGGAGGTATATATGATTTGCAATAATATTCTGGATGCAATAGGAAACACACCGATGATTTCCCTTACAAGGATGTGCGATGAGGACAGTGCTCGCATACTTGTAAAGTTTGAGGGACTTAATGTCGGCGGCTCAATAAAAACACGAACTGCTTATAACATGATATTGGAAGCAGAAAAGCAAGGAAAAATAAATAAAGATACTATCATTGTAGAGCCGACAAGCGGTAATCAGGGAATAGGGCTTGCCTTAGTCGGTGCAGTTCGGGGATATCAGACAAAAATTATTATGCCCGACTCTGTCAGCGAGGAGCGCAGAAAGCTTGTTGAGCATTACGGGGCTGAGGTTATCCTCATACACGACGCAGGAAATATCGGTGAATGTATAGATGAATGTTTACGCACCGCACTTAAAATGCAAAGCGAAAACCCAAATGTTTTTGTTCCCCAGCAGTTTGAAAACCCTGCAAACCTTTCTGCACAACGTAACTTCACGGGTGTAGAAATATTAAATCAGGTTGATGGTCCTATTCACGGATTTTGCAGCGGAATAGGTACAGGTGGAACAATTACGGGTATCGGCGAAGTCCTTAAGGAGAAAAATCCCGATATTACCATATGGGCAGTTGAGCCTGAACACGCCGCAATACTTTCGGGCGGTTCTATCGGCACACATCTTCAGATGGGTATCGGTGACGGACTTATCCCTGCAATTTTAAACACAGATATTTACAGTGATATTTGTATTATAAAGGATGAAGAGGCTATCCGCACGGCAAAAGAGCTTGCCTCAAAAGAAGGTATTATGTGTGGAATTTCGAGCGGTACAAATGTTGCCGCTGCAATAAAACTCGCTAAAAAGCTTGGACGGGGTAAAACTGTTGTTACAGTTCTTCCCGATACCGCAGAACGGTATTTTTCAACCCCGCTCTTTGAATAATTTATATATACAGGAGGAAATTTTATGAACACAAATGTAAGACCTGATACTATGCAGCGTATCACAACAAAAGAATTAGCAGACAGTTTCATTGCCGAGCAGATTGCCCTCGTGCGTGAGCAGGTCGGCGATAAAAAGGTTTTATTGGCACTTTCCGGCGGCGTTGACAGCAGCGTTGTTGCGGCACTTTTAATCAAGGCTATCGGCAAGCAGCTTGTTTGTGTACACGTAAACCACGGTTTAATGCGTAAAGGTGAAAGCGAGCAGGTTATTGAAGTATTCCGCAATCAGCTTGATGCAAACCTTATCTATATTGACGCAACAGACCGTTTTCTTGATAAGCTAAAAGGTGTAGCAGAGCCTGAAAAAAAGCGTAAAATTATCGGCGGTGAATTTATCGTTGTATTTGACGAAGAAGCACGCAAGCTTGACGATGTGGATTTCCTTGCACAAGGTACAATCTACCCCGACATTCTTGAAAGCGACGGCGTAAAGGCACACCACAACGTAGGCGGACTTCCTGAAGATATGAAGTTTGAGCTTGTTGAGCCTATTAAGCTTCTTTACAAAGATGAGGTACGTGTTGTAGGTAAGGCGCTTGGTCTTCCCTCTTCAATGGTTGACCGTCAGCCCTTCCCCGGACCGGGTCTCGGCGTAAGATGTCTTGGCGCAATCACCCGTGGCAGACTTCACGCCCTTCGCGAGGCTGATGCAATCCTTCGTGAGGAATTTGATAATTGCGGTCTTTCCAAAACGGTATGGCAGTATTTCATTGCCGTTCCCGATATGAAAAGTGTAGGTGTAAAGGACGACAAGCGTTATGAAGGATGGCCCGCAATCATTCGTGCGGTAAATACCACCGATGCTATGACCGCTACTATTGAAGAAATTCCTTATGACGTTCTTCATAAGATTACAGCGCGCATCACCGCAGAAGTAGACGGCATCAATCGTGTTCTTCTTGACCTCACACCTAAGCCCGTGGGCACAATCGAGTGGGAATAAAATGAAAAATCCCCGAAAACCTTGAAATATCAGGGTTTTCGGGGTTTCTTTTTGCCTTTTGAGTGCCTTTTGAGTACAATTTTGATTTATTCTTCTACTTTAGTTTGAAAAGTCAGGTGGAAACTTAACCGATATTCCGTCACTAGAATTTAGCATAATACTAGAGTGCTGAAGCTCAAGTTCAATAACTTCTTTTTGCTCTTTCAAT
>JAZORN010000005.1:0-38432 GCA_045656645.1 Clostridia bacterium | reverse complement strand
CCGTTTCGGTGTTTGTGATAATAGGAAAATTTACAAATGAAAGGAGTGAAACTAAATGAAAAACTTAATGCTTAAACTGATGTCGTACACATCCGGCATAGCACTTATGGCAGCAGTATTTGCAGCAGAAATCCCTTCAATGGGCGGACTGCATCAGCCCAAGGAACCCGCTACCCTGCACCAAGTGTTGCAGAAACGCAGAAATGCGTAAACCTTTGTCAACAAATAACGAAGGTTGTTTTGTAGGTTTATGTAAACCTACAAAGGGACATATGTCCCTTGCAAGATTTGCACTTTTCCCTAAAAAAAAGAGAAATCCCCATAATCAGATACAAGCCCTCAAAAAACATTGTTTCAGATTATACAAGAATTTCTCCAACTACAAAGATACACGCTTTTCGCATCATTGTCAAGTATTTTTATAAGTTGGTTTAGGGATAAATAAATGATGGTGCAGTATGAATTCAACAAAAGAAATTATAAATTTAGGAGGTAATTTATGAAAATCAAAAAACTATTCTCAGGTTTTGTTTGTGCTACTATGCTTTTATCAAGCTTCCCTGTTGCTTTTGCAAATGAAACTGTGACAAACGGCATCTGGAATCCTGCGTACGTAACCGATAATACGCAGGCATTGTATGAAGATTTTCCGATGATGATTGATAATACAATTGGAAGAGATATGAGTATGTCAATGCAATTTCAGTATTTGAAAAATATTTCTTCAAATGACAGCGTTAGTGTAACAATAACAGATTTAACAGATAATTCTATTATTGCAGAATATGACTTAGCTCAAAATAATACATATATTATCTGGAACGATGTTGAAAACAACAAGTCTTTCTCTATTAAACTAGAGGAAAATATTAACGATATCCGGAAAGAATATATAGGTATTATTAACACAAAAAATGTAAAGGCTGAATTTCCTGCAAATTTAACTCTGGGTAACATCGAATACACTCAAAACAATGGGGAAGAATTTGACGGTGTTTTAATCAAAAAAGCAGGTGCAAGAGCGACATGCAACCATAATGAGAACGAAGAATGTGTACAGGCTTGTACGAACGCTTCCTTAGTTGATTTCATTGAATCAGAAAATCTGGATACATTTTATTCTGAATTAGATTTAAACAATATATATGAAATGCAAATGGAAGCAAAGTCCGAAGGTGCAACTTCCTTTTACCGCGGATATATATCAACATATAGCGGTGGTGAAAATCTTGGTATTTTCACACGTGGATACACTCTTTCAATCATTGAAAACATGAATAGCATTAATAACATGACTGTTTCCTTAGCAGATGATTATGCTATTTCTACCTTGTCAACTGATCCCTCTGATTATGATTTTACATCAGCTTATGACTATAGGATTTATCAAGATGAAATGGTAACAGACTTAACCAGTACAAGTGATTATCTGATAAAGTGGACTGTCCCTGAAGAAGGTTTTTACACAATAGAAACAATAGGTAATGTTGATACACAGCTTCATATGTTTTCTGAAACAGACAATGGAATAGTATACACGAATACATATTACGATGGCGGAACAAGTGGTAACGTTTCAAAAAGCATATGGATCCGGGGCGGTCTTACAAGATACTTTGTTTGGAACAAAGAGGATGGAGATAGCGGAGCCAGTGCGTTTAGAATTATAAGAGATGATTATAACGATGCTGACGGAATATCTGCTTACCGCAGCGAAGTCAAGGCAGCATACGAAGCCGGAAATTTCTCTCCCATAAATAATAATAATTGTGATATTATGTACAATGGAGACATTAATATTTTTGCTTATAGCACAACTGCAGGAAACGGATATTTAGCATTTGAAAATGTAGAGACACCCTTAACGGTTGAAGTTAGGACAATATCCGGTACGACCGGAGGCTTTGATAGAGTTTGGACTGAAGGAACGTATCAAATACCTGTTTCAAGTACAAGCAGACCAACATATGTATCTATACACGAATTTTCAAAAGAAATTCATTACATTGACATCAAGCAGCAATCATTTAGTGTTGTAATAGATGACGAAAACAGTTATACATACGACTTTGATTTTTACGATCCAAGACAAAAAGATAGTGATGATATTTCTGTTAACAACGGTACTTCCGGTGATAATCCGATTTATCCGGTAGTGATTCCTTCTTTACCATATAATAATACAACCCGAACTCTCCACAGAGGTGAAAGTGACTACTTTAAATTAACTACCGGTGAATATGGAGGAAATATTGATATTAAGCTTTATAAAACTACCCCTGTAGATAGCCAAGCAACATCTACACTTCAATATAATGTGGAGTTATATGATTATGATGATGTAGAACTTTACCCTGAAGAGAATGCTTGGAATACTCCTGATTCAATTGGAACAGTAACAACACAATCCAACTATAAGCAGTTGACTTATAGCGGTCTAATTCCCAATCATGACTATTTAATCGGAATAAAGAGACCTGATGCTGCAACATGTTCCTCTATTGATCCATATAGAATTACTGTATCTATTAATCTTCCCTCTCCCACAGCAACCCTTAGTGGTAACGTAGCACTTACGCATGTTTCGGGAACTGACATTTCCGATTTATCAGCTATGCTTAATACGATAATGGAAAGTATGAGCTGCACATTTAACGGAGTATCCGTTGATGATGCAACCGCAGTTGCCGATGTGGAACTGTACTACAACGGTGAAATTCTTACTACTGCAATTGTAAATTCTCTTAGCGCAGGTTCGTATACTATTGTTCCTAAATATCATGATGTAACTGCTACAGGTGGCACTGTTACTTTAACTGTAGAAAATCCCCCGGCTGGTACTGTAGTAAACCTTTCCAGCGTAACTTTAGAAACCGTGACAAATGCAAACTGGGATTGGGCAGCATGTGCAAAAATGGCGGCTAATGTTCGTTTGAGCAGAGAAAGTTCTGCTGCAACTACAAAAAGTGTAGGTCAAGCCATAATAGCTGTTAAAGGTTCAAGCAATATAAATGTAAGAGGAAATATTTCAGAAACAGCTAATGCTGCAAATTTTTTCTATACTAATGGTTCTCTTGACACATATAATTTCTACGAATCTACAATAAATGAATCGGGAGCAGAAAATGTTCTGTTGTCAAAATTGCAGAATGGAGAGGCGGTTATCCTTTTGTTAACTTCTGCAACTAATCCTACATCATATGAAAGCGCAAGATATCTTCTTTTAACTGGTATTAATACAGGAAATCATACTTATACTGTATTTGATCCAACAACAGGAAACTCTGTTGAGATAAGTGAATCAGTCCTCTTTAACGGAGGTTATAATTCAAATTCGGATTTAAGATTTACAGGTGTAATTATTGAATTTGCTTAACAAACTATTTTTAGCGTATCATCATCTGCCCCCAAGCATGGGGGCAGATGGGTACATTGACTTTTAAACCGGAGGTATATGTATGAGAAAAATTATCAGTATTTTATGTGCAATAATACTATGTATAAGTACAGCACAAAATTCATTTGCGTATGAATCATCGGATAATAATACTTCACACGAAACAATACAGATAGCAACCGATAAAATATCATATGACAAAGAAATTCTGAAAAATATCAGTGCGGATGGAAAAATCAGAACAACCTACCTTTCAAGAAAACATACTATGGCTCCTACGTTTATTTTTAACACAGCTAATATGGAAGAGCAAATAAAAGCTGTGGAAAATTTCATTGATGAATTAATAAAAATATTGGAAAACGGTAGAATTGACTGCACACATAGCAAAGATTTTGTACAAAATAAAAATGAAGGGCTTGATTACTATGTTTCGGTGGATATTCAGTTAACAAGTTTTAGCTACTTCGTTTTTGAGATAAGGGATAATCATTTATCTTTTTGCTTCGACTACAATAATTTTTCACGTTCAATAGATTGTGACATAAATAATATAGATGAAGTAGGAGCTTTTCTAATTAATGTGATCAACAATGAACTTGAATGTCTTGACACACTTGGAGAAAACAGTAATGTGAAAACAATTGAAGAGTTTGAAACAATTAACTATGAAAATCAAGTCCTAACTGATTCCAACGACTCAAATCAATTAGAATTTAAGCAGATGGAAAAGGTAGAGTTTGATGTAACACTTGATGATTCCTGTTACGACACATTTCTCGCTGAAATTGGCAATGAAAATGAAACTATCCACTGTACTATTGAACAACTTTTCAGTAGTGTATCAGACTATATCCTGACATTAGAAGGAAGCAAGGCAAAAAAACAGCTTTGGCACAGAGAATACAGTTGGGGATTTAGCGGAGCAACCATTCACAGCCTTACTTTTTCAACAGCTTATCGTGTTGAAAATAACAAACTAATGCGATACAATCTTGACAAGGGAGATCTTATATATATTAACGCTGACTCTTTAAACAATGATATTACAAATGTCTATTTAGAGTACACCTATTTACAAAATCAAGGTTCAGGAGCAAAAATAATAGCAACCCCAAATATATTGCAATGCAAAAATATTGAATATGAATTCTACGGAACACCAAAAGAGCTTGACAGAGGAACCAACATATACACCCTATTTGGAATACCTGAAAAAGAAATATATGTTCAGCAAATTCAGGAAGAAATGAAAAAAGAAGAAGAGTATACACCTCAGGATCCTGAAAGATATGTTACCAAAGTTAAAGGGACATTCGGCGAAGATATAGAGGACTACTATCTTACCTTTATAGGAGTAATTCCTCTTGATTTGTCAGAAAGTAATCAACTTCCAAAATGGTATACAGACTTAGGGGGAAATATTACAGCTACATTAATTGGTTTTACTGAAACTATAAATGGAGAAGATAATGATAATTACACAATGATTAAGTTTACAGGAAGCAAAAAAGATTTATGGTTTGATATTTCGTCAATAAATGTATGTGATGAAATGGCACAAGGCAGATATATTGCAGAACAAGAACTAACTGTCGATATGGAGTACAAATCACTAATATCCTTTGACGGAACTACACAAATCAGAAACACGCTGGAATATGATACGGTAAGCGCTACTGTTCATCTTTCTAATGATGGTAAATTAACATTCGAGGGAATAACGTTGAACATAGGCGGTAAGAAAACTCGGGTAAACGACGAGAACATAAACTACATCGGAGGAGGTAAAGCAACATATGAAAAGCTATGGTAAGAAAATTTTTACAATTTGCCTGACAACCATATTATTGTGTACAAACACTTTTGCTGCCTTAGCCGACAATACTAAATATGCAGACACGCTCTATAGTTTCGGTTTATTCAAAGGAACAGACAACGGCTACGAGCTTGAAAAAACTCTCACCAGAGAAGAAAGTGCGACAATTCTTGTTCGCCTGCTTGGTGAAGAATCAAATTTAAAGGCAAGTAATTACACTGCCGTGTTCAATGATGTTACAAAAGAGAGGTGGTCTTTTCCCTACGTAATGTTCTGCTATAAAAACGAAATTACAAAGGGAACATCTTCAGATACCTTCTCCCCTTCTTCCGCTGTCACTGCACGGCAGTTTACGGCATTGGTATTGCGATTAATGGGATATGCTGATATTGAGCCTGAAAACGCATTGGAGGAAAGTGTATATAAAGGCATTATTAATACGGACACAGCAAGAAGACTTAAAAGCACAAATCTTTTCGCAAGAGACGATATGGTATACATTGTTTACAGGAGCCTTATGTGCAAAACAAGCGACGGAAGAATTCTTGCTGATATCTTAGCAGAAAAAGGTGTCGTTACCGAAAAAGAAGTTGCTCAGTTTAATGTATATGAGTCAACAGATAATATTGATGAACTTCTTGAAAAACTGCTTGGATAAAATTAAGTACACTATATCTTATTTTATAATACAAAAGAGAAAGGAGCATATATTAATGGCACGAAAGTATGTTTTTCCAGATCCAGATGATAGGTCTAAAAATGACCCCAGTATAATTGTATCAAGCAAAAAAGTATTAGGGATTTATAACCAGGAACATGAAGAGGAAGATATGCAAAAGGTAACCTAAAAAGTACAAGAGTGGTTTACTGCCAGATCAAAAGAAAGCGGATGGGACGATATAAGATTTTCTGGTGGTCAATGTATTTTAGAGAAAGATTTTTCAAAATAACTACATATATTTTTTAACCTCTTGAGATAAAAACAGGTCTGGGGCGATATGACATAAAAACAAAAAACAATCCTGCACTGAACCGCCAAAAGGTAGATTAAAAATCTAACGACGGTCTGTCCGTGCAGGACTGTTTTTTGTTTTTTTACGTAATTTTAAATATTAATATCATTAAAATACAATTAATATCTCCATTCTAACGGAATATTAAATTTCTTATAATATGCTTCAATTGCAATTCCTACTGCGCCTGAATATTCTCCGAATTCTGAATTTTTTAAAAATCCCGATGTAATATTTTTTGATAATAAAGCAGATTTTAATTCCCTGCTTATATAAGGATATATGTACGAAAGTTTACCTGTAAAAACAATATCTTCAACACCAGTAAGTTGAACTATATTATAAATTGCCTGTGCCAGATAATCAGATAAAATTTCTCGTTTGTCATCACTTTGTTCCAAAATGGAACAAAGTTCATTAACATTTCTGGTTTTCAGCTCCCCTTCTTTGCCCGGTTTCTGGTCAAAAACATCATTATTAATACGGTTTTCAAGACAATTGATTTGCCCGCATCTACATGGAGGTGTTTCATCAACCTTTTTATGATTAGGAATGACTATCATGTGTCCTAATTGCCCACCTTTTGAATGCAACTTGTTATCAAGAATCAGGGAAATACCATAGCCATAGGAACCATATATTACCGCTGCGTTTTTATTGTTAAGACAGCCTATCTCTTTTTCAGCAATTGCTGCAGCGTTGCTGTTTTGGTCGAAAACATATGTGCTTTCATTTTCATCGTTATCATTAGTAAAAAGACTATTAAATTTTTTGAATGTATCTTCGTCAATCAAATCGCACAAACCAATATTGTTTGTATTTCCAAAAACATATGAGGAAAGTATTATATTATTTTTTGAGTCTATTATTCCCGGAAAGGTAAATCCTATAGCTCCGATGTTAAGTCCCGAGGATTTCATATCTAAAAACATTTCGCACAAATCATTAAGAATAAATGTAGCTGAATTTCTGGATAAATTATCTTTTGCTATGTTTAAATTCAAACAAAATCTTACTTCATCAGAGGAATCTTCGATAATATCCATATGATCATCCATAAATTTTTTGTAGGGCTTAAATTGCTGTTCATTTATGTATCCACGATTTACGTAGTTGAAACAAAAATCCAAAAGCACAACCTTTATACGGCTGCTTCCTATCGATATTCCGGCATAAAACTCGTATTTATCATTTAATGTAATGTCATTAGTGTTAACTGATAATTCAACCATCTGTCTCTCTGATAGTGATGTCAGTGTGTTTGATACGGTTGTCCACTGTATTCCAAGTGCCGACGCAATATCATTCTTATTGAATTTTTTTCCATTTTGGCTCTTTTGAAATTTTCTTATAATATTAAGGATGTTTTTCTCATGCGTATTTAATTGAGACATATCATACCTTCTTTCTGTTTGTTTTGGGAAACTGAGTGATAATTATCATAGCATAACCCCCAAAAAAATGCAAGCATTATTTTGAAAAAAATTGTTTTTTAATACTTTAGTGTCTTGTTTTTACGTCTTTTTTTTCATAAAAACAAAATTTTAATTGCTATTTTTTTGAAAAAAAGTTATTTTTTTGCAGAAAAAAGCTTGACAGTATGTATATTTAGTATTATTATATACTTAAAAAGAATGGGAAAGCAGCATTTGTAATAAAGTGGGAGAAAGAGAGGTATTATATGAAAATTCTTAAACTTATATCAGCAATTATAGATGTTTTAAAGAAACTGTTTGAGTTTCTTCAAACAGTTTTTAAAAATATAAACTTTTCTGGCACCTGCCGTAAAACAACGAAAAATTCTTGTACGAACACAGTTAATCATAAAAAGTGTAAATTTATTGTAAGTATTATACTCATAGTTGTAATATTAGCAAGCGTGGTTTGTGGTGCTGTATATTACATGTCTGGAGAGAATGAGCGTGTATCTGAGGAAACTGAGGATACATACCCCGTAATACCAGAGGATGAAGAAAAAGGCTCTGGCGCAGGGGTTGATACACCAAACATTCCAACCGAAAAAGTTGAATTCGATATAAAA
The DNA here is from genome assembly GCA_045656645.1 of Clostridia bacterium. GTDB lineage: Bacteria > Bacillota > Clostridia > UMGS1883 > UMGS1883 > UMGS1883. The sequence goes on along the minus strand of JAZORN010000005.1, from coordinate 30,162 downwards.
AAATACAACGCCAAATACTATGACGATAGTTTATTTACGTATGTAACTGATTTGCCGTCAGACGGGAAAGCTATGGACAAGTTCATTACCCAAGCTTGCGACATAGTCTCCGAAAAAAATGTAGGATATTCAGCATCAATAGCTGATGCCCCCAAAGAAGTACACGACCTTCTCTCCCACGCATCATCAATGGACAATGATGATGATATTACTGCAACAAAGGAACGTGGACAGTTACGGGCAAATGCATTTGAATTATGCTACAATAGTTCTATAGCAAGATTGGCGGGACATGATTTTTACAAAGTGTTTTTAAGCGCACATGGAACCGAAGAAAAACTTAAATATTCCAATTTATCAATTCAGTACTTTAACAGAAGTATTATGTGTTCAGGAAATGACAATAAGAATAAATCATATTGCGCATTATTTTTAGGGTATGTATATTCACATTTGGTAATGGATGAAACTGATATAGCCAACAAGGTTATGTTAAATCTAAGAGCTGCACTTTGTATGGAGATGGCAAAAAGTACATATCCGGCGGAAGGATTAGCTATCGCCTCCTATTTTGAAATTTGCTACTTGGCCGCACAGAGATATCTCATTATGTTACAATTATGTGAAAAAAACTCTCCAATGTTAAAATATTACTATGACAAGGCTCGTACATTATATGATGAGTCATTGTCAGATAGGAAGATTATTAAACCTACAGACGAAAAACGTTATTTAAGTGATTCAAGTTATTTAGAAACAATTTATAAGGAAAAGCTGACGTTAAATTAACAATCAGGAGAGACCACTATAAGGTGAATATTGACGGTATGACAAGAAAAAAGCAGAAACTTTAATTCATTTTAAAGTACTGCTTTTTTCTTGTTTATTCTGCTACAGAAAATTTTTTCATAAATTCAATTTTTGTTAACTTTTTACTTTACTATATATATATGTTGTGTTATAATATATCAGATTATGAATATATACTGCTTTATTCATAATTATACATCGGTTTTTCAGCAAATATTCATATTTCAAGGCAATTTTAAAAAATTTTAAGAATTTTTATGCAAAACACTTGCATATTTATGCAAAATGAGTTAGAATATACAAAACATAAATTTTTATCAGAGGCGATTTTTTATGAAAAAGGTGTTTATTGACGGAAGTGCCGGCACAACGGGACTTCGTATTCTGACAAGATTATCACAGAGAAATGATATCGAGCTTATAAGGCTTCCCGAAGAGCTTCGTAAAGATGCCTCTGCGAGAAAAAATGCACTTAACGAATGTGACATTGCATTTTTATGTCTTCCTGATGCAGCGGCAATAGAGGCAGTAGGGATGATTGAAAACGAAAACACTGTTGTTTTTGATACATCTACGGCACACCGCACAAAAGAGGGATGGGCATACGGCTTTCCCGAGCTTTCGAAGGAGCATTTTGAGAAAGTAGCTTCTTATAAGAGGATTGCAGTGCCCGGTTGTCATGCAAGCGGTTTTATAGCACTTACATATCCGCTTATAGAAAAAGGCATTATATCTCCTGATGTTCTTCTTTCCTGCCACAGCATTACGGGCTACAGCGGCGGTGGAAAGAGTATGATTGCATCATATGAGGAGGATGGACGTGATGCACTTTTAGGTGCACCCCGTCAGTATGCGCTTACGCAGATGCACAAGCATCTTCCTGAAATGACGAAGATAACGGGAATTAAAAATGCCCCCATCTTCTCCCCCATTGTTTCAGATTTTTACAGTGGAATGGAAGTAACTGTACCGATTTTTAAAAGCCAGCTTGAAAGTGGCTTTGGTATAGAAGATATTAAAGAGGCTTATAAAGAAAAGTATAATACCCCTATCGTATTTTATACAGAAAACGGTGATGAGGGCGGTTTCTTAAGCGCAGGCTCCCTTTCAGGAAAGGACTCAATGCAGATAACCGTCTGCGGAAACGAGGATAGAATGATTCTTGTTGCACGTTATGATAACCTCGGTAAGGGTGCATCAGGCGCAGCACTTGAATGTATGAATATTTCAATGGGAAGTTCACCCTCACTGATGCTTGATATATGAAAGGATGTTTACCTATGTTTAAGATAATTGACGGCGGCATTTGTGCCGCAAAGGGCTTTAGTGCAAACGGCATACATTGCGGAATACGCAAAAACCGTACAAAGCGTGACATTGCCCTTATTGTGAGCGAAGTGAAAGCGGCAGCGGCAGCAACTTATACAACAAATCTTGTAAAAGGTGCACCCCTTACTGTTACAAAAAACAATATATCTGACGGCTACGCACGTGCCGTTATCTGTAACAGTGGTAATGCAAATACCTGCAACGCAAACGGAATTGAAATTGCCGAGAAAATGTGCGACCTTGTTTCCAAGGAAACAGGTATTGATGCAAAGGATGTTATCGTTGCATCAACGGGCGTTATAGGTCAACCCCTTAATATTGAGCCGATTGAAAAAGGTATGCATGAGCTTGCAAAGGGGCTTGGCGACCACAGTGATTTTGCATCCGAGGCAATACTTACAACAGACCTTGCCAAAAAGGAAATTGCAGTAAGCTTTACCATAGATGGTAAGGAGTGTAAAATCGGCGGCATTGCAAAGGGCAGCGGTATGATACACCCCAATATGGCAACAATGCTCGTATTTATCACAACAGACGTTTCTATAACGCCTGCTATGCTGCAGAAGGCACTTTCAGGGGACATTAAAAACACCTTTAATATGGTAAGTGTTGACGGAGATACATCTACAAACGATATGGTAAGCGTTCTTGCAAACGGACTTGCAGGAAACAAGATAATTGACAGCGAGGGCGAGGACTTTGATATATTTATGAAGGCACTCAACACAGTAACCGTTCACCTTTGTAAATCCATTGCCGCAGACGGCGAGGGTGCAACAAAGATGATTGAATGTAATGTAAATGGTGCAAAAAGTGAAAGTTGTGCCAAAACTGTTGCAAAATCGGTTATCTGTTCATCACTTACAAAGGCGGCAATGTTCGGTGCTGACGCAAACTGGGGCAGAGTGCTTTGCGCAATAGGCTACAGTGGCGCAGATGTTGATGTTAATAAGATAGATGTTGCGTTTTCATCTGCGGCAGGAACAATAGACGTGTGCAAAAATGGCGCAGGCGTAAATTTTTCTGAAGAAATTGCAAAGAAAATATTGCTTGAAAAGGAAATTAATATTATAATAGAACTTAACGACGGTGAGTATGCTGCTACTGCCTGGGGCTGTGACCTTACTTACGATTACGTAAAAATTAATGGCGACTATCGCACTTGATTTAAAATTGAAATTCACCATAATTTCGCATTTCGAATTTTAATTACGGAGGAAATAACAATGGATAACGCTCAGCGTGCGCAGGTTCTTATTCACGCACTTCCCTACATACAGAAATATACAAATAAAATAGTTGTTGTAAAATACGGCGGCAATGCTATGATAAGTGATGAGCTTAAGGATGCAGTTATGGGTGATATTGTTCTTTTATCACTTATCGGTATCAAGGTTGTACTTGTTCACGGCGGCGGTCCCGAAATTACACATATGCTCGATGCAGTGGGTAAGGAAACAAAGTTTGTAAACGGACTTCGTGTTACTGATAAGGAAACCGTTGACATTGTTCAGATGGTACTTGCAGGTAAGGTTAATAAAAATCTTGTTAACCTTCTTCATCAAAAGGGCGGTAAGGCTATCGGTCTTTGCGGTATTGACGGACATATGATTGAGGCGGAGATGTTAAATCCTGACCTTGGCTATGTAGGCGAAATTACAAAGGTTAATGTTGAGCCTATTACAGACGTTCTTGAAAAAGGATATATTCCCGTTATCTCAACCGTTGGCTGTGATAAAGACGGAAATGTTTATAACATTAACGCAGATACTGCCGCAGCAAAGATTGCAGGTATACTGGGTGCAGAAAGTCTTATTTCAATGACTGATATTGAGGGTATTCTTCGTGATAAGAATGACCCCTCTACCCTTATTTCCAAAATTCTTGTTGACGAAGCCCCCCAGCTTGTAGAGGAGGGTGTTATCTCAGGCGGTATGATACCTAAAGTGGAATGCTGCATAGATGCAATTGAAAGCGGTGTAAGGAAGGTATTTATCATTGACGGAAGAATACCTCACGCAATACTTATTGAAACTCTTACAAACGAAGGCATAGGCACTATGTTTGTCAAGGGATAACCTGAATTTTAACCGGATGTGCATGTGCCCATCCGGTTGAGTGCTATATTTGGATATGAAAAGGACGGAATTATTATGAACACTTTTGAGAAAGATAAGGCATACGTCGCCCCTACATACGGACGTTTTCCGCTCGAAATTACAGGCGGTAAAGGTGCCGTTTTAAAGGGTAGTGACAACAAAGAATATATTGACCTCGGCAGCGGAATTGCCGTAAATACCTTTGGCTTTCGTGACGAAGAATGGGTTAATGCAGTAAAGGCTCAGCTTGACAGCTTTGCACATACATCAAACCTTTACTACACATCACCGTGCGCTGACCTTGCCCAGATGCTTTGTAGCCGTACGGGCATGAAAAACGTATTCTATTCAAACTCGGGTGCAGAGGCTAACGAATGTGCTATAAAGGCGGCACGCAGATACGGTGCACTTAATAAGGGTGAGGATTACTATACAATCATAACCCTTGAAAAAAGCTTCCACGGAAGAACACACACAACTCTTGCGGCTACAGGTCAGGAAAGCTTTCATAAGGATTTCCTCCCCCTTACGGCGGGATTTGTACATACACCGCCAAATGACATTGACTTACTCAGAAAAGCGGTAAACGAAAACAAATGCTGTGCAATTATGATGGAAATTGTTCAGGGCGAGGGCGGCGTATGTGCCCTCGAAAAGGACTTTATTCTTGAGGCAGAACGTCTCTGCAAAGAGCATAACCTTATTTTGATTATTGATGAGGTGCAGACAGGAAACGGCAGAACAGGTAAACTTTATGCATATATGCACTACGGTATCACCCCTGATGTTGTTACAACGGCAAAGGGACTTGGCGGCGGACTTCCTCTTGGTGTAACGATGCTTGGAGAAAGAGTTAAGGACATTTTTGCCCCGGGGCTTAATGGTTCAACCTTTGGCGGTAATCCCGTATGCTGCAGCGGTGCAATAAGCGTGCTTTCAAGACTTACTGATGAATTTTTGCAGGAAGTAACAAACAAAGCTCAGATAATAAAGGAAACTCTTACAGGCGCAGACGGAATTGAAGATATTTCAGGTCTTGGCCTTATGATAGGAATTAAAACAGTAAAGGATGCGAAGGAGATTGCAAATGAATGCCTGAAGCGTGGTGTGCTTGTACTCACCGCAAAGGACAAGGTAAGGCTTCTCCCCCCGCTCAACATAGATACAGAGCTTCTCATAAAAGCGCTTGAAGTAATTAAGGAGGTATGTAAATTATGAAACACTTATTAAAGCTCGGCGACCTTACAAAGGAAGAGATTGTACAGATACTTGACCTTGCCGATAAGCTTAAATACGAAAAAAGAAACGGAATAGAGCACCATCTTCTCAAGGGAAAAACACTCGGTATGATTTTCCAGAAATCCTCTACAAGAACGAGGGTATCATTTGAAGTTGGTATGTTTGACCTCGGCGGCAGTGCACTGTTTTTAAGCCCGCGTGATTTGCAGATTGGGCGTGGCGAAGTCGTACAGGATACTGCAAGAGTTCTTTCAAGATTTCTTGATGGCATAATGATTCGTACCTTCGAGCAAAAAGAGGTTGAGGATTTTGCCTCCTACGGTGATATCCCGATTATAAACGGTCTTACAGATTACTGTCATCCGTGTCAGGTGCTTGCAGACCTTATGACAATCCGTGAGAAAAAGGGAACCCTTGAGGGACTTAAAATGTGTTTTGTCGGTGACGGCAACAATATGGCAAACTCCCTTATTGTCGGTGGTATCAAAATGGGTATGGAGGTTTCTATCGCCTGCCCCAATGGATATGAGCCTGACAAAGATATTATGAAATGGGCAAATGAAAACGGAAAATTCACCTGCACTCCTGACGTTTACGAGGCGGCAAAGGGCGCAGATGTTCTCTACACCGATGTATGGGCATCAATGGGTCAGGAAGACGAGTCAAAAGAGCGTGCAGAGATATTTAAGGATTATCAGATAAACTCCGACCTTATGAAGGTTGCAAATGACGGTGCAATGGTGCTTCACTGTCTTCCCGCCCACCGTGGTGAAGAAATTACAGGTGAAGTAATCGAGCAGCACGCAGACGAAATCTTTGAAGAGGCTGAAAACAGACTTCACGCACAAAAGGCTGTTATGGTTCTTTTGATGGCTGACTAATTTTTAAACTAATTTCAGAAAGGCTTGGTTTTATGAAAGCATACTTAGTTCTTGAAAACGGAACTGTTTTCTGCGGTGAGCAATTCGGCGCAGTAACGGAAGAAATCGGCGAAATTGTTTTTTCAACAAGTATGGGAAGCTATATTGAGGCGCTTACCGACCCTTGTTATCACGGACAAATTCTCGTACAGACATATCCTCTCATTGGTAATTACGGAATGATATACAGTGATATGGAAAGCTCTAAGGCACACGTTAAAGGCTATATTGTGCGTGAGCTTTGCGATTATCCGTCAAACTTCCGAACCGATGGCACTCTTGAGGATTTTCTTAAAGAGCAGGGCATTATGGGAATATCAGGTGTTGACACACGTGAAATCACAAAGATTATCCGCAGCGAGGGCACAATGAAAGCATATATCACAACTAAGGAGCCTGTCTTTGATACGGATTCTGAGGTTAATATAAAAGATGCTGTCAGCACGGTAAGCACAAAGGAAAAATATGTTGTTAACGAAAACGGCAGTGTAAAAATCGCACTTCTTGACCTCGGCACAACAAAAAGTGCAGTAGAAACCCTTGCAAAAAGGGGTGCATCTGTAACAGTCCTCCCCTATAACACATCGACGGACGAGCTTCTTACATATGATGCAATATATCTTTCAGACGGTCCGGGAAATCCCGAAGACTGCGCAGAAATTGTAAAGACGATTTCTGATATTTTTGGTAAAAAGCCGATTTTTGGAACAGGTCTTTCGCATCAGCTTCTTGCAATGGCAAACGGCGCAAAATGCGAAAAGCTCCCCTACGGGCACCACGGTGCAAATCAGCCCGTAAGAGAGATTTCAAGCGGCAGAGTATACATCACAGCACAAAATCACGGTTATGCCGTAGTAAGTGACACTCTTCCCGATGGTGCAGTTCTCACCTACGAAAACCTTAACGATAAGAGTTGTGAGGGTATTGATTATAAAGGAAAGAACGCATTTTCAATACAATTCAGACCCATCGATGGTGACGGCCCCAACGAAACGGGATTTTTATACGACAAATTTTTTGCAATGATTGGAGGAAGCACAAATGCCTAAGAATAAAGACATTAAAAAGGTACTCGTTATAGGCTCAGGTCCTATTGTTATAGGACAGGCTGCAGAGTTTGACTATGCAGGTGCGCAGGCATGCCGTGTCCTTCGTGATGAGGGAATTAATATCGTGCTTGTAAACTCCAACCCTGCAACTATAATGACAGACAAGGCTCTTGCTGATGAAATCTATCTTGAGCCTCTCACAACAGATACAATAAAGAGAATTATTGAAAAGGAACGTCCCGACTCACTCCTTGCTTCCCTTGGCGGACAGACAGGTCTTACCATTGCGATGCAGCTTGATAAAGAAGGCTTCCTTGACAAGATGGGTGTTAAGCTTATCGGTACAAATGCCGAGGCTATTGACCGGGCAGAGGACCGTGAGCTTTTCAAGGAAACAATGCTCAAAATCGGTCAGAGCTGTATCCCGTCAGACATTGCAAACACTGTTGAAGACTCACTTCGCATTGCTGAAAAAATCGGTTATCCCGTAATTGTACGTCCTGCTTTCACATTGGGCGGTGCAGGCGGCGGTGTTGCATATGACAGCGACACCCTTGCAAAAATTGCAAACAATGGTCTTACCCTTTCACCCATTACTCAGGTGCTTATTGAAAAATACATCTACGGCTGGAAAGAGGTAGAATTTGAGGTTATGCGTGACCATGCAGGAAACGCAATTACAATCTGCAGCATGGAAAACGTAGACCCCGTTGGTATTCACACAGGCGACAGTATCGTTGTTGCACCTGTGGCAACACTTTCTGATAAAGAGTATTCAATGCTCAGAAAAGCGGCTCTTGATATTATTACAGAGCTTAAAATTGAGGGCGGATGTAACTGTCAGTTTGCTCTTAATCCCGATAGCTTTGAATATGCCGTTATCGAGGTTAACCCCAGAGTTTCACGTTCATCCGCACTTGCAAGTAAGGCTACGGGTTACCCCATTGCAAAGGTTACTACAAAAATTGCACTTGGCTACACACTTGACGAGATTAAAAACGATGTAACAGGTATAACATATGCGTGCTTTGAGCCTGCCGTTGACTATATGGTTGTTAAATTCCCCAAGTGGCCGTTTGACAAATTTGTTTATGCTGACAGAAAGCTCGGCACACAGATGAAAGCAACCGGAGAGGTTATGTCAATCGGCAGCTCCTTCGAATCAGCACTTATGAAAGCTGTTCGTGGTGCAGAGCTTAAGACAGCAACCCTTTATCACAAAGAGGTTCAGGCTATCGAGGATATTGAAAAGAAGCTTTACGACCTTGACGATTTACGTATTTTCACCGTTTACGAGGCAATTGTAAGGGGTATTTCAATTGACAGAATTAACGAAATCACACGTATTGACAAGTGGTTCCTTTCAAAAATCAAGAATATCGTAGATTATGAAAAGAGCATACGCGGCAACTTGACAAGTGAGCTTTATATCAAGGGTAAAAAGCTCGGCTTTACAGATGAGGCACTCCAGTCAATCAGCGGATGCCGTGTACCTGAGCATATTAACTGCTCATACAAAATGGTTGACACCTGCGGCGGTGAGTTTGCGGCAAAGACACCCTACTTCTACTCAACATATGATGAAAAGTGTGAGGCTCGTGCCGTTTCTACAAATAACAAAAAGGTTATCGTGTTAGGCTCAGGCCCCATCAGAATAGGTCAGGGTATTGAATTTGACTACTCCTCCGTTCACTGCGTATGGGCTCTCAAGCAAATGGGTTATGAGGTTATTATTATAAATAACAACCCCGAAACAGTTTCAACAGACTTTGACACTGCGGACAGGCTTTATTTTGAACCACTTACCCCCGAGGATGTTATGAATGTTATCGAGGTTGAAAAGCCTGAGGGTGTTGTGGTTGCTTTCGGTGGACAGACGGCAATCAAGCTTGTTAAATTCCTTGATGAAAGCGGTATTAAAATTCTCGGTACATCAGCTCAAAGCATTGATATGGCAGAGGACCGTGAGCAGTTTGATGCTCTCCTTGAAAAATTTGATATCAAACGTCCCAGCGGTCTTTCAGTAATGACTAAAGAAGAAGCTCTCCAGGCTGCCGAGAAGCTCGGTTACCCCGTTCTTCTTCGTCCCTCTTATGTAATCGGCGGTCAGAATATGACAATCGCCTACAAGGAAGAGGACGTTGAGCAGTATATGGATATCATTCTTTCACAGAAGATTGATAACCCCGTTCTCGTTGACAAGTATATGATGGGCAAGGAGCTTGAGGTTGATATCATAAGCGACGGCAAGGATGTTCTTATCCCCGGTATTATGGAGCACGTTGAACGTGCAGGTGTACACAGCGGTGACTCTATCGCAGTATATCCTCCCTTTAATATAACAGATAAGATGCTTGACAAGATTGTTGACTGCTCAACAAAGCTTGCACTTTCTCTTAAAACTCAGGGCCTTATCAATATTCAGTATGTTGTATATGATAACGAGCTTTATGTTATTGAGGTTAACCCCAGAGCATCAAGAACGGTTCCCTATATCAGTAAGGTTACAGGCATACCTATGATTGACATTGCAACTCAGGTTATGCAGGGTGCACCGCTTCTTTCCCTCGGTTATGGCAGCGGTCTTTACAAGATGCCCCCCTACTATGCAGTTAAGGTTCCCGTATTCTCATTTGAGAAGCTTTCGGGTATAAACTCCATCTTAGGACCTGAAATGAAGTCCACAGGTGAGGTTTTAGGTATAGGTAAAACCCTTAATGAAGCACTCTTTAAGGGACTTATTTCAGCAGGCTTCAATCTTGAAAGCCGTGGCGGCGTATATATCAGCGTTGACTCCAAGGATAAGTATGACCTTATCGAGCTTGCAAAGAAGCTTTATGATGCAGGTCTTGAAATCTATGCAGACGAAACAAATGCACTTATTATAGATTCACTTGGTATTCCCGTGGAAACAGTTGAGGGTGAAAAGATTTATTCGCTTCTTGAAAGTGAAAAAATCGGTTATATAATTCACACCAATTCAGGAAGACCTAAAGAAATTGAAAAATTCATAAGGCTTCACCGCAGAGCGCTTCAGTTAAGCATTGCGTGTCTTACATCTCTTGATACTGCAAATGCACTTGCAGACATTCTCTTAAGCCGCTTCAATCAGTATAATACAGAGCTTACAGATATTGCAAAGCTTCGCAGTGAAAAGCTTAATATTCCCTTTATCAAGATGCAGGGAACGGGCGACGACTATATATTCATCAATAACTTTGACGCTAAATTTGCTTTCCCCGAGGCACTTTCAATCGTATTCTCCGACCGTCGCAGAGGTATCGGCGGCGACGGACTTGTTCTTATCGAAAAGTCAGATGTTGCAGATGCAAAGATGCGCATATTCAACACAGACGGCAGTGAGGGACGTATGGCAGGTAACGCTATCCGCTGCGTAGGTAAATACCTTTGGGATAACGGCTATGTAACCCACCGCCATATCACAATTGAAACTGCAAGCGGTGTTAGAAAGCTTACTCTTCACCTCTTTGACCACAAGGTTACAAGCGTAACCGTGCAGATGGGTAAGGCAGAATTTAGTCCCGCTCTTATTCCCGTTGATATGCCTCTTGACAAGGTAATTAATGAAAAGGTATCTGTCGGCGGTAAGGATTATAATATTACCTGCCTTTCAATAGGTAATCCCCACTGTGTTGTTATATGCAATAATGTTTATAACATTGACACTCAAAAAATCGGTCCCCTCTTTGAAAATTCACCTATCTTCCCCGAGCGTATCAATACCGAATTTGTTAAAATCATTGATAAGCGCACCATCAGAATGAGGGTTTGGGAACGTGGTAACGGTGAAACACCTGCCTGCGGAACGGGTGCGTGCGCTGCGGCAGTTGCGGCAGTTGAAAACGGCTACTGCGACAAGGATACCGATATTTCAGTAAGAGTTGAGGGCGGAGAACTTATCGTACGCTACACTGATGAGGGCGTTTTCCTCACAGGTGATGCCGAAAAGGTATTTGAAGGAATTTATGAGTATTAAAAAGTGATTAAAAAATGAATATTAGTGCATAAACACACGTTTTATGCACTAATATTCAAAAATTTATGAATTTTTATGCAAAAGCTCTTGCATAATTATACATTTAGTGTTATACTCTATTCAATGAACGATTGAAATAAAAAAAGGAGTTAATTAAAATGGAGAAAAAAGATATTAAAAAGGTAGTCCTTGCCTACAGCGGTGGACTTGATACATCAATAATTATTCCGTGGCTTAAAGAAAACTACAACAACTGTGAGGTTATCGCCGTTGCAGGAAACGTAGGTCAGAATGATGAGCTTGACGGACTTGAGGAAAAGGCTATAAAGACAGGTGCTTCAAAGCTTTATGTACTTGACCTTACAGAGGAATATGTAAACGACTACATCATTCCCACAATGAAGGCAGGCGCAATTTACGAGGAATATCTCCTCGGTACAAGCCACGCACGTCCCTGTATTGCAAAGGGTCTTGTTGAAATCGCACTTAAAGAGGGCGCAGATGCAATCTGTCACGGTTGCACAGGTAAGGGTAATGACCAGGTACGTTTCGAGCTTGCAATAAAGCATTTTGCTCCCAAGATGCCCATTATCGCCCCCTGGAGAATATGGGATATCAAATCCCGTGAAGAGGAAATTGAATATGCAGAGGCACACAATGTTCCCCTCAAGATTAACCGCGAAACAAACTATTCAAAGGATAAGAACCTCTGGCACCTTTCTCACGAGGGACTTGACCTTGAAGATACAGGTAATGAGCCTCAGTACGAGAAGCCCGGTTTCCTTGAAATGGGCGTATCTCCCATTATGGCACCTGATGAGCCTACATATATCACCCTTGATTTTGCTGAGGGTGTTCCCGTTAAGTTTAACGACAAGGCTATGAGTGCAAAGGAAATTATCCTTGCATTAAACGAGGTTGGCGGTGCTAACGGTATCGGTCTTCTTGACATCGTTGAAAACCGTCTTGTAGGTATGAAGTGCCGTGGCGTATATGAAACACCCGGCGGCGCAATCCTTTACAAGGCACACAGTGTTCTTGAGTCAATCTGTCTTGACAAAATGACACTCCACGAAAAGCAGAAGCTTTCTATCACCTTTGCAGAGCTTGTTTACAACGGACAGTGGTTTACCCCCCTTCGTGAGGCGCTCAGTGCTTTTGTTGACAAAACTCAGGAAAAGGTTACAGGTAAGGTAAGACTTAAGCTTTACAAGGGCAATATGATTAACGCAGGCGTATGGAGTGATTACTCTCTTTACAGCGAAGAAATTGCAACCTTTGGCGAAAGCGATTACAACCAGAAGGATTCAGAAGGATTTATCAATCTTTACGGACTTCCGATTGCGGTACAGGCAATGGTAGATGCAAAGAATAAATAATTCTGCAGGAATTATTTATTCTTTGCAAGTGCGAAATGCGAAGTTCGGAGTGCGGAATGAAACTCTCTATTCTTCACTATTTCCCATTATTAGAAAACTATAGGGGTGTAAAAAAACTCAGTTTTTTACACCCCTAATTATGGGGATAGGAAAAAATGCTTCAGAACGGACAAACTGAACTCCGAAGGGGCTTGCCCGAAGCTGTATGTGTATACAGCGAGAGGTGAAGTTTGTTCGTAGCAAAAAGGCTTAAAAACAAAGGAAAATCGAATAATTTGAGATTTTCTAACAAAAATATATAATTTTACAGTTTTCTACTTACTGTATTATATATATTTCGCCTTTTTGCGGTCTGGACTTTTTTAACATCCCCAATAACTTAAAGAAGGTGTTTTTATGGATAAGATGTGGGCAGGGCGCTTTTCAAAGGCGCTTGATAAAGAGGCGGACGATTTTAACTCTTCCATACATTTTGACTGTAAGATGTATAAGCAGGATATACACGGCTCAATTGCACATGCCTCAATGCTCGCCTCCTGCAATATAATTTCTGACGAAGACTGTGCTGCCATACAAAAGGGCTTAATTGAAATAGAAAAGGATATAGACAGCGGTGCTCTCCCCTTTGACTTTGATGCAGAGGATATTCATATGTTTATCGAGGCAGAGCTTACAAAGCGTATCGGTGATGTTGGCAAACGTCTTCACACCGCACGCAGCCGTAATGATCAGGTAGCACTTGATATCCGCCTTTATATGCGTGATGAAGCAGATGAAATAATTTCGCTTATAAGAAAGCTTTTATGTGCAATTCTTAATCAGGCAGAAAAGAATAAGGATACAATTCTTCCCGGTTATACACATCTTCAGCGTGCACAGCCTATTATGTTTGCACATCATCTGTGCGCATATGCAATGATGTTTATCCGTGATATAGGAAGAATAAAAGACGCTGTTAAAAGAATGAATGTTTCTCCGCTCGGCTCCTGCGCTTTAGCCGGAACAACATATGAAACAGACCGCAATATGGTAGCAAGGCATCTTGGCTTTGACGGCATTACATTAAACAGTATTGACGGTGTTTCGGACAGAGATTTCTGTGTTGAGCTTATGAGTGCATTTTCGCTTATAATGACACATCTTTCACGTTTTTCAGAAGAAGTTATTCTCTGGTCATCATGGGAATTTAAGTTTGTTGAGCTTGATGATTCCTATACAACCGGCTCTTCCATTATGCCGCAGAAGAAAAATCCCGATATGGCAGAGCTTGTTCGTGGTAAAACGGGCAGAGTATATGGCGATTTAATGGCAATGCTCACAATTTTAAAGGGGCTTCCCCTTGCATATAACAAGGATATGCAGGAGGATAAGGAGGCAATCTTTGACAGCAGTGAAACTGTTAAAAAGTGCCTCAGTATTTTCGCACCGATGATTGAAACAATGTCAGTGCGTAAGGATAAGATGTATGCCGCTGCAAGCGAGGGCTTTATAAATGCAACAGACCTTGCCGATTACCTCGTAAAAAAAGGTCAGCCTTTCCGCAGTGCATATAAAACAGTGGGTCAGATTGTCGGCAAATGTATTGCAGAGAAAAAGACACTTGAAACACTTACCCTTTCTGAATATAAGGAATTTGACACACTTTTTGAAGATGATTTGTATGCAGAAATTGACCTTCGCAACTGCGCTGAAAAGAGAATTTCCGCAGGCGGAACGTCAGTTGCATCAATCGAGGTACAGATAGAATATATAAAAGACTTTTTATATAAAGCGATGTAATCAGCTAATACCAACAAAAATGACACACATTGGGGACAGTCCCCAATGTGTGTCATTTTTTATCCTTCTTTTTTCGCAAACTTATTCTATTCCAAGTAATTTTTCTGCATTCAGGTGGAATATTTTTTCCTTTTCTTCTTCGGTAAGAGAAAGTGCCTCTATCTTCTCCGCCTCTTTTTTTAGTGATACGGCAGGATAATCACTGCCGAAAAGCACTCTGTCTGCACCGTGTGCCCGTATCATCTCAGTCATTTTCTGGGGTGTAACCTCCCACATAGTGCTGGAGGTATCAAACCACACATTTTTTCCTACAAGCGACTTCGCTTCTTTTTCCCATACACTGTAACCGCCCATATGTGCAGCTATAAATTTATGTCCTGGGAAAATTTCAAGAACTTTTGCAAGGCGCTCGGGATTTGAATAGTCAAGGTTTTTGTCCCCGACGTGAAGGACTATGGGATAATCCTCCCCTATTTCCTCATACATTAAAAGTGCCTTGTCATCATCAATATTAAACCGCTGAAAATCAGGATGGAATTTAAAACCTCTAAGTCCGTGGTTTTTAATTCTCTGAATTTCATATTTAACATTCTCAAAATCAGGATGAACAGAGCCAAATACTATAAATCTCTCATCCCTTAAATCAAAAAGGAAATCATTATTTATAACTACCTGCGTGGGTTTTGTTGGTGTTGAGAATATAACCGCTCTGTAAAAAAGCGATTTATCCATCTCCTCCTTCATATCGGTAAATGTACCCTTACACTCCCACGGCATACCGTAATGCTCTTCAAGGTTCGCAATTGCAAGATGTGCAATTTTAGGATTAAATATGTGTGCGTGAAAATCTATAATTTTTCTCATTGTAAAACTTCTTTCTTGAAAAAGTATTGCAGCGAAGTTTTCGCTGCAATACTACTATAACTTGCCGTAGGCAAATATCACTATTCCGTCAGGGATAATATCACTCGTCACAGACGAATATAACATTTTGCAAAGCAAAATATATCACTGTCGACAAAGTCGACTTAGCCTGGTGGCCACGCAAGACTTCTTCCGCCGAGCATATGGAAATGCAAATGCCCTACCGTCTGCCCGCCGTCTGCGCCACAGTTATTTACAATGCGGTAACCGCCTTCTGCAATGCCCTCACTCTTTGCTATTTTTGCGGCAACACTGAATATGTGTCCTACTATAGCAGAGTTTTCCTCATTAAGTTCATTTGCAGATGCAATATGCTGTTTTGGAATTATAAGAATGTGAACAGGCGCCTGCGGCTCTATATCACGAAACGCAAAAATGAGTTCATCCTCATAAACCTTACTTGAGGGGATTTCACCCTTTATTATTTTACAAAATAAGCAATCCATAGTAACACTTCCTTACTTAATCTGCTCTGCAATAATTTCATCAACACGTGCAAGGGCATCGTCAATCTTGCTTGCTTCCTTACCGCCACCCTGTGCACTGTCAGGCTTACCGCCGCCGCTGCCGCCTGCAATTGCTGTAATTTCCTTGATTATCTTTCCGCAATGTACGCCCTTTGCAACCGCATCGGCACCTGCCATTGCTATAAACGAAATCTTTCCGTCTGTGTTTGCACCGAATACACATACACACATAGGTGTCTTTTCCTTTATAGCATCGCCCGTCTTACGGAGATTATCAACAGTAGAATTATCAAGCTGTGCAACAATTAAGTTTATATCGCCGATATGCTTAATTCCTGACATAATATCATTTGCCTTTGCCGCAGCCATTTTGGACTTGATTACCTCAATCTCCTTCTGACTTTCCTTAAGCTCTGCCATAAGGGCTTCAGCCTTTTTATCTATTTCATTTAAAAGATTTGTTTTAAGCGCTACGCCCGTTCTTGCTATAACAGCGTCCTTTTCCTCAATATAGGAAAGTACACCTCTGCCTGTTACTGCCTCAATACGTCTTACACCTGCTGCAACACCGTTTTCAGAAATAATCTTGAAAAGACCGCACTGCGAAGTGTTTGTAAGATGTGTACCGCCGCAGAACTCAACTGAATAGTCGCCCATAGATACAACACGTACAACGTCGCCATACTTTTCGCCGAACTGTGCCTCTGCCCCAAGCTTTTTAGCCTCTGCAATGGGAAGCTCCTTCGTTTCAATCGGGAGCATTGATAAAACTGCTTCGTTTACAAGTCTTTCTGTTTCTTTAATTTCCTCTGTTGTCATCGCCTCAAAGTGTGAGAAGTCAAACCTTAATCTGTCACAAGTTACGAGTGAACCTGCCTGAGCAACGTGAGTTCCTAAAACCTCTTTAAGAGCCTTATGAAGAAGATGCGTTGCAGAGTGGTTACGGCTTATATCAAGTCTGTTCTTTTTATCTACACAAAGTGTAACCTTAACGCCTTTTTCAATAACATCTTCGCACAAAACCTCGTGAAGATAGAAACCGTCACCGTTCTTTGTGGTATTTATAACCTTTGCCACGCACTTACCGTCTTTAAGAATTTCACCTATATCGCCTGACTGACCGCCCATTTCAGCATAGAAAGGAGTTTTGTCACAAACAACATATCCCTTCTGACCGCTTCCGATTGCTGAAACAGTTCCCTCTCCTGCTGCCGCAAGACCTACAACAACAGCGTCACCCTGAAGAGCGGAATATCCCTCAAACACGGTCGGCTGAGCATCTTCAAACACAAATGTTTCATCTGCATCCCAGCTTGAACCGTCACTGCGGGCATTTCTCGCAGTTTCCTTCTGCTCCTGCATAGCTTTGTTAAAGCCGTCTGTATCAACACCAAGGCCGTTTTCTTCTGCAACCTCAATTGTTAAATCAAGGGGGAAGCCGTAAGTATCGTGAAGCTTATACGCCTGTGCCCCGCCAAGAAGCTTTTCGCCGTTTTTCTTGGTTTCCTCAATATATTCTGTAAGCACAACAAGACCGTTATCAATCGTTGCCTGAAATTTTTCTTCCTCAATCTTTATTATCTTTTTAATGTAATCACGTTTTTCACTAAGCTCCGGATAAGCCTCTTTTGAAGAGTCAATAACAGTATCAGCAACAACGCTTAAAAATGCACCGTTAATTCCCAGAAGCTTTCCGTGTCTTGCCGCACGCCTGAGAAGTCTTCTGAGAACATATCCCCTGCCCTCATTTGAAGGTGTAACACCGTCAGAAATCATCATAACGGTTGAACGGATATGGTCTGTTATTACACGAAGAGAAACGTCCTTCTTCTCATCCTTTTTGTATTCAAGACCTGAAATAGCACAGATATGCTTCATAACATCCTGCACAGTATCAACCTCGAAAAGATTGTTTACACCCTGCATAACAACTGCAAGTCTTTCAAGGCCCATACCTGTATCAATATTAGGATTGGGAAGGGGATTATAATTTCCGTCCTCATCCTTATCAAACTGCGTAAATACGAGGTTCCATACCTCCATAAAGCGGTCACAGTCACAACCAACTCTGCAATCAGGAGAGCCGCAACCAAACTCTTCCCCTCTGTCAAAATATATTTCAGAGCAGGGGCCGCACGGACCTGTGCCGTGTTCCCAGAAGTTGTCCTCCTTACCCATACGGACAATTCTCTCTCTCTTAACGCCAACAAGATTTACCCATATATCGGCAGCCTCATCATCCTCTTCATAAACGGAAACCCACAATCTGTCCTCGGGAATTTCCATAACCTTTGTAAAGAATTCCCACGCCCAGGCAGTTGCCTCCTTCTTAAAGTAATCACCAAAGGAGAAGTTTCCGAGCATTTCAAAAAATGTACCGTGTCTTGCAGTTTTTCCCACGTTTTCAATATCGCCTGTTCTGATACATTTCTGGCAGGTTGTAACACGCTTGCGTGGGGGGATTTGCGCACCCGTAAACCACGGCTTAAGCGGTGCCATACCTGAATTAATCAAAAGAAGGCTTGCATCATTTTTGGGAATAAGGGGAAAACTGTCAAGTCTTAAGCAGTCCTTTGTTTCAAAAAAGCTGAGAAATTTTTCTCTTATTTCATTAACGCCCATTTTTCTCATTGTTACACGTTCCTCTCTGTTAGAAAAAACATATTAATACAATTTTATATTATACATTTTTTTACTTTTGATGTCAACCGTTCTGCCATCATTTTTGCGGTAAATGTGTACATTAATTAAACTTTTTACAGTTTATGTGTTAATTTTCAAAAAAGCCTTTACATAACACTACCAAATGTGTTAAAATGTAGAAAGGATTTTGCTTTTATATCATATTTAATATATAACTGACATTTAAGGAGATACTATGATTAACGACAAGAAAATTATTTTCTCGGGCATTCAGCCCTCAGGCGATTCCGTAACACTCGGAAATTACCTTGGTGCTATAAAGCACTGGACTAAGCTTCAGGATGAATATAACTGCATTTTCAGTGTTGTTGATATGCACGCAATCACTGTCCGTCAGGAGGCAGCGGCACTTCGTAAAAATACGTTGTCGCTTCTTGCACAGTATATTGCCTGCGGCATTGAAAGCGAAAAGAATATTCTTTTTATCCAAAGTCATGTCAGCGCACACGCTGAACTTGCATGGATTTTAAATTGCTATACCCAGATGGGTGAGCTTAACCGTATGACACAGTTTAAGGATAAGTCAAAAAAGCATCCTGAAAATATTAATGCAGGACTTTTCACCTATCCCGTTCTGATGGCGGCAGATATTCTTTTGTATCAGACAGACCTTGTTCCCGTCGGTGTCGACCAGAAACAGCATCTTGAGCTTGCACGTGATATTGCACACAGATTCAACTCCATCTACGGTGATGTTTTTGCAGTTCCCGAGCCTTATATCCCCGAAAAGGGTGCAGGCGCAAAGATTATGAGTCTGCAAAACCCCACCGCAAAGATGTCAAAGAGTGACCCCAATCCCAATGCATGCATATCGCTTCTTGATAAACCGGAGGATATAGTACGTAAAATCAAACGTGCCGTTACTGACTCTGAGGCAGAGGTTTGCTACAGGGAGGGCAAGGACGGTGTAAATAACCTTCTTACCATTTATTCTTCTGTTGCGGGAATAAGCATTGACGATGCGGTCAAAGAATTCAGCGGTTCAGGCTACGGTGATTTTAAATTGCGTGTGGGCGAGGCTGTTGCCGAGCATCTTATCCCCATTCAGAAAAAATATGATGACCTTATGAAAAACAAGGATTATCTTGAAAGCATCTATAAAAACGGCGCCGAAACGGCATCCTCTGTGGCACGGCGCACAATTAACAAAGTAAAGAAAAAGGTTGGCTTTATTGTCGGCTAAGAGGTATTATGTATGAATAATAACAACATACTGGTTGCGTTTATTGTTGCATTTATAATCACATTTTCAACCACGCCGTTTGTAAAAAAGCTTGCCTTTAAAATAGGTGCGGTTGATATTCCCCGTGACAGTCGCCGAATGCATAAACGTCCGACGGCACGTCTTGGCGGTCTTGCAATCTTTTTTGGATTTATTATAAGTGCAATTATTTTCTCGCACATTGACAAAGAAATTGCAGGTATTTTAATCGGTGCCACAATAATTGTGATTTTAGGAATATTTGACGATATTTATGCCCTTAGTGCCAAGATTAAGTTCGGTGTTCAACTGATTGCAGCACTGTTTCCCGCAATTATGGGTGTAAGTATTGACTTTATAAAGGTTCCGTCCTTTATTTCTTCTTACGGATATATCGGTCTTGGTTATCTTGCAATCCCCGTTACGATTGTCTGGATTGTAGGCATTACAAATGCCATTAATCTTCTTGACGGTCTTGATGGTCTTGCGTGCGGTGTATCATCTATTTCAGCACTTACTCTTTTATGTATTGCAATCATTGTAGGTGAGCCGACAGTTGCCTTTTTAACAAGCGCACTGGCAGGTGCGTGCTTTGGCTTTCTGCCATATAACTTTAACCCTGCAAAGCTTTTTATGGGCGATACGGGCGCACTGTTTTTAGGATTTGTCCTTGCATCAATTTCGGTTCAGGGACTTTTTAAGGGATACGCAGTAATCAGTATAGCGGCACCGCTTCTTATCTTAGGGCTTCCCATTTTTGATACTGCATCTGCAATACTTCGCAGAATGAAAAATCATCAGCCCATTATGTCCCCTGACAGAGGACATCTTCACCACAGACTGGTTGATGCAGGCTTTTCACAAAAGCAGGCAGTTACAATCATATATATTCTTTGTTTAATTCTTTGCATCAGTGCAGTTATTCTTATTGCAACGGGTGCAATATCCTGGTGGGTATTTATTGCAGTAATCATCGGTTTTATACTGTTTTTATATCTTACCCCAAAAATTATAGAGTTTCTTACAGAAAGCCATAACTAGTCATCGGAGAGCCAAGCTACGTATGCAGTTCGACTCTCCGATGACAAAAGGAGGATTTTATGATTAAAGTATTTACAGTATTCGGCACACGTCCCGAGGCTATTAAGATGGCACCGCTCATTCATGAGCTTAAGTCACGCCCCTCTATTGATTGTAAGGTGTGCGTAACGGCTCAGCACCGTGAAATGCTTGATATGGTGCTTAATCTTTTTGACATTAAGCCTGATTTTGACCTCAATATTATGACAGAGCGTCAGACACTTGCAGGAATTACTACAAAGGCACTTACAGGTCTTGAGGAGGTTTTCCGTCAGGAAAAGCCTGACCTCGTGCTTGTTCACGGCGATACTTCCACAACCTTCGCGGGAAGTCTGGCTGCATATTATAATCAGGTGAAGGTAGGTCACGTTGAGGCAGGTCTTCGTACGTATGACAAATACTTCCCATTTCCCGAGGAAATAAACCGCAGGCTCACAGGCGTTATTTCAGACCTTCATTTCTCCCCTACCAAAAACAACAGGGCTAACCTTATAAATGAGGGTGTTAACCCCGACAGCATTTTTGTAACGGGAAATACAGTTATTGATGCCTTTAAAACCACCATTAAGCGTGATTTCTCCTTTAAGGGAACACCTATCGAAGGAATAGATTTATCAAAGCGAGTTATACTTATGACAGCACACCGCAGGGAGAATTTAGGTGCACCGCTTGAAAATATTTGCCGCAGTGTTGCACGTATAGTACGTGATTTCCCTGATGTTGAGCTTATATACCCTGTACACCTTAACCCCGCTGTACGTGAGGTTGCGTTTTCTATTCTCGGAAACATTCCCCGCGTACACCTTGTAGACCCGCTTGACGTTGACGTTCTTCATAACGCAATGAACAAGGCACATCTTATCCTTACAGATTCAGGCGGACTTCAGGAGGAGGCTCCTGCACTTGGTAAACCCGTCCTCGTTTTAAGGGGCGAGACAGAACGTCCTGAGGCAGCAGAGGCAGGCACAGTAAAAATTGCAGGAACTGAAGAGGATATTATATATTCACTCACATCACAGCTTCTTACAGATGAAAACGAATATCACAGAATGAGTGTTGCGGTAAATCCCTATGGTGACGGAAACGCATCAAGAAGAATTACCGATGCTATTTTGTATCATTTCGGCATTACAAGCTGCCGCCCTGTGGAGTGGCTCTGATGAAACGTGAACTGGTAAAGGCTCTTTCGGCATTTACGCAGCTTGGTTTAAATGTTGCGGTAAGCTTTCTTTTATGGATACTTATAGCAATGTGGCTCAGAAAGACCTTTTCTCTTGGAAACGGCATAATGGTTGTTGGTGTAATATTAGGCGCAGGGAGCGGTTTTCTGTCCTTTATAAAATATTTGAAGACTTTTGAAAGCTCTGACACTCCCAAGGAGAAAAACAAATGAAAAACAGTGTATATAAAGAAGCGCTTCGGGTAAGCGTGATAGTATTTTTACTCGGTATAATTGAATTTATTGCATTAACTGCATTTTTATCCTTTCGCAGTGACGTTATAGTAGGTATACTTTATGGTTGCACCTTTGCCTGCGCAAACTTCTTTTATCTTGCCTACAGTGTTGAAAAAAGTGTTAACAGCAGCGAGAAGGGCGCACAAATGCATATGGCAGGAAGCTATAATGTAAGACTTCTTCTTACGGCGGCAATGGTAATTGTTGCGGCAAGATTCAAGGCTATACATTTCTGGGCGGCTATTATACCTCTTCTCTTTCCCCGCCTTGCCGTTCACTTAATAAATCTTTTTAACTTTATATCTTCTCATAAAAATAAAGGAAGTGAAAACTCTTGAACGCACCTATTCCCGCTCCGCAGGTAAGCGGACCGCAAATATTTTTTACCATTCCCATTTTAGGCGGAATACACATAACCGAAACAGTTGTTAACGGCTGGCTTGTGGTAGCAATTATTTCTCTTGTCTGCTTTTTTCTGGGAAGAAATCTTTCAACACGCAATCCGTCAAAAAGGCAGATTGCAGTAGAAAAGATTGTTACCATGCTTTCAAATTTACTCCAGGAGACTATGGGAAAAAACAATATGTTTTTCCTTCCCTATATAGGAGCACTCTTTGCATATTCAATGCTCAGCAGCCTTTTGGGACTTACAGGACTTCGTGCCCCTACGGGTGACCTTAATACAACAATAGGCTTTGCACTTATCGCATTCTTTTTAATTCAGTTCTTTAACATTAAAAATAAAGGTTTCTTTGGTTGGCTTAAAGGCTTTAGTGAGCCGGTGTTCTTTTTAACACCGCTCAATATTATCAGCGAAATCGCAAACCCGATTTCAATGGCTTTCCGTCATTTTGGAAACATTGCTTCGGGTATTGTAATTACATCACTCATTTATTATGCACTTGCATCGGTAAGCCGCATACTCTTTGGGTGGATACCCGTAATCGGCTCTATTCCGATTTTACAGGTTGGTATTCCTGCCTTCCTGTCAATTTACTTTGACGTATTCACAAGCTTTTTACAAGCTTACATTATATCAATGCTTACAATGGTTTATGTAGGCGGTGCAAATGAAGCACAAAGCGAATAATAATTAATATTTATATATTTTTGGAGGTATTTATTATGGAAATGACAGAAGCAATTGTACGTGCTGCATCAGCAGTAGGCGCAGGTCTTGCAATGATTGCAGGTATAGGACCCGGTATCGGTCAGGGTTATGCAGCAGGTAAGGCTGCAGAGGCAGTAGGTCGTCAGCCCGAGGCAAAGGGTGACATCACATCAACAATGCTCTTTGGTTGTGCCGTTGCAGAGTCAACAGGTATTTACGGACTTGTTGTTGCAATGATTCTTCTCTTTGCAAATCCCCTCATCTGATTTTAAGTTTTTCGGGCGGTGACAAGCATCGCCCGTAAATCACAAATAGGGGGTAACTTTTATGGAATTTGTATCAATTGACACTTGGACAATCATATTTACCTGGATAAACTTAATTATCCTTATGTTTGTAATGAAAAAGCTTCTTTTTAAGCCGGTTATGAAAATGCTTGCAGAGCGTGAAAACGAGGTCGGCTCTATGTACGAAAAGGCAGAGAGCGCTCAGCAAAATGCCGAGAAGCTCGAGGGCGAATATACACAAAAGCTTTCCGAGGCTAAAGAAGAGGCTCTGCGCATTATGAAGGATGCAACAGATGCCGCAAACAAAAAAGGTGAACAGATTGTTTTTGAGGCACAGCAGAAGGCATCTGCCTCAATTCTCAAAGCACAAAAGGAAATTGAACGTGAAAAGCTCAGCGCTGTAAGCGAAATAAAGAAGGATATTGCATCCATTGCCGTTTCTGTAGCTGAAAAGGTTATTGAAAAGGATATAAACGAAAAGGACTACGAAAGGCTCGTTGAGGAGTTTATAGAAAGCTCCGGTGAGGAAAAGTGAAATCACTTTCCTCTGTTTATGCAGCATCTCTCTTTTCTTTAGCAGATGAGGAAAATTCACTTCCCGAAATTATGGAGGAGCTTTTGTCTCTGCGCAGTGTTTTTTTGGAAAATGCTGATTACGCACCCCTTCTTGACTCACCCACAGTTCCTCTTTCTTCAAGGCTTTCCCTGATTGATGAAGCCTTCGGGGATGTAAGTGAATATGTAAAAAACTTTATTAAAATTCTTTGTGAAAAGAAGTGTACACATCTTTTTTCCGATTGTGTTAAGAATTTTGAAAAGCTTTATAACAAAAAATATAACATTGAAAATGTTACGGTAATAACAGCCGCTCCCTTGAGCGATGCTCTCAGGGAAAGACTTATTAAGAAGCTTTCCGATGATTCAGGCAAGAAGGTAATTCTTGACCTTAAAGTTGATGAGAGCATCCTGGGAGGGCTTATAATCAGAACTGAAAATTCGCAGACGGATGCGAGCGTGCGTGCAAGGCTTGATGCTATAAAAACACAGCTCTCATCTATATAATGTTAGAGGGTGAAATTATGCAGCTTAAATCTGATGAAATCAGTAAAATTATAAAAGACCAGATAAAAAATTATTCAAACAAGACCGAACAGAAGGAAACCGGCTACGTAGTTGAGGTTGGTGACGGTATTGCCAAGGTAAAGGGACTTGACAACTGTATGAGTAATGAGCTTGTAGAGTTTTCAGGCGGAGAGATGGCAATGGCGCTTAACCTCGAGGAAAACCTTGTAAGCCTTGTTATCCTCGGCTCTGACTCTCAGATACGTGAGGGCGACGTTGTAAAACGCACGGGAAAGGTTGTAAGTGTCCCCGTAGGTGAGGCACTTATCGGCAGAGTTGTAAATGCCCTCGGTCAGCCTATCGACGGTAAGGGTGATATTTCCGTTTCAGAGTACCGCCCGATTGAATCTCCTGCACCGGGAATTATAGAAAGAAAATCTGTAAGTGTTCCTCTGCAGACAGGTATTAAGGCAATTGACTCTATGATACCGATAGGACGAGGTCAGCGTGAGCTTATAATCGGCGACCGTCAGACAGGTAAATCTACTATAGGTATAGATACCATCATCAATCAGAAAGGTAAGGACGTTATCTGCATATACGTTGCTATAGGTCAGAAAAAGTCTACCGTTGCACAGATTGTTGATACACTCGAAAAGAGCGGTGCTATGGACTATACAACCGTTGTTGCCGCAACTGCAAGTGAGCTTGCACCGATGCAGTATATTGCACCCTACTCAGGCTGTGCTATGGGTGAACACTTTATGTATCAGGGTAAGGACGTGCTTGTTATATATGATGACCTTTCAAAGCACGCAGTAAGCTACCGTGCACTCTCACTTCTTATCCGCCGTCCCCCGGGACGTGAGGCATACCCCGGCGATGTATTCTATCTTCATTCAAGACTTCTTGAACGTGCGGCACGTCTGTCTCCTGAATATGGCGGAGGCTCACTTACTGCGCTTCCCATTATCGAAACACAGGCGGGTGACGTTTCTGCGTACATCCCCACAAATGTTATTTCTATTACAGACGGACAGATATTCCTTGAAACAGAACTTTTCCATTCAGGTGTTATGCCCGCAGTAAACCCCGGTATATCGGTAAGCCGTGTTGGCGGTAACGCACAGATTAAGGCTATGAAAAAAGTTGCAGGTACATTAAAGCTCCTCTACTCCCAGTACCGTGAGCTTCAGGCATTTGCACAGTTCGGAAGTGACCTTGACAGCGATACCAAGATGCGTCTTGAGCAGGGTGAACGTATTGTTGAGGTATTAAAGCAGGATAAAAACGACCCAGTAAGTGTTGCGCATCAGGTAATTATTATCTATGCCGTTGTTAACGATTATCTTAAAGATATTGAGGTAAGTGATATAAGAGAGTTTGAAAAGAAGCTCTTTGATTACGTTGACAGTGCGTATGGCGCAATCGTTTCAAACATTAAGGGTACGGGTGAACTTTCAGCCGAAACAGAAGAAATGATGAAAACTGCAATTACAGAGTGTGCAGAAAAATTTTTGTCCTTAAAGGCATAAGAGAGGTGAAGCGCAATGCCTTCAATGAAAGCAATCAAAAATCGTATTAAAAGCGTTGAAAATACAAGACAGATTACAAAGGCAATGCAGCTTGTTGCTACAAGTAAGCTTCGCCGTGCAAAAGAACGCATTGAATATAGCCGTCCTTTTTTTGAGATTTTGTCACAGACGCTCTCTGATATCGAAAGATCTAACAAGGACTTCTCCTCCCCCTTCACTCACCGCAGTGAGGGCGGAAAGACTTGCCATATAGTTATCGCAGGTGACCGAGGGCTTGCAGGCGGTTATAACAGTAACCTTTTTAAATCTCTTAGCATTAATGACGGTGACATCATTTTTCCCATCGGAAAAAAGGTTACAGAGTATTTTGCAAAAAAAGACGTTTCAATTTTCACAACCGAGTATACTGTTGCAGCAGATATAGGTATTTCTGATTGTAACAGTATAGGTGCTTCCCTTGCCGATGCATTTTTAAAGGGGGAATTTACATCGCTTGATATTTCATATACGAGCTTTGTAAATGTTTTAACACAAATTCCCAAAACTCAGGAAATACTCCCCATAGCACTCGATAAGGGCGAAAAAAGCGAAAACAGCCTTATTCTTTATGAGCCTTCTCCCGCTGCAGTTTTTGAAAAAATAGTTCCGCATTATATAAGCGGTATTATATACGGTGCACTGTGCGAATCGCTTGCATCAGAGCTTAGCGCAAGACGAACTGCAATGGAAAATGCTACCGATAATGCAGGTGAAATTATAGACAGCCTAAGTCTTAAATACAACCGTGCACGTCAGGCGGCAATCACACAGGAGCTGACAGAGATAGTAGCAGGAAGCCAAGAAGGATGACAAGGTCATCCTTTCGCAACGAAAAGTTTCTAAAGAAAATATTTCGTTGCGAGATAAGGGCTTTCGCTCGCGCACCGCTCACCGCGGTAGCCCTTGCAAGGTGTTAAAATCGAGGTACACGCCCCCGATTTTAACGAATTTTATGTTAAGGGGCATCCCCTTAACAATCCCCTATAAGAAAGGAAGGATACTAAATGTCACAGAAAAACACAGGTAAGGTAATTTCGGTTATCGGGCCTGTCCTTGATATTAAATTTGAAAACGGTGAGCTTCCAAAGCTTTTAAACGCCATTGAAATCACACACAATGACCGTAAAATCGTTGTTGAGGTTGCACAGCACATTGGTGATGACGTTGTGCGTTGTATTGCTATGAGCTCTACTGACGGTCTTGTTCGCGGAATGGAGGCTGTTGATACGGGAAAGGGTATAAGTGTTCCCGTAGGTGAATGTACTTTGGGCAGAATTTTCAATCTTCTTGGTGAGCCGGTTGACAATCAGCCTGCCCCCGAAAACGCACAAAGATGGGAAATTCACAGAAGTGCCCCCGGTTATGACGAGCAGGAAAGCACTACCGAAATCCTTGAGACGGGAATTAAGGTAGTTGACCTTATCTGCCCCTATGCAAAGGGTGGTAAAATCGGTCTTTTCGGTGGCGCAGGCGTTGGTAAGACGGTTCTTATAATGGAGCTTATCAATAACGTTGCCAAGCAGCACGGCGGTCTCAGCGTATTTACAGGCGTTGGAGAAAGAACCCGTGAAGGTAACGACTTATATAACGAAATGAAGGAGTCAGGCGTTATTTCAAAAACTGCCCTCGTTTACGGTCAGATGAATGAGCCTCCGGGAGCGAGAATGAGAGTTGCCCTCTCAGGTCTTACAATGGCAGAATATTTCCGTGATAAGGAAGGTCAGGACGTGCTTCTTTTCATTGATAATATTTTCCGTTTCACTCAGGCAGGCAGTGAGGTTAGTGCGCTTTTAGGACGTATGCCCTCCGCCGTTGGTTATCAGCCAACCCTTGCAACAGAAATGGGTGCTCTTCAGGAAAGAATTACTTCCACGAAAAAAGGTTCTATCACATCTGTTCAGGCAGTATATGTGCCTGCCGATGACCTTACTGACCCCGCACCCGCAACAACATTTGCACATCTTGACGCAACAACAGTTCTTTCCCGTCAGATTGCATCTCAGGGTATTTATCCTGCCGTTGATCCGCTTGATTCAACATCACGTATTCTCTCCCCCGACGTTCTGGGAACAGAGCATTATGAAACTGCACGTGCAGTACAGAGAATTCTTCAGCGTTACAACGAGCTTCAGGATATTATTGCCATTATGGGTATGGACGAACTGAGCGAGGAGGATAAGCTTACCGTAAACCGTGCACGTAAGGTACAGCGTTTCCTTTCACAGCCGTTCTCCGTTGCAGAGCAGTTTACAGGTATGCAGGGTAAGTATGTTCCCGTAAAGGAAACAATCCGTGGATTTAAGGAAATTATAGAGGGTAAGCACGACGATTTACCCGAATCTGCATTCCTTTTTGTCGGTACAATCGACGAGGCAATCGAAAAAGCTAAAAAGGGTTGATAATATGAATACATTTCAATTGCAGATAGTTACCCCTGACGGTCTGTTATATGACGGCGAAGCGCAGAAAATCATTTTCCGTACAACGGAGGGCGATGTCGGTATTCTTGCAAATCACTGCGACTATGTAACACCTCTTTCAATAGGTATAGCACGCATTTTCACAGATGATGGCGAGAAAAAAGCTGCCTGCTCAGGCGGAATGCTTTCCGTAACAGATGGTCTTGTCAGAGTAATTGCGTCCACCTTTGAATGGGCGGAGGATATTGATGTTGAGCGTGCCGAAAGAGCAAAATCAAAGGCGGAGGCGCGCCTTGAAAACCATAACCGCAGTGAGTATGAATACAAGCTTGCACAAATTAAGCTCAGGAAATCACTTGCACGTCTTGGTGCATCAGGAAGAAGGTAGGAAAATGGCTGAAAAGTACGGCACAGTTCCCCCTAAGTTTACAAAAGCGTGGTGGGAATATTTCTGGATGTATTATAAGTGGCATACTATTATAACTGCATTCATCATTATAGCAATCGGCACGACAGTATACCAGAATATTACTGCTCCGAAATATGATGTTACACTTATGTATGCAGGTAAAAATATCTATAATGAAGAGACTACGATTAAAATTGAGGAAACCCTCTCCCCACTTTGCGATGATGCTGATGAAAACGGGGAAAGTGCTCTTCTTTTCTCTCAGCTTAATATCGACCTTGACAGTAAAGCTGATGCTGAATATCTCAGTGCAATGGTTGCAAAGCTTCAGCTTTCCCTCGCTGAAGATGATGTCTACCTTTACATTATGGACGAGGCTACTGCAAAATACTGTATGGGCGATGATACCGAAAATGCAGTTTTTGCACCGCTTAAAGACTGGCTTACTGCTGATATAAGCGATATGGAAACCTATGCTGTTAACGGAGTTGATTTCGGTATAAAGCTTGATAATTGTGCTTTTTTAAATGAAAAGGATATTGACTTTTCAAATCACTATCTTTTCATTCGCTACTACCCACGTAAAGACCAGCTAAAAAGGCAGCTTGCAGGCTATGAGGCATCAATTAAGCTTGCAAATCAAATACTTAGTTAATAACAAATCAAATTTAACGAGATTGCAGCATAAATATGCTGCAATCTCGTTTTTTCGTAATATTGGAGTTCTGGCTCTATAATATCTATTGGGGTAACCAATCAATAGAGCTTTACAGAAAAGAATAAAAAAATAGTAGAGCATATTGAAAAATTCTTGTAAAATGGAATTGTCGAGAAACCATGTACAAGGAGAAATCAATATGCTCTATT
>JAZORN010000004.1:0-6404 GCA_045656645.1 Clostridia bacterium | reverse complement strand
AAAAGAAAAGGGATTTGTTTTTGCGGTTTAAAAACAAAATTCCCTTTTTGGGGGCCTCCCCCAAAATTGAGAAATTTTTAACTTGAATAATCCTCGGCAAGCTGCAGTGCTTCGCTGAGGGAGGAGACCTCTATTCCTTTTGTAAGAAGCTCACGGTCGGGTTTTGGAAGTGATTTTGTCAAAATGTCATAGTCCTGATAAAGACTTTCCTTTCCGTCGGAGTATTTGGAGAAAAGGGCAAGCTTTCCGTCCTTATCACGAAGAATATATGTGGTTGTGACTTCTGTATCTGCATTTATAATGGGAAGAGTTTCTTCTATTGGAAGCGGCGCACGGCTCTGCACGAAAGGGGATGGGGCGGAAAGGCGTGTTTGCTGACGCATCCTTTGCCCTGTTGCACGCACCCCCGAAACGTAGCCCGCCATTGATGCTGAAAATGCAATTATACACATAAGAAAGATGTAAAATATACCGCTGTGACGTTTCATACTAACACTCCTTTAACTCTATTTTTTCCGTTTAATGGGGTTGTATACAAATAATCTTGCGTTTGTAACACTTTTTTAATGCTTTGGTGTTATACTTATGATGTATAGGTATTTATGCCTGTATAATCGGCAGTTTATCTGCTTTTTGGAGGTGCGCTTTATGGCTAAGAAAAAAAGTGGGCGCAAGCGTAAAAAGAGTATATTAACCCGTGCCTTAATGGCGTTGGGTGTTACATTGGGAATTATTATTATTGCGGTGGTAGGTCTTGTTGTAGGGTCACTGCTCGGTTATGTTGAGGATGCGGAGCTTATTGATGTTGAAAATATGCGCCTCAACCTGACTTCCTTTGTATATGCAGAGGACCCTGACAGTGGCGAAGCCATCGAGGTAGAGCAGCTTTACGATACAGAAAACCGTATATGGGCGACAAGCTCTGAAATTCCCGAGCATTTAAAAAATGCTTTCGTTGCAATTGAGGATGAGCGTTTTTATTCCCATTTCGGTGTTGACCTGAAAAGATTTATGGGCGCTGCAATTCAATATATAACTAAAAAGGGTAATTCAAGCTACGGCGGAAGTACCATTACACAGCAGCTTATAAAAAATCTTACCCGTGATGATGAATATTCGGTAAAACGTAAAATTCAGGAGATATATAGGGCGTTTAATCTGGAAAGAGAACTTTCCAAGGAGGAAATCCTTGAATATTACCTTAACACAATTTATCTCAGTCAGAAGTGTAACGGTGTTGCGAGTGCGGCACTTACCTATTTTGGTAAAGAGGTAAGTGACCTTTCCCTTGCTGAATGCAGTGTTCTTGCGGGAATAACGCAGTTTCCGACAAAATACGACCCGCTTGTAAACCCTGAAAATAATAGGGCAAGGCAGCTTGTTATACTTAAAAAAATGAAGGAGCTTGGCTTTATTACTGATAAAGAATATGAAGAGGCAGTTGACGAAAAGCTCGTATTTGTAAAGAAAGATGCAGAGGGTAGCCAGAATTATCAGAGCTATTTTACAGATGCTGCAATCGACCAGGTTATCGAGGATTTGATGGAGCAGTATAACTACACCAAAGAGTATGCAAGTAAAATTCTCTATAACGGCGGCTTACAGATTTATCTTTCTATGGATATGAAAATTCAGGAGGCTATGGATAAGGTTTATAATGACCCGTCAGCCTTTCAGAAGGCATCCACAGCAGTTCAGCCGCAATCCTCTATGGTTATTATGGACCCGTACACAGGTCTTGTAAAGGCACTTTCAGGCGGTAGAGGGGAGAAAGAGGGTAACCGTACACTTAACCGTGCAACGCATACTCTGCGTCAGCCCGGTTCAACGATAAAGCCTCTTTCCGTATATGCACCTGCGGTTGAATACGGTCTTGTTACACCGTCATCAATCGTAAATGATTCGCCCGTTGAATTTGGCGAATGGAAACCGAGAAACGATGACAGAGGCTTTAAGGGCAGAATTACTGTTGCAGCGGCACTTCGTGGCTCACGAAATGTTCCTGCAGTAAAGATTTGTAATTATCTTACCGCTGATGCATCATTTGATTTTGTTAAAAACAATCTTCATATTTCAACACTTGTGAAAAACCGTGAAAAGAACGGAAAGGTATTCTCTGACGTGGCACTTGCCCCGATTGCACTGGGCGGTCTTACAGACGGTGTGAGCGTTCTTGAGATGTGTGCCGCATACTGTACTTTCCCCAATGGCGGTAAATATATTAAACCATCGCTTTATACAAAGGTTGTAGACTCTGACGGTAAGGTTATTTTAGAGCATAAGGCGAAGGAACAGATTGCTATGAGTGAAACAACGGCAGAATCTGTGATTTCAATGCTTACAGATGCGGTAAACGGCGGTACAGGTACTGCGGCAAAACTTAGCGGAATGCGTGTCGCAGGTAAAACGGGTACAACCTCCAGTAATAACGACAGATGGTTTGTAGGCTTCACACCTTATTATGTAGGTGCAGTATGGTTTGGATATGATGAACCTGCAACACTAAGAGGCTTTTCACCAAACCCTGCGGCAGTAGCGTGGAGAAAGGTTATGGCACCCATTCACGAAGGACTTGAAAACAAGAAGTTCCTTGCAGATGAAGAAAAGGGAACATACAGTGTAATGCTTTGTGCAGAAAGCAAAATGAGGGCAACACCCTCCTGCCGAAAGCTTACAAGTAAGAGGTATAAAAAGAGCGATATCCCCACAAAGCTTTGCACATTACATCCGTATGAATTTAATGAAAATGACCTGGCAAATGGCAGTGCAGATATTGTAGAAAAGGATGAACAGGTTGAGGGTATTGTTGAAATCACTCCCGAGGGAGAGGCAGTTTCACCCGATACACCAAGTTCTTCTGTAACACAGCCGACGGAGCCGTCCGTAACACCTGCACCAGCTCCCGTGACACCTTCACAGCCTGCGCCATCCCAGGGAAATGCAGGACTGGATTTAGGAATATAACGGAGGTATATAAAAATGGAATTTAATGAATATATGATAAAAAGAAATAAAGGGGCAAAGGAAGTTCTGCTTTCAGTGCTGCTTTACTTTGCGGCAACGGTGGTTGCACTTTTCCTGCTTATTATGTTTTTAGGTAAGGCGGGCGGCTTTGGCGGTATTCTGATGCTTGCAGTAGTCGGTGTTTATTTCGGCGCATTTAAGCTTTCATCAAGAATGAATAAGGAGTTTGAGTATATCATTACGGGCGACAGCCTTGATATTGATGTTATTATGAATGCAACCGCAAGAAAAAGGCTTGTAACCTTCAGTGTTGAAGAACTTGAGGTGCTTGCATCTGTTAAGGATACGGCATACAATGCACGTCTTAATGAGCAGTTTGATAAAACACTTGATGCTACATCAGGAAGAAGAGATGCAAACGTATACTTTGCAGTGATTGATAAAAACTCAAAAATACTTCTTAAGTTTGAGCCGACATATACGATGCTCACAAATCTTAGAAAATATTCTCCGTCAAAGATACACATTTACGATTAAAAATTAACCCACTACACAAAGGATATGATATTATGTTGTTTTTATCATCTGAAATGATAAAAGAGGCAGAAAAGCTTACGATGCAGGAGGTTTCGTCGCTTTATCTTATTGAAAATGCGGCAAATGCCTGCTTTAGGGAGCTTTGCAGCTTTAACAGTGTACGTGTGTACTGTGGAAAGGGAAATAACGGCAGTGACGGTTACGCCACTGCCCTTCTTTTGAAAAAAAGCGGTATATACGTGGAGATTGTTCAGGTTTTTCCTCCTGCAAGTGAGGAATGTGCCACTTTGTGCCAAAGGGCAATAGAGGCAGATATTCCCGTAACTCAAGAAGTCACTTTTCCTACAGAGGAAGTTGATTGCGTATTTGATGCAATTTTCGGCATAGGAATAAATGGCGAAATTACTGATGCAAGAGCACTGCGTGCAATAGAAATAATAAATTCATCAGAAAGCTACGTTGTATCGGCAGACATCCCAAGCGGTATGAACGCTGACAGCGGTGAGGAGTGCGGCGCCTCGGTAAAAGCGGACAAGACCGTGACCTTTACTGCACCAAAGAGGGGGATGCTCTCAAATAAAAGTGTGGACTTATGCGGAGAAATAGTTGTCGCAGAGGTTGGAATCCGCGTGAAATATGATGAGCTCCGTGAGAGTACGTGCGTGCCGATTACGGGAAAGCTTGTGAAATCAATGCTCCCCAAAAGAGAAAGATACTCACACAAAGGGACTTTCGGTACAACCGTAATAGTTGCGGGCAGCAAAACAATGCCCGGTGCGGCTGCGATGGCGGCAATGGCGGCATATAAAAGCGGCTGCGGTGTGGTGAAGATTATTGCCCCGGTGTCAATATGTCAGGTTTTGAATATATTGGTAAAGGAGGCTATTGTTATTCCTCAGGCAGAGGAAAACGGTGTAATGAAACCTAATCTCAGCGAAGAGGGTGTAAATGCTCTTGCAAAGGCGGACAGCGTTCTTATAGGTCCGGGACTTGGAAAAGGACGTCACAGTGAGCTTATAGAAAATGTGCTTAATGTGACGAATGCAGGTGTAATAATAGATGCAGACGGCATCAATGCCCTTGCGGGAAAGCTTGATATAATACGTAATAAAAATGTGCTTTTAACTCCGCACGTGCTTGAATTTTCACGTATAAGCGGTTGTGATGTAAAAGATATAGAAAGCCGCCGTATATCTTTTGCCGATAAATTTGCACGTGAAAACGGTGTGACACTGCTGCTTAAGGGTGCAAGAACGGTTATAGCATACGGAGGAAGCAACAAGTATATCTCACTTGATGCGACAAGCGCACTTGCAAAGGCAGGCTCGGGTGATGTTTTGGGCGGAATTATAGCCTCTCTGTCCTCGCAGGGGATGTCGCTGACAGACAGCGCTGCGGCTGGCTGCTATATACATACGCACACCGGGCTTATTGCAGAAAAAGAGGTAGGTGCAAGAGGAACTACGGCTGATGACCTTATAAAATTTATTCCGCAAGCATTAAGAGAAATGTAAATAAATGTATGGGATGGGCAAAATGTGTGCATAATTACGAATGTAGATTGCACAAGCAGTTGGCTACATAGCCTGCAGAAAATAATTCATTGGAATAACTTACATTTGACCTGCCGTAAAAAATGTAGTATACTTGATATAGTATTCATTACAGGGGAGGGCATGTCAGATGGAGGAAAAGGCTCATCGAACAATATCCGTCACACTGCCCGATTTGCTCGTGGAGGAGGTAGATAACCTCGCCGCAGCAGACAATCGGTCACGAAGTGAGGTTATTAAGCTGGCAATAAGGCAGTATGTCAGCGAAAAAAGAAAAATAGAACTTAAAGAACAGATGAAAAGGGGATACCTTGAAATGGGCGATATAAATCTTGAAATCGCCGAAAATTCTCTGTTATCCGATGAAAGTGCATATGAAATCTACGAGGAATTTTTATCGGAGAGTGAAAATTGTGATAGTAAAACGCGGTGACATTTTTTATGCTGATTTAAGTCCGGTTATAGGTTCTGAACAAGGTGGTGTGAGGCCTGTTCTTGTGGTGCAGAATGATGTGGGTAACAAATACAGCCCCACCGTTATCGCTGCCGCAATAACAAGTAAAATCAACAAAGCGAAGATGCCGACGCATATAGAAATTGATGCGCAGCAATACGGGCTTTCCCGTGACAGTGTGATTTTGCTTGAACAGGTGCGCACTATCGATAAACAGCGCCTACGGGAAAAAATCGGAAGATTGGATGAACTGCAGATGATAAAAGTAAATGATGCTATATCGGTCAGTTTTGGACTGGTATAGGAAAGGATGGTACTTATGAAAAAAAGACTTGCAATTATTATGGGGGCGCTGTGCGTAATGTTTGTGGCAGGCTCCTATGCAGCAGAGCCGGGGACAGAAGCAGACCCGCTTATAACAAAAAGCTATATTGAAAGTGTGGTTTATCCTGCAATGAAGTTCAAGGTTGTAGATGTACCTGCAGGAAAAAGTGTTATATGCGGTGCAGGAACGGAAATGATACTCAGAATGGGAAATTGCTCTGTAATTGGAACCCAAAAGGGCGGACTGAGTGATGTTACAATGGGCTTTGACCTTGCTAATGGCACAAATGTTCAGGGAAATCATCTTCTGATTGTTCCGCTTGATGACGGCAGAGGCGTAAGAACCTCTACAGACTGCATATTTATGATTAAAGGAAATTATACGATTAAATAAATAAAAAATGCAATGTGAAAATAATTACATTGCATTTTGGCTCTTTGTCAACAGTTGGGGTAAAATAAAATGGAATTGGTGCGGCAGCTTAAGCTGCCGCATTAGTTTTTGCCTTTTCTCTTTTGTATCTAAACATATGTAATATGCGTTTTCTGAATCGTTCAAAATTGCGATATCC
>JAZORN010000003.1:0-14044 GCA_045656645.1 Clostridia bacterium | reverse complement strand
GTAGGGGCGGATGCCCACATCCGCCCGATTTTTTTATCTCATTCGGGACGATGTAGGCATCGTCCCCTACAAAAACACACAGAACCGTCTACTATGTTTTCTTATTTATACTTTACAAATCCAAAATCAGAAAGCTTTAATCCCATTTTAGGAATTAGAATTTTTGATTCTGCCATTCTTAAATATTTATCAATTTTCGGTGCACACTCACTTGCAAAAACATCTTGGTCAGTTGGATTATCAGGATTAGTATAAAAATCGTCAAACACCACTTTTTCTGCAGAACATAATACCGAATTTTTTATTTCGTAACTTCCATATGTAGAGCCTCTGCGGAATGATACCGTGGAAACTCCTGATTTTACCCAAACAGAAAAAACTTCACCGGTAGCATCCTCACTATATTCTATAAAAAAGTTATCTTGTTCAATATAATTCGAAACACTTAATGCCGCAAACGCATTTGGATAACAATTAATATTACCTTTTCCATTAGGTTCTCCGTAGGTTGCAAGAAAGGCATTAACCCCCCAGAACACATTACTTTCAGGGTCGATTTTTCCACATTTTTCGCAAAGATATTTAGAAAAATCATGCGATACAATAGTTTTATCAGTTGTTTTGCATCTCTCACAAATTCTCTGTGTCATACAATCTACATTACTCCATTTATGACCTAATACACCGCCTTGTGTTGCACCGCAAGAACAAGTTGCTGGTGTTGTGCAAGTGGCTGCTGAATAATTATGTGTATGTGTTGGTTTATTTGTATTAGTCTGTGTGGGTTTGCTACTTTCAGTTGGCGTGCTTGCGATACTGCTTGGTGTTTCAATACTTGTAGCATCATTTGAATTTGAACTATTATTTTCACTCGTTTGATTATCAGTTGAAGTTGTATCATCTGATTGTGTAATAGAAGTGTCGTCACTTATATTAGATAATGAGTCACTTTCATTCTTACAAGCAGCAAGAACAAAAACAAGTGTAAAAGTTAATAATAGCGATATAAATTTTTTCATTTTCAAAACTCCTATTATAAAAAAGTGTGCCTCGTGAGAGACACACCGAAAAAGTGAAGTCCCTCATTGTTGTCACACAATTTCATTATCCCACAGGAAATATGAAGAAGAGAGAAACACCTTTTACCAAAGTATGTTTCCCTGTGGGTAATGAAATATGAAATTGCGTGACACCCGCATTATACCATAAAGCCTAAATTTATGCAAGGTTTTCTCTTAATTCCGAATTACGCATTCCGAATTCCGAATTTTTAAAATTTCTCTTTCCATCTCACTTAAAGTATGTTATACTATAAAAAAATAAATATGGAAGTGATATTATGTCTAACTACATAAGATATTCTTACGAGCAGCTTAACAAGTTCTGCAATGACTGCTTCAAGAAATTCGGTTTTACTGAAGATGAAAGCAAAATTATATCCGATGTTCTTTTGCTTTCCGACCTTTACGGAATTGAATCCCACGGAATGCAGCGTCTTGCCCGCTACCACAAGGGAATCGAAAAGGGTCTTATAAAGGTTGAGGCTAAACCCGAAATCGTTTTTGAAACACCTGTTTCTGCAGTTATTGAGGGCAATGATGGTATGGGACAGCTTTTGGGTTACAAAGCAATGAATATTGCCATTGAAAAAGCAAAACAGACGGGTATGGCAATTGTTACCGTAAGAAATTCAAACCATTACGGAATTGCCGGTTATTATGCAAAGATGGCATGTAAAGAAGGGCTTATAGGTATGTCAATGACAAACTCCGAGGCCATAATGGTTCCGACTTTCGGCAGAAAGGCAATGCTCGGAAGCAATCCTATTGCAATCGCAATGCCTGCACAGCCTTACGATTTCTTCTTTGATGCTTCAACAACAGTTGTAACTCGTGGTAAACTTGAAATTTATAATAAATTGCAAAAGTCGCTGCCTGAAGGTTGGGCACTTGGTGCAAACGGAAAAGGCAGTTCAGATGCTTCTGACGTACTTAAAAATATTGTTGCAAAAGCAGGCGGTGGAATTGTTCCGTTAGGTGGAGAAGTAGAACAGAGCGGTAGCCATAAAGGTTACGGATATGGTATGCTTTGTGAGATATTTACTTCTATTTTGTCAATGGGGCTTACATCTAACCACACTCATATCGGTGGAAAAGGTGGCACTTGTCATGGCTTTATTGCAATCAATCCAGCGATTTTTGGCGATGCAAATGCTATTAAAGAACATCTTTCCACATTGCTTGAAGAACTTCGTGAATCACCTAAAGCAGAGGGTGCAGAGCGTATCTACACGCATGGTGAAAAAGAAATTTATGCTTATGAAGACAGGATGAAGAACGGCATAAATGTAAATATAAATACAGTTGCTGAAATGGTAGATTTGTGTAACTACCTCGGTATGGATGTTAAAGAATATTTAGGTGAAGAAGCTTTGACATTTACACATAAACAAAGCTCGTATGATTTGTAATTTGTAATTACGTTTATGATAACGGTTGATACAATCTTTTTGACATCCGGAGTAGACTTTTTTAAAATCCCTGATGGTTTTGCTACAGGTGGTGTAAGCGGTATAGGAACAATTTCAGGTAAGATTACTCCATATTTTTCTGCTGCGCAATGGATAATGATTATAAACGTATTGCTCCTTATATTAGGCACTATGTCTTAGGAATTTGATAGGTTTCCTATTAGACTTTTGCATAGCAGCTTCTACTGCATAATTATAATATAATATAGTGCACAAAATCTTTAGTGAACAACTCCAATAATATACTAAAACTAAATATTATGCAGTAGAAATTCTGTTATAAAAATATGACATTAGGTCTTTGTGACTTCACACCTACCTTAAAGCCTAATATATACTACGTCCCCGCAAATTACAAGCAAATAAATAATGATAAAGCAGATGGTGATATAATCTATGATATGTATAGACAATATATAAAATTAGCTTCATTGGCAGAAACAGCAAAAAGAATTGCGTTTGTGATTTATTGCATTTAAAAGCTTTAACACGGAGATAAAATATGAAAAAGAAAGCAAAATTTAAAAGTTTTATATTTATGAATTTGGGATGTTTCCTTCTTGCTTTTGGTGTATATTTCTTCAAAATACCAAATGGCTTTGCAACCGGTGGCGTATCGGGTGTAAGTACAATCCTTGCAAAGATAACTCCTATTTCCGCAGGTGTTTGGATATGGCTATTAAACTTTGTGTTGATGGTTTTGGGATTTGTTTTTCTTGGAAAGCAAAATGGTATAAAAACAGTTTATTGCAGTATGTTTTATTCAGCGGTTACATACCTTTTGGAGGTGTTTGTGCCAGTTACAAATCCGCTTACCGATCAGCCATTCCTTGAACTTGTGTATGCGATGCTTTTGACATCCATAGGTTCTGCTATGATATTTAATAGTGATGCATCGTCGGGTGGAACCGACATTGCCGCACTTATACTTAAAAAATATACAAGCGTAGATGTTGGGAAAGCTCTTCTTATGGTTGATTTTATTGTTGCAGCAGGGGCGTTTGTTGTTTTTGATGTTGAAACAGGATTATTTTCTCTTTTAGGACTATTTGCAAAGGCTTTTATAGTAGATAGTTTTATAGAAAGTCTTAATACCTGTAAATACTTTGTGGTAATTACATCAAAAAGAGAAGAAATATCCGAATTTATTATAAAAACACTTCATCATGGAGCCACGGTTACATCGGCAACAGGAGAGTTTACCGGAGAGGAAAAGACTATGATTCACACTGTTTGCAAAAGATTTGAAGCCATAAAGCTGAGAAACAAAATAAAAGAAATTGACCCACACGCATTTATCATTATTACTACAAGTAGCGAGATAATAGGACGTGGATTCAGAAGTGTGTGAAATCAACTTATTTAATTACTGGCAATAAGTCTGAGGAAATTACTATTTCCCCGATAGACTTTTGCATAGCAACAACTATTGCATTTATTTATTGATGTACATATTCTTGTGCAGAACTCCAAAAAATAATATCCTAAAACTAAACATTGTGCAGTAGTTGTTGCTAAACATAATAAATAATAGTTTTAAAATATAGAAGTAAACATGATATACGAGCTGATAGATAAATTATTGTCATACTGAATTATTGCAGGACTTACTGAAGAAAGTGATATATATTGAAAGAATAGGTGTGCTTTTTGAAGAAAAATTTGGTCATAAAGCTTCTTTCTATGTGACTAGTATAGGTGATGGTGGTAGAGAAATGCTTTGATTTAACTTGGCATTAAGTCTGAGGATTTTAGTGTTTTCTTGCAGACTTTTGCATATAGGTTGCTACAGCATAATGTACCCCTAATTTTTGTCGCAAAAATGTAAACTTGCCAAATACATTATGCAGTAACGACTTATTTATAAGAATGACATAAGTTATGTTAAGGAAGATGCAAGCATTATCAACATATCAAGTATGAATGCATATACCCCTCTCACAAAAATTCCTGCATACAGTGGAGCAAAGGCTGCAATATCAAATTTCACACAGTGGCTTGCAGTACATTTTTCAAAGACAAATATCCGTTGCAATGCAATAGCACCGGGATTTTTCGTAACAAAACAGAATGAAAAGCTTCTTTTTAACGAAGATGGTACGCCAACTGCAAGAACAGGAAAAATTCTTGCCGCAACACCAATGGACAGATTTGGAAAAGCAGAAGAGCTTATAGGAACACTCCTTTTCCTTGTGCATAAGGATGCATCAAGCTTTGTAAATGGCGTTGTAATCCCCGTAGATGGTGGCTTCAGCGCATATAGCGGTGTATAGGACTAAGTGAGATTATTATATTGGTACACTATCTTCTGCTGCACAGCGTTTCTCCTACATTTTTGTCGCTGATTGAAGGTTTGTCATTCGTATGTGTAGTAGAAGATTTGTTAAACAAATACCAACTGACATAAAATGAAATTGAGGTCTGGTTTATATAACGACCATGGAAATAAATATAAATAATTTTTAAGGCAATATTAACATTTTTTAAGGGGTTAGTAGTGCCTTTTTCTGTATAGCATAAGAGCGCCTCCAAATATGATTTCTTTAGAAATTAATTACGAAGGAGAAAATTTATGAAGTCAGAATTTTCATCTTTTGAACGTAGAATGTATATACTTTCTATTCTTATGAATCAAAAGATTGTATCTTGTCTTGAACTTGCTCGGAGATTTTCTGTGTCGAGTAATACTATTGGAAGTGATATTACTGAATTAAGCAGAATTGCACCAATTGCAAGTAAAATGGGTAGATATGGTGGAGTATATATTATTGATGAATACAAGAGAGAGAAAGTTTATTTAACTCGCGATGAAGAAAGTGTAATTGAAAAAATTATTCCTACATTAACTGGCAGAGATAAAGAACTTTTACATATGGTATTATACAAATTTGCTTTGCCTGAAAATGATAAGAATACAAAATTTTAAAGCAAAAAATTGCTCGTAAATGACAAATGAACATGCGCTGTAAACCGCTATATAAAGCCAAAAATTGAGGGTTGCAAAAGAAAATTCCCACGGGGGGAATTTTCTTTTGCATGGGTGTGGTTTATATGCTGTTTGTAAACCAATTGTAAATACTTTATTAAAAAATGTAGCAACCTATTGAAACTATTTAATAAATGGAGTAGAATAAACTTGTAAAAATGGTAAGCAGTTAAAATGGTAAGCAGTTATTTTTTATTTATTTTTTGAGGTTAATTTATTGTTCCAAAAGGGACCACAGGTTTTTTTGTTGTGCGCAAAAGTAGGAGCCGAAGACAAAAAACTTTTTGAGGAAAACGGAATATAGGCGGTAATATAGCCTTTTATTAGGGGTTATACTGCATTTGAGGTTAAACACACAATTATGATTTTAGTCATTTTGTGTGTTTTTTCTTTTTCGGTATTTGATTAAAAAATGGCTTTTGGACAAAAGGGGGGCGATGTTATGCCTGTTAATCTTGAATATATAGTTGAAAACTGGTGCAAATGCAGCAATTTGAATAATGATAATGAAAATTTAACCGAAAAGGAAATAAACTACGAAACGAGAAAAATAATTGACCGATTGATAGTAGTAACAATCAAAGAGAACTTTGAAGATAAGCTTCTAATTGAAGCTTTGATGAAATTGAGGAAAATAGAAAGAATAGTAGTTATTTTACATTTTGTTGAAGGAATGGAGCTTAAGAAAATAGCGTACTTATTTGGTATGAATATAGGCAGTGTATATGTGCAGAAAAGCACAGCACTGAAAAAACTTAGAAATATATACGAATATGTATCATAATAGGGGGGATGTGTAATGGTACAAAATACTGAAATCAGAGAAGAATTGTTATATACAATAAGCGAAGTAGCAAAAATATTAAAGATAAATAAAAATTTTGTCTATACCTTGATTAACAACGGTCATCTGCGTTCTATAAAGCTTGGTTGCAGAAAGGTTACACGCAAAGCTTTGTTGGAATTTCTGGATAAGTATGACGGATTGGATTTTGACCAAATTTTAGCTTCGAAATAAAATGAAAACTTAAACTAAAACTTGCAAAAGTTTTCAATGAGAATAATTGACTTTTAAATATAATGATGATATACTGTTGAATAGTAAGAACAATATTGGTAAAACTTTTCAATGAGGTGAACGCACATGGAAATAAAACGTGACAGATACTTAAAACAGTTGATTGATTATCGGTGGGATGGTCAGGTAAAGGTGATCACAG
The DNA here is from genome assembly GCA_045656645.1 of Clostridia bacterium. Classification (GTDB taxonomy): domain Bacteria; phylum Bacillota; class Clostridia; order UMGS1883; family UMGS1883; genus UMGS1883. Next base: position 7,308 of record JAZORN010000003.1, on the reverse strand, counting down.
GTATAAGAAGATGTGGAAAATCATATTTATTAAGAACTCTTTTTAAAAATTATTTATTGTCTCAGGGAGTAAAAGAGGAGAATATTGTAAGCATTGAGCTTGACTTAGTAAAGGATATTCGTTTTCGTAACCCTCTTGAACTTGCCTCTTATGTAAGAGCTATTGCAGAGAATAAATCCGAAAATTATTATCTTTTTGTTGATGAAATTCAGATGTCGGATGAGGTTTCTAATCCTTACAATCCTGATGGTAAGAATATTACTTTCTATGATGCATTAAATGATTTGAAGGAGCTTTCAAATCTTGATGTATATGTAACTGGAAGCAATTCTAAAATGCTTTCAAAGGATATTCTCACAGAATTTCGCGGAAGAAGTGATGAAATAAGAGTTCATCCGCTTTCTTTTGGTGAGTATTATTCGGCTGTCGGTGGTGACAGAAATGAAGCCTTTGACAACTATGCTTTCTTTGGCGGGATGCCGCTTGTTTTGTCAAGGCCGACAGATTCTGCAAGAACAAATTATTTAAAATCTCTTTTTGCAGAGGTTTATATAAAAGATATTGTCGAGCGTAAAAAAATTGAGAGGGAAGATATATTAGAGCAGGTTCTGGATTTATTGTGTTCTTCCATAGGCTCACTTTCAAATCCTACAAAAATCAGTAATGCATTAAACAGCAAAGAGAATGCAAAGGTTTCCCAGAATACTGTTAAGGCGTATATCGACCATCTTGAAGATGCATTTTTGTTTTCGGAGAGTAAGAGGTATGATGTAAAGGGAAAGTCCTATTTTGATTACCCTAACAAATATTATTGTGAAGATGTTGGATTGCGTAATGCACGACTTGGGTTTAGACAACAGGAAATGACGCACATTATGGAAAATATTATTTATAATGAGTTGATTGTGCGAGGGTTTTCTGTAGATGTAGGAGTAGTTTATTCCAATGAAAAGAATGCTCAAGGAACTTATGTTAAAACGGCAAGAGAGATAGACTTCATTGCATCAGATGGCTCAAGAAAATATTATATTCAGTCAGCTTATGCAATGGAAACAGAGGAAAAGATAGATGCAGAGAATAAACCCTTTATGTTGACCGGTGATTCATTCCCTAAAATAGTTGTAAGGAGAGATACCGGAAAACGCTGGGTGGATGATAATGGAATACTGAATGTAAATATTATAGATTTCTTGCTTGAGGATAATATCTACTAAATAATTTTGGGAATAATACGATGGTTCAATTTGATAAAAACTATTGATATTATTCCCAAAATGTGCTATTATAGTGATATAGTATTGTTGTGGAGGATTATTAGATGGGATATATTAAAGTGTCAGAAGCTGCTCAAAGATGGGGGATTTCACCTCGCAGGGTCAGGCTTTTATGTGCTCAAAACAGAATAGATGGTGTTATCAGAAAAGGAAAGCTTTATATGATTCCCGAAAATACTCCCAAACCGATAGATGGAAGAACAGTAAAAGGAATTAAAATACCATCCGAACTTTCAGCTTTGCTTTTGAAAATAGATGCATTGAAAGCAGAGCTTGATGGTAAAAGACCGTTGACTGCAGGTGAATCCCAAAGACTCAGAGAGCAGTTTATGATTGATTTTACTTACAATTCAAACGCAATAGAGGGAAACACCTTAACGCTAAAAGAAACGGCAATGGTTCTGGAGGGTATGACTATTGACAAAAAGCCTCTCAAAGACCATTTGGAAGCAGTTGGACATAAGGACGCATTTTTATATGTAGAGGATATTGCAAAAGATACTAAAATAAATTCCGAAGTTATTAAAAATATACATTCTCTTGTGCTGATGAACAGACCTGAGGATAAAGGTGTCTTCAGAAAAATTCCCGTAATGATTATGGGGGCATATAAACAGCCGGTGCAGCCATATATGATTGAGCCGAAGCTTGAACAGCTTTTTCAGGATAATGACACTCGTAAAAAGACAATGCACACTATTGAGCGTATAGCAAGATTTCATCTTGAGTTTGAGGGTATACATCCGTTTATTGATGGAAACGGAAGGTGCGGAAGACTAATTCTGAACCTTGACCTTATACAAAACGGTTACCCCGCAATAAATGTGAAATTCACCGACAGACATCGCTATTATGATGCATTTGATGAATTCTACAGAAATAACGATGCAAAGCCTATGATTAAACTGGTTGGGGAATATGTAGCAGAGCGATTGGAGCAGTATTTAGAGGTTTTAAAATAGAAGTGAATATATTAGATTTCGTGGGAAATCCGTGGAAAGAGTGAAAAATAAATAATTGCCTAAAAAGGGGTGAAACAAATGACACCAGAAACAAAAGCAAGAATACAAATAGATAGAAAGCTTACAGAATCAGGCTAAGTGTCGTATATAGAACACCATTAAAAATAGTCAAACTGGGCACACAAAACGATATTGTGGAAGATATTGAGCAAAAACTATCTGTTTGTGATAAAATAGAGCAAACAGTTAATGAATCATTACAAAAAGCAGAAAGTTTAAGACAAAGCATATTAAAACAAGCATTCGAGGGAAGGTTGGTTTAATTATGAAAGAATACAAAAGTCATTTTGTAGCTTTTTTAGATATACTCGGATTTAAAGAACTAATAACAAAGCGAAAATGTGATGAAATATATCCCATATTTGGTAAATTACACGAAAAAGCAAAATCGCAATTGAATTATAATGGTGTACAAATAAAGGCTTTTGACCATATACGACATATGATTCTTTCGGACAGCATTATCCTCTTTATCGATTCAACAATAGATGATGCATTTGCGGCACTAATAGATACCTGCCGAAGATTACAGTATTCATTAGCAGATAGAGATGAACCTATTTTGATGAGAGGTGGAATTGCTAAAGGTGATTTATTCTATGAAAATGATATTATATACGGAGATGGATTAACAAAAGCATATTTGCTTGAAAGTAATCTTGCTAAATACCCTCGGATAGTATTTAGTGGAGAAACTTTAAATGAAGGATTTGAAAATACAAAATTTATGTTTCCGGATATGGAATTTTATAAATTCAGTTATTCTAAAGATGATGACTATATGTATTTTGTAAATTATCTACCTTCCCTTTTAGGGAAAACTATAGATGAAGTAGTTGAATATAGCGATCGTCTTAAGGAATTATGTAATTGTTGGTTAAACAAAGAAATCCCGTTTTCGTTGAGAGAAAAATATGTTTGGTTGCAAAACAAAGTGGAAAAAACCATAGAATGTATGCCGAATGTAAGAGAAGTATATGAGAAACGTCAGTTTGAGAAGTTTGAACACGAAGACCAAAAATATAATGAGCGTTTCAAAATATACAAAGAGGCAAGGAAGCAAAGGAGCAAAGGAGCAAAATAATGGCTGAGTCAAATATATCACAAAAAATATGGTCAATGGAAAGCGTGCTGATGGACGATGGTGTTTCCAACGGCGATTACCTTGAACAACTTACATATTTAATATTCTTGAAGATGGCGGACGAATAAACAAACGGATTTGGATGAGTTTGTGAAATGCTATAATTAAGGAAAACTTACAGGCAGAAGTGAAACATACAGCGAAGAAAATCCAGACGGCAGATGGAGAAAATCTCATATGATGATATCATTTCTCGTGATAAGACAAACCTTGACATTTTCTGGATTAAAGATAAATCATTAGCAGGCCTTGACAATCTTCCCGATCCAGATGTGCTTGCGGCAGATATTATGGAGAATATAGAAAGTGCTATGGGTAGCTTTTCAGAGCTTATTAAGGCGTTAAAATAATAGATTTTACACTTTTAAGGTAGGAGCTAAGTGGGAATACAAAAGTGAGGGGCAAGTAATTTAGATAGAACAGACTTGCGGATATAATTCATCTGGTGCAGAGTATAAAAGTTAGAATCAATACTTTTTGAACACTGATTATTTTGTTTATGTTCGAATAGAAAAATCCTCCGCCTAATTTATGCGGAGGATTTTTTGTTTAAGACAATAAATTTTCAACTGTGCAGCTGAGTGCTTTTGCAAGCATCATAAGGGTTTCGCCTTGTGCTTTTGAGAGGTCGTTAGTTCCTTGCTCGTATGAGCGTATAGAACGGACTTTAACGCCGCTTAGTGCTGCAAGCTGTTCTTGTGTAAGTTTGCGTTCCTGACGAAGCCTTTTTAATGGGCTGTCATTTGGGAATAAGCCTTGTATTATTTCAATCGTTTTCATTTCATCAGCTTCGTGATAAGGATGATACATATTGACTAACTGGCTAAATGGCATAACAGAAAATATATCGGTAAAACTTTTGTTTAAATACCATTGTGCATAAGCGAGAACCCACCCTGCCCAATACTGCGGTGTTCTATTTGTTGGGATATTGGTATATTCGCAGTCCTTTCCGATCAGTTCAATCAAAAGTTCGGTTGCCGATTTTCCTGCAAGCATATCAGGTGTTCCGCTTTCAATTCCTGATGCGATATCAGACTTTGAAAAAATATCAGAAAAGGTATCTTCGTCATATCCTTCAGCATTTATTGCAAGGTCGAACAGCGCTGCGAGGTTTTTCATAACAGTATTCAAATAAATCTCATTGTAAGCGTGGATCATCTGCTTTTATCTCTCCTCTTAGAATATCAATCATCAGTATATCATCAGGTGAGAATGCACCGCCCTGACGGTCAAAAAGGTATTCTATTCTTGCAAGCTCATCTCTGTTTTTACGAAGTGGGAAATGCACTTCCTGCGGAGCTTCTTCATATCCTAAAAATTTAATTTGCTCGAAAGACTTAGGGGAGATGAGAACAATCTGATTTCCGAGATTACCAAGCTTCATAACCTGTGTAAGTCTTTTGACAGAAATTCCGTTCTGTAGAAAGTCTCTTGCGTAAGAAAAATATGAATCGTCTGCACGATATCCTTTAATTACATCAATTCCTGTTGTGTCAACGGGAAAGTTTTTTAATATATATTCTTTCGCTGTTTGGCCTATGTCATTATCTAAAGTAAACTTTCTGTTTTTCAAAAGAACGGAAAGCCAATGTAAAATACAAAAGTTGTCTCCATTTAAATCGAGGACTTTTAGACCTTCCATATTAAGTGAATATTTATTTGCATATCCGCCGTGTTTTTCATCACATGCCCATTCTTTCGCAAGGTCTACATATTCGGTGCAATAGAAACCTCTTCCGTAGTCATTATATGGTTTGCCTTTGCCATATTCGGGCTTTTCTATTATATTTTCCGAACCATGATATATTATAATCTCTTTCATACTATCACCATCCTTGAATATATTATAACATCACAATGTTAATCTGTCAACATTGAACTAACATTGCAATGATAATTCTACAGGGATTATTTTTGTGTTTATGGAGTAAATTTAGAAACACCAGAGGGATAAGGAAAAATTATTGCGGATATCCGCAATAATTTTTTGTGTGAGGTTTGACTTTGTTATCCCTTTTGTGATATACTAATCACAGGCACAGCATAAAACTGCGGGTATCCGCAATAATTTTCTGTGTAAGAGAGGATGTATTTATGGTTATAGAGAGAAAAAAATATCTTGATAAGCTTATTTCTAAAAAGGACAATGGTCTTATCAAAGTTATTGCCGGTATAAGAAGATGTGGCAAATCATTTTTACTGTTTGAACTTTACCATGAGTATTTAAACTCGGTTGGAGTTACAGATGATTGTATTATTGAAATTGCTCTTGACGAGGCAGTGAATGCAAGATACAAAAATCCATTTGAGCTTGATAAATATGTTCGTGAAGTGACTTCCGACAAAACCAAAAGATTTTATGTGTTTATCGATGAAGTGCAGCTTGTTTTAGAAATGCAAAATCCATATGTAGACGGTGTTGAAGATAAAATCGGTTTTGTTCCTGTGCTTTTAGGCCTTATGAAGCTTAAAAATGTTGACTTGTATGTAACGGGAAGTAACTCCAAAATGCTTTCCACCGATATTTTAACAGAGTTCAAAGACCGTGGGGATGAAGTAAAAGTAAATCCGCTTACTTACAAGGAATTTTATGGTGCATACGAGGGTGATAAGCATAGAGCCTTGCAGGAATATTTTACCTATGGAGGAATGCCTTTTATATTATCTAAAAATACTCCTGAAGAAAAGAGCAAATATCTTAAAGGTTTATTCGCAAAAACTTATATTACTGATGTAATTGAAAGAAACAAAATAAATAATGACAAGGATGTGCTCGAAGATTTGTTAAACATCCTTTCTTCTGCAATAGGTTCGCTTACTAACCCAAGCAAATTATCGAAAACCTTTAAAAGCGCAAAGAATGTAAATATTAGTTCTTCTACCATATCAAAATATATCGATTGTTTTGCTGAAGCATATATTGTAAATAAAGCCGAAAGATATGACATCAAGGGAAAAAAGTATATGGAAACTCCGCTTAAATATTATTATACTGATGTAGGCCTTCGCAATGCACGGCTTAATTTCAGGCAGATGGAAGAAAATCATATTATGGAAAACATTATATATAACGAGCTTATCGCCCGTGAATTTAATGTTGATGTAGGTGTGGTTGAATATAACCATAAAGACCAGAATGGTAAAAAGATACGTTCTCAGCTTGAAATCGATTTTGTTGTAAATAATGGCAGCAACCGTTATTATATTCAGTCTGCATTATCCGTTGCTGATGAGGAAAAAAGACAGCAGGAAATAAACTCACTTAAGAGGGTTGCTGATTCGTTCAAGAAAATAGTTATCGTTAAAGATGCTATCATTCCATGGCACGACGAAGATGGCATATATTATGTGGGAATAGAGCAGTTTTTGCTTGATGAAAACTGTATCAATATGTAAGAACTTGTGAAAAGAGCAGTATTTAAATGTGTTAAAATAGAAGTGCATATGGCTTGACAAATATTAAAAATTAGTGTATCCTATTGTTAGATTCGTGGGAAATAAAATCTCGTGGGAAATCCGTGGGAAAAGGAAAAAATAAATACAAAAAAATGCCGTTAAAGCCCACTATTACGGCATATCAAAATCAGAGGTTACAGACGAAGCTCGACATGGAAAGGCTCTTGAAGGACTTTTAAAACGTTTCTTCTAAACCTTGAAATAACAACAAATTCTAAACCCCTTGACAATAGGTAATACCTACTGTCAAGGGGTTTTTGGCATTCTTATTTGGCTCTTTGTCAACAGTTGGGGTAAAATAAAATGGAATTGGTGCGGCAGCTTAGGCTGCCGCATTAGTTTTTGCCTTTTCGCTCTTGTATCTAAACATATGTAATATGCGTTTTCTGAATCGTTCAAAGTTACGGTA
>JAZORN010000002.1:0-5253 GCA_045656645.1 Clostridia bacterium | reverse complement strand
GACGAAATCGTGCTTCTGATGTTAAAATACTCATAAGAAAATAGCTCCTTTGACATATGTTTTTCTTGGTCGTTAAACATTATATCATATTTGGAGTCTATTTTCTTTTTTATTTGTCACCCATCAATTGTATCATAACATATTTGGATGATTTTAAAAAAAATTGAGGAATATTATTCTTGTTGAAATACTTGTTGCGTTAATTAATAAATTGTGCTAATATATATAGGAATTTTAATACAGCTAAGGAAAAGGATATTATGAAAAAATTTGAAAAAATACTTATTGCAACTGACCTTGACGGAACTCTTTTAAGGTCGGATAAGTCAATATCGGATGAAAACTTACGTGCTATAGAATATTTCAAAGCAAACGGCGGTATATTCACCTTTATCACAGGGCGTATTCCCCCGGGGGCAAAAATGGTTTATGAGAAAATCAAGCCAAATGCTCCGTTTGGGTGTATGAACGGTGGAGGAATATATGACTATATAAAAAAAGAAATGATATGGTCTATACCGATTGACCTTTCTGCACTTGAGCTTGTAAAATATGTTGAAGAAAATTTTCCAGGAATGGGAATAAAGCTTGCCGCTACAGAGAGAACATATTGTCATAGGCAAAACGCCTATACTGAAAGGCACCGAAGGGAAGAGGGATTGGAAGAACTTTTGATGCACTATAATGATGTAACTGATACGGTTGCAAAAATTTTGTTTGCGGATGAGCCTCGTAATATAGATGAGCTTGCAAAAATGCTCGCAGTACACCCGAAAGCAAAAGATTTTAATATATTGCGTTCTGACGAGATTTATTATGAAATACTGCCCAAAAATTCAAGCAAGGGAAATCTTCTTATAAAGCTTGCCGAGATTTTGGGTATAGATATGAAAAACACAATTGCAATCGGGGACAACGATAATGATATTTCAATGCTTGAAACTGCAGGAACAGGCTATGCGGTTTCCAATGCATCACAAGGTGCAAAAGAGGCTGCCGATATAATAACAGTAAGCAATGAAGAACACGCAATAGCGAAGATAATAGATGAGCTTGATAAAAGTTTAGAACAAAGTTGACTTCGTCAACTAAATGTTCGCTGCGCTCACTTTTTTATAGGTAAACTTTGTTGAAATACGCAATTTTGCGCACAATGCGCGCAAATTCCTATATTATAAAAAACACCGGACGAAATTTTAGAAATTTTAGTCCGGTGTTTTTGTATAAATTCTAAAAACCTGGATTTTATTAAATATAAGAAACTTTAAAAAACTCTGGTTGCTTTTTAAACGTAATTTATTGTCTGCTCAGTGCCTCTTTCCGATACTGTGTGGGGGAAATTCCTACATGCTTGTGGAAAAGACGGCTGAAATAGAGAGGGTTGTCATATCCCACCGTTTCTGCAATCTCCCGTATGTTGTATTGCGATGTTTCCAGTAAGCTCTGTGCCGTGGACATACGCAGGGAAAGGATATACTGCATTGGTGTAACCTTTACAATATCCTTAAAATTACGTATAAACCAGCAAATGCTCATGTGATTTTCCTCGGCAAAGCTTTCGATGTTTATAGGCTCATTGTAATGCTCATTAAAATAATGTGTTGCCCGCTCAATTGTATTTATAATACTGCTTTTTCCTTTTCTGCCCTCTTTTATGTAGCGGTTAATAAGTATGAAAATCTGTCTCAAATGAATTGACAGAAGCTCCTCAAAATTTGGTCGGCATAGCTGCAACTCCTGAATCATCTGCCTGTACAGATACTGATAATCAGTAGAAGTGCCTGTATAAAAAATATTTTCCTTATATGGCATTTTGTAAAAAGCCAAAATGTTTTCTACGTTGCTACCTGTAAAATGTACCCAGTAAACCTCTGTTTTGTCACTGCCTTTATAATGGTAATACTGCAGTTCATTTGGTCGGTACAGTATCATATTTCCCTCGGGTATTGTGATTTCCTTACCGTTGAAATTAAAGTACGCTTTTCCTTTTGCGATATACAAAAGCTGATAATCACGTCTGCCAAAAGGTCTGTCAGTCAGGAAAGAGGGTCTGTTTCTGAATTTGAAAAAACCGCAGCTTGTTACAGTCAGCTCCCTTGTTACATCAACTAAGTCTGATAAAGAATTGTGCAGGTATGCTACATTCGTGTACATGACTTTCCCCCCGTAATATAATAATTTTATTATACACATAAAACTGTAAAGCTTCAAGCAAAATGTATCATTTTGTGCATAAATTGTATAAAAATATTTATGGTTTGCCATAGCACAGGATGGTAGAATGATAGTAAATAGTAAAGGAAATTTATTGGGAGGCACTGATATGATATATGAACAGATAGACCGTTTGTTGTCCTATGGAATTATGACGGGACTTATAGAGCAAAGCGATAAAATATATGTCAGAAACAGACTTTTATCGGCACTGAAGATTGATTCTTACGAGGAGACCGGGGCGCAATGCACAAATGTTGATGAGTTTGAAGAAATACTTGAAGCCATAAATGACTATGCTGCTCAAAACGGCTTGCTTGAAAACGACAGTATAGTTTACAGGGATATTTTTGATACAGAAATTATGGATATTCTGACGCCATATCCCTCAACGGTAATTGACAACTTTAATAGCCTCCTCCAAAAATCATCCAGAGATGCTACCAATTATTTTTACGATCTTTCATGTAACAGTAATTACATAAGGCGCTCAAGGATAAAGAAAGATGTAAAGTGGACAGTGGATTCGCAGTATGGGGAGATAGAGATAACTATTAACCGTTCAAAGCCTGAGAAAGATCCCAAGGCAATTGCAGCGGCAAGACTCAGCAAACAGTCCTCCTACCCCAAATGTCAGCTTTGTATTGATAATGAGGGGTATGAGGGCAGAGCAAATCACCCTGCAAGGCAGAATCACAGAATTATTCCCATTGACATTTGCGGTACAAAATGGGGCTTCCAGTATTCACCGTATGTTTATTACAACGAGCATTGTATTCTGCTTAACAGTGAACATGTTCCGATGGTAATTGATAAAAGCGTATTTTCAAAACTGCTTGATTTTATAAAACAGTTCAATCACTATATGATTGGCTCCAATGCAGATTTGCCTATTGTAGGGGGATCTATCCTTTCGCACGAGCATTTTCAGGGTGGTAATCATATATTTGCCATGCATAAGGCAGTAAGTGAAAAGTTTTATAAAATATCAGGATTTGAAGATGTTGAGGTAAGCACACTTAAGTGGCCGATGTCAGTAATTCGCCTGAAATCTGAAAACGGTGATAAAGTTGTTGAATTATCGGATAAAATTCTTACAAGCTGGCGTAGTTATACCGATGAAGATGTATTTATTTTCGCTGAAACTGACGGAGAAAAGCATAACACAATTACGCCCATTGCGAGTATGGCAGACGGAAAATATGTGATGGATTTAGTTCTCAGAAATAATATTACGACAAAGGAGCATCCGCTGGGTGTATATCATCCCCACGCAGAGCATCACCATATCAAGAAAGAAAACATCGGTCTTATTGAGGTAATGGGGCTTGCAGTATTACCGTCAAGACTTGTTGAGGAACTGGATGCTGTTGCAGAGGCAATTATCAGCGGTGCTGATATGAGTAAAAATGAAAAAACTGCGTCTCATAAAGAATGGGCAGAGGGAGTGGTAAGAAATCACCCTGAAATTGACAGCTTTAATGTTGCAGAAATTCTTAAGAAAGAAGTAGGCAAGGTCTTTGTCAGCGTATTGGAGCACGCAGGTGTTTATAAGCGTGACGAAAACGGAAGAAAAGCGTTTGATAAATTCATAAATCAGATATAAGAATATAGGAATATATGTTTCTATAACAAGGAGGTACAATAATGGAATTAAATGAGATGAAAAAGCAATTTGCAGAGCTTTACGGTGACGGAGAAATGCGTGTATTTGCTTCACCGGGGCGTGTAAATCTTATTGGCGAGCATATTGACTATTGCGGTGGCTGTGTTATGCCTGCGGCACTAACGATGAAAACCACACTTATTGCCAGAAAAAGAGATGATGATATAATCCGCCTTAAGGCAACAGACCTTGATATCATGGTGGAAACACGTATAAGTGAGATGCATAATCTCAAAGGTAAGCTTAAGTGGGGAGATTATCAGATTGGTGTTGCTCTGGAGCTTTTGAATGACGGGTATGAAATTTGCGGATGCGACTTGCTTTACGACGATACTGTTCCTCACGGCGGCGGGCTTTCCTCATCAGCAGCAATAGAGGTTTCTACTGCTATATGCTTTGCAACATTTTCAAATGAGAAAAAAGGAATTTCAAAAGAACTTGACATGATTGAGATGGCACTTATCTCTCAGCGTGCGGAACATAATTTTATAGGGGTAAAGTGCGGAATTATGGACCAGTTTGCATCATCTATGGGAAAGGCAGACCACGCTGTATATCTTGATTGTGCGACTCTTAAATATGAGCATATTCCTCTTAAATTAAACGATAGCAGTATAGTCCTTACAAATACTAATGTTAAACATTCTCTCGGAAATTCAAAATATAACGAGAGAAGAGCCGAGTGCGAAGAGGGATTTAATGCGCTTAAAACTGTTCTTCCTGATATAACTCAGCTTGCAGATATAACGATAGAAGAGTTTGAGAAGAATAAAGATGTAATTAAAAATGAAACCACACAAAAACGAATAAAGCACGTAGTTTATGAGTGTGATAGAGTACGCAAAAGTGCAGAAGCTTTGAAAAATGACGATATATCACTTTTTGGACAATATATGAACGAGTCACACAATTCCCTTCAATACGATTACGAGGTAACTTGTCCGGAACTTGATTTTGTTGTTAGCATGGGAAGAAAGATAGACGGCGTACTTGGTATAAGAATGACCGGTGCCGGCTTTGGCGGGTGTACAGTTGCTATTATAAAAAACTGTGCTGTTGATAAATATATTGAAAGAATGGGAGTAATCTTTGAAGAAAGATTTGGTCACAAGGCATCGTTTTATGTGACAAGAACAGGTGATGGAGGTAGAGAAATCCGCTAAGCAAGCTTTACAACGAAGTAGTAGAAAATGTGATATAATAATAGTAAAAGCGTTGCAAATCTGCAACGCTTCAGACTGTCGAAGAACCCGACTTTGCGTTAGGCAAAAATCGGGTTCTTCTTCATATTTATTAAATTTAAGATAAAAATAAGCAATTTGGAAGGTGTATTATTGCCCTTCCATTTCCACTTTGCAAGTTTTTTTAAATTC
>JAZORN010000001.1:0-81450 GCA_045656645.1 Clostridia bacterium | reverse complement strand
TATGCTTCTGAATACAGCCGAGTTTGAAGTTAAACCTGAAGACATTTATGTAAGAATTACAATAACAGATGCAACCGGAAAACATGCTTATACAAATGCATATTTTATTGACGATTTGTTTGAATAAAATAATTTAGTTTTAGATGGAGAAGAAAATGAAGTATACGACATACTTATTTGATTTTGACGGAACGTTAGTTGACTCAATGCCGACATTTGTTTCCGTAATGCTTAGAATACTTGACGAAAATGCAATATCTTACAATAATGATATTGTGAAAACAATTACGCCTTTAGGTTATAAAGGCACAGCTGAATATTTTATAAAGCTTGGACTTGATAAAAGCAAGGATGAGATTGTTTCCATTATGAATTCATACGCTTTGGAGGAATACAAGTATCGCATCGAGACAAAGCAAAATGTAATTAGCGTTTTGAAAAAACTAAAGGAAAATGGCGCTGACCTTAATATTTTAACAGCCAGTCCTCATTCAATGCTCGATAGTTGCCTTAAGAGATTAGGGATATATGATATTTTCACAAATGTTTGGTCGTGCGACGATTTTAATACAAGTAAAGCAGACCCGAATATATATATATTTGCTGCAGAAAAAATTGGAAAATCGGTAGAAGAGATACTTTTCCTTGATGACAATTATAATGCTGATAAAACGGCAAAACAGGCAGGAATGAGTGTGTGCGGTGTATATGATTCATCGTCTGAGGAGTATGCTTGCGATATAAAAAACATAGCAGATTATTACATATATAATTTTTCGGAACTGCTTGAGCTTGAATAAAAGGCTGCTACGAGAATATACAGAGGAGTTATATTGCACAACAAAGTAGGCATAGCGCTAAAAACAATTTTAAGGAGAATAATAATATGATAATATTTCACGGAAATGATAAATATGCTTACCGAGACCCGGCGTGTTTTTTTCATAAAGGAACTTATTATTTGTTTTTTACTGTTTCAGAAAAAGAAAACGGTTATATGTATAACCGCATAGGAATGAGTGAGTCCGTGAACCTTAAAAACTGGTCCGAGCCTCGAATTCTTACTGAAAAGAATTATAATCTGAATTATTGCAGTCCCGGAAACATGATTGAACACAACGGAGAATTTATTTTATGCTTTTCATCATATCCTATGCCGTTTTTGTATGAAGAATGTTTTATGGCAGATAAGTCGGCACGTCTTTTTACGATGAGAACAAAGGATTTCAAAGATTTTTCAAAGCCGGAGATATTGAATCCCAAAGGTGATATGCCGATTGAAGAACTTGGAAGAATGATTGACCCTTTTATTCTAAAAAAGGAGGAGTGCTATTATCTGTTTTTTAAACAAAACGGAGTAAGCTTTTCGCTCTCAAATGATTTGAAGAAATGGGAATTTTTAGGAAAAACAAAGGGTGGAGAAAATGCCTGTGTAATAAAAAAGGATGATGAATTTATACTGTTACATTCACCGGAAAACGGAATAGGCTTTTTAAGGTCAAAAGATCTTGAAAACTGGGAGGAAATGGGCAATACAACCCTGAGACAAAGCGAATGGGAATGGGCAAAGGGAAGGCTTACTGCAGGCTTTGCCATGGAAACAGAAAGCTCAAAATACCGCTATGCGGTATTTTTCCATGGCTCAACAGATGCATATCCGGAAACGCATGGCAATGCTACTCTTGCCGTTGTGTTTTCAAATGACTTAAAAAACTTTGTTTATGAACTGGAATAAAATATGAAGGGGCTGTAGCAAAATAACAACCCCAAAAAGAGAAAAATGAGGACGATTGCAAATTGCAAAAGTCCTCATTTTTTGGTATAATTGAATTGCGAAAAACAATAACACCACAAGGAGATTATACCAAAATGAAAAGAAATATTCAACTACTAATTTCAGAAGAATTTGCAGAAAAAACAATTCCCGAAAACGATAGTGTTCGTTTGATAGATGAAGTAATTGATGAAATGGATTTGACACCACTTTACCATACATATTCTCGTTTAGGCAGAAGAAGTGCAACCACTCCCCGAACTCTGCTCAAAGTAGTAATATATGCAGCTATGGAAGGTGAATATTCAAGCAGAAATATACACTCGGCTTGCACAAGAGATATTAACTACATTTGGCTTTTAAACGGTGAAGAAGCTCCAAGTCATCATGAAATATACAGATTCAGAAGCACTCGCTTAAGTGAATGTTACGAAGAGCTGTTTTAAAAAAATTCATAGAACAAAGAAAACAATCTCTTACTAATATTACATCACCAATGGGAATACTGCTTTGCACTAATAGAAGTATACAGGCAAAAGGAGCATTCGGTGTGATAAAAGAGAACTACAAATTCAGACAATTTCTGCTTCGAGGCAAAAGAAAGTTGAAACAGAAATAGCTATTGTAGCAATGGCGTATGACATCAACAAATTACACCATAAAATTCAGGATAATCGAACAGGAACGCAACTCCATGGGGAACTTTCAGCTTAAAGAAAAGACAACCGAATAAATTTTTTAATAAGAGGGTAGCCCTCTTATTTGGTGTGCAAAAAAATATGGAATTTTGCACATTTTTCTTATTGATAGGCAGAAAAACAGGGCTGTAGTCAACCCGATTTAAAAAATCATTTTGCTGCAGCCCCTTTCGCCTATGCCTCGTTTTGAGAATTTTTTCTGCATTCAGAGGGGGTTATTCCTGCTATTTGAAGAAAAACCCTGTTAAAGCTGCTCTGATTTTTAAATCCGCACTCATACATTATTTCGATAATTTTCTTGTCGGTGTTTTCGAGGTGATTTCTTGCTTTATTGACTCTGAGATGGTTTATATAATCCCTGAATGAACATCCAAGCTTTTTTGCAAATATTTTTGTTATGCTGCTTTGGCTTATATAGAGACTTTGTGATACTCTTTTTGCTGTTATATCCTCAGTGTAGTGCTCCGAACAGTATATAAGTATTTTGCGCACAGTGCTCACTGAGATGCCTTCAATACGTACAAGCTCGGTGGAAAAAAGGATTTCTCCCAGAAGGGCTATAAGATAAATATTTGCCATCTTTAAGTGATCTGCATCGTTATGCGATGAATAGTACATGATTTTTTCAAGCAAAGGCAAAAATGATGAAGCTTCATTTATATATGGGTTTACCGGTTTGTGGGAAAGAAGTTTTTTTTCAAACAAATCAGTAATTGAAGGGTCAAACAAAAGAATTATTGCTTCTGCATCAGTAGAGTTTTCATAGCAGTGTATAAGATATGGGAAAGTGATGCACATTTCACCGGGCAGAAGAGTCCTTGAACTTCCGTCAATTGTCATATTAATGCTGCCGGAGATAATATATATTATCTCCATATGAGAGTGAAACATGGATTCAAAGGTCCTAAAACCGCTAACTTTGGTAATTTTAAATTTCAAATCGTTTTTTTCAAATATTCCTTCCAATTATATCACCTTCCTATATTACCGAAAATCATTGCATTTTTTTTACTTTATATATAGATTATACATCCTAAAATGATATAATTCAAGTAAAGAATAAGGAAGGAGTAGTCAAATATGAAAAATTTTATACCATTTCCGTTTTTTCATGATGATGTACCTATTGATATTTCCTTTGTGTTTGAAAGTGAAAAGCCTGCAGGAAAGCATGGCTTTATAAAAACAGATGGAAGGGATTTTGTTTTTGAAGATGGTACAAAAGTTAAATTTTGGGGAACCAATTTCAATGGTTGGGGATGCTTTCCTGAGCATGAGTATGCTGAAAAACTTGCAAAAAGGCTTTCAAAAATAGGTCTTAATCTTGTACGGTTTCATCAGTTGGATTCTGAATGGCATACTCCTAACCTTTTTGCCTTTACAAAGGGTAAAAGAGTGACAGGGGCAGAACTTGACCCTGAAAGCATGGACAGACTTGATTACCTCATATATTGCCTTAAAAAAGAGGGCATATATTGTTATATGGATATGTTTACATATAGAAAGTTTAGGTCGGACGAAGGTGTGGAGAATGCGAAAGAACTGAAAGATGAGGCGAAGATTTCCTGCATTTTCAGTGATAAGCTTATAGAACTTCAAAAGGAGCTTTGTCAAAGGCTCTGGACGCATGTAAATCCTTATACAAAGCTTGCTTACTGTGACGATCCCGTATTTGTTATGGCGGAGATAGTCAACGAAAGCGATATGTTCAAAAAGTTTCACTACCCAGTTCCCGAGCCGTATAAATCTGAACTTTATGCTAAATTTGACAAATGGCTTCAGGAAAACAACTATACAGAAAAAGCCGCTGATTTTTGTATTGAAAGCGTTGAGGATGATACAGTAATAGATTTCCTGATATATATTCAGGAAAAATATTACAAGGAAATGTATAACTATATGAGAAAATGCGGTGTAAAAATTCCCATTACAGGAACTAACTGGACAACCTCGCCTGCAAATATTAAAACGCAGCTTGTTACAGACTTTTTTGACGGTCATTCTTACTATTATGACTGGAAATGGGGAGAGTTTGAAAAACACTGTATGAACAAGTCTATTACTCAGTCGCCTTCATCATATCTTTCCCGCAGCGCTATGATGGCAAGTAAGTACAGACCGACATATATTTCCGAATGGGATATGCCCTGGCCCAATGAATACCGTGCAGAATCACCGCTTTATACTGCCGCAATAGGTATGCTTCAGGGATGGTCAGGCTTTGCGATTCATACATACTCCTATTCGGCACGCCTTGAAAATGTAAATATGCTGGGTAAGGAAATAGCCGCTGAAAAAATCGGTAATATTCCATACAGGCAGGGAATTTTCAGCACATGGAATGACCCTGCAAAGTTTGGACTGTTCTACCATGCGGCACTTATTACAAGACGTGGTGATGTAAAAGCATCGGAGAATTTGATGGAAATAGCTCCTTTTTCAAAGGATAAGTTAAACGACATTGAATTTCACGCTAATATAGAAGGAACGGGTGTTGTATCAAGGCTTGATTTTGAAACCTTCGCAGAGGAATCTGATTTGAAGGTGCCTTCCGAAATCTTATCCGACACAGGTGAGCTTTATATTAACAGAGAGAAAAACTACGGATATATAAATACACCGAAAACCAAATGCGCCTACGGTTTTCTTGGTAAAAACGCTGCTGTTGAGCTTTCAGGTGTTAATATAAATTGCGAAACTGATTTTGCAGTTATTGCAATGAGTTCCCTTACAGATGAAGATATTTCTTCCTCCTCCAATATTCTTCTGACAACAGTAGGAAGGGCAGAGAATACAGACTTTGAATACAGAAATGAGCTTTTGTATAACTATGGTAAACCTCCCGTGAGGGTTGAAGTAATAAAAGCAGAAATTGAGATTGAAACAGATACAGACGGGCTTGTTGTATGGGCAATAAGTCCGGAGGGGTTTTATATCGGTACAGTTCCCACGTGCTATGAAAATGGTAAGCTTAAATTCAAAGTGGGCGAAACCTCACAATCTATGTATTATTTAATAGTAAAGGAGTAATTGATATGTTAAAAATTGGTTGGAGCACAAAGGATGTTTCCACAGAAAAACCGGTTTGTATACCGGGACAGTTCCATATGAGGGTTTCCAAAGGAACTCTCGATTCACTGACGCTGACGGCGCTTACCGTTTGCGATGACAAGGATTATGTTATTTTCCTCAGTTGTGACCGTGAAGGTGTCGCGGCAGGAATTCTTGATAAAATCCGTGAAAGAGTTAAGGAGATTGCCCCTGAGATTGACAGCTTAAAAATACTTATGAATGTAACTCACACTCACTGCTCTCCTATGCTAACTTTTGAAGAAACTCTTGGCTCGTGGGGGAAGCTCGATGAATTTCCCCATGATGATGTTGAGATAGAGCATCCGAGAGAATATACAAAGTTCTTTATTGAAACTGCGGCTGATGCTGTTATAGAGTCCTTCAGCAATAAAGAAGAAGGGGCGATTTCCTACGGATACGGATATGCTGCCGTCGCACACAGCAGACGATGTGTGTACTTTGACGATTTATCTAAGCGTGAGGGTAATGTACAAAACACCATTACAGTTCTTGGTCATGCAAAAATGTACGGAAACACAAATGAAGATATGTTCAGTCATTATGAGGCAGGAACAGACCATTTTGCAAATTTTATGTTTACATTTGACAAGGAAAAGAACCTTACAGGTGCAATAATAAACATTCCCTGTCCGTCACAGAATTCCGAGAAGGAATGGATGCTCTCTGCTGACTACTGGCATGATGTGAAATGCGAGCTAAAGAAGAAATACGGTGATATTCATATTCTCCCGCAGTGTGCGGCTGCAGGCGATTTGTCGCCCAGAATTCTTCACTACAAAGAGGCGCAGGAGCGTCGTTACAGACTTAAATACTCTGATTACAAGCTTGACGAAAGGGTAGAGCATACTGCAGAAATATATAACAGACGTGATATTGCTGCCAGGATATGCGAAGCTTTTGATGAGGTTTATTCGTGGGCTACAAAGGAAAAAATCACGGACGCACCCATTGTTCACAGTGTAAAAACCATAGAGCTTGACAAACGACTTATAACAGACGAGGAATATAATTTCTGTCTGGTAGAAAAAGAAAAACACAAGGAAAGAGCTCCGTTTGTTACAGAGGGAGAGCCTCTTGAAAAGCTGAAGATAAATACCAGGATTATTGCTTCGGGCAAACGTTATGACGGTATAATAGCACGCTATGAAAAGCAAAAGAACGAGCCCAAGCATCCGATGGAGCTACACGTAATAAAAATCGGTGATATTGCCTTTGCCTCTAACCAGTTTGAGCTTTTTATGGATTATCAGCACAGGATTCAGGCTCGTTCTCCGTTTGCACAGACCTTTATTGTGCAGCTTTGCGCTCAGCCCGGACGAAGAGCCGGCACATACCTTGCAACAGAGCGCGGTGCGTGGGCGGTAGGCTACAGTGCATCTATGTTTGATAATATTGTATCGCCCGAGGGCGGACAGCAGCTTGTTGAAGAAACTTTGGAGGAATTAAAAAGAATTCATTGATAAGGTTGGGCTTTTATTGTTTAATTTGTAGCATACGATCCCAGAAACGAACAATTAAATAATTTTATTTTGCAAGGCGATATTAACCTTAATCATAGGGTTAGTATCGCCTTTTTTTCTGTATATTGGAAAACTTTGTATTATGGTATTTTTATTGTGAAGGAGGATTATCTCATAGTCAGTATAAAAATGAAACTGCGTATTGTGCATATTTGGTTTATACTGACAACTTATTAATCCTTTGCCCATATATACCTTCAAAACAAGAATTGAGTATTTGAAATTCCGTATGCTATCAGTATAATACAATTCCTTTCGTTTATTAAGTGCTGAGTAGATTAATTTTGCAAAACAAATAAAAAGCAAGAATTATATATTTCTTGGCAAGAAACAAGATTGTTTAAAAAACAATAATATGAGATAATAAAAAAAATATGTATTGAAAAAAGTGGGGGGAATATTTATGACATATACACCATTTTCATTAAACGGTACGTGGGAAATGATTTACTGTGAAGAAAAATATACTAAAGCAGAGTCGCCCGCAAAAGAAGTTTTTGATATTAACAAAGACAACTGTATAATTGAAAATGCCGTTCCCGGCTATTGGGAGGATATGGCGGAGAAGTTTCAGCTTACAAGCTATTTTGGCAAATTAAAAATTAATCCCCAATATGGTCTGCAGCAATATCCTATTACAGGCAGGGTGCCCGATATGGCACTTCCTAACATTATCGGTAATTTCTTTTACCGCCGAAGCTTTAGTTGTGAAAATATAAAAAGCTCAGCCGTTATACATTTTGAAGGTGTACAGAATTCTGTTTCCGTATGGATTAACGATACATTTCTCGGAAGGCACGCGGGCTTCAGCAATCCTTTTGAAATGCCTATACCTGACGGCTTGCTCAAAGATGGGGAGAATACAATTATTCTTTCTGTGTCAAACCACCCGCTTTTGGGGTATGAGGGGGAGCTTGTTTCGGGACTTACTGCCCGTTCAGCAAACAAATATACAGGCGGTATAACGGGTGATGTTGAGCTTAGGGTGTATAAGTGTCCTTTGCGTGATGCTGCAATCCTTGTATCGGAGGATTGTAAAACTGTCACCGTCAAGCCTGAATTGACAGAAAATACTTCTTTTGAATGGATGGTCTGTGATGGGGGAAAAGTCCTTAAATGTGGAAGTTGTGCCGGTGAATTTTCCTTTACCTCCGACGGTCTTGTACTTTGGTCACCTGAAAATCCAAAGCTTTATACACTTAAAATTACTTGTAAAGATGCTACCTTAAGCAGAAGCTTCGGTGTCAGAAGACTTTTGGCTGACGGCGTGCATTTTAAGCTGAACAATGTGCCATATTTCCTGCGTGGTATATGTGAACATTGCTATTATCCTGAAACAATTCACCCAAATCACGACTACGCATTTTACTGCAATGTTATTAAGACGGTGAAGAAATTAGGATTTAACTTTATACGTTTTCATACATATATCCCTGACGAGGAGTATATGCAGGCGGCGGACGAACTTGGTATGCTTCTTCACGTAGAATGTCCCAACAACACAACTGTTTCCCAGTGGGAGGAAATTGTGAAATTCTGCCGCAGACATACCTCGGTAGTGATTTATTGCGGCGGTAATGAGCTTTTGCTGGATGACCCGTTTATAAAGTATCTTAACAAATATGCCGATATTGTGCACTCTGAAACCGATGCACTGTTTTCACCTATGAATGCGCTGCGTGGAGTTGAATATTTCCTTGCAGAATCAGAGAAGGACGTGGAGAATGTAGATGAACCTTTCAGGCATCATCCGCGTAGATTTGATGAACTTTCTAAATTCAGCGATATGTATTCAAGCTATGCCAATGCCTTTCACAGCTATAATTCGCTTGATAATGATCCCGAAAAAATTGACCAATGGAGCAGCGTATATAACAAACCCCGTGTAAGTCACGAAATATGTATAGATGGTACATATACCGACCTTAGCATTAAGGACAGATATAAGGGCCTTCGTGTTGGTAAGACAAATATGTTTTCGTCTATAGAACGCCACCTTGCGGAAAAAGGAATCCTTAAAAATGCTCCGTTATATTTCAAAAATTCTTCCGAGTGGCAGCGTCGTATTCGTAAATACTGCTTTGAAACAGTACGCCGCAGTAATAATATAGCTGGCTATGATTTTCTCGGCCCGATAGACACCCACTGGCATACCTTTGGCTATGATGTGGGTATGATGAATGAATTTTACGAGCTTAAACCAGGTGAAACGGTTAGGAATGTGCTTATGTATAATTCACCCACGGTGCTTCTTACAGACCTTGGCAAAAAGACGAATTTTGCTTCAGGGGACACGCTTGATTTTTCAGTTTTTGCATCGCATTACGGAAAAAGCGACCTTGAAAATGCACTGCTTAAGCTTCGTCTTAGCATTGATGGCGAAATTAAAGAGTGTAAAACTATAACACTTGACATTGTAAAAAACGGACAGGTTTCAAAATTACATACATTCTCACTTATAATGCCTGATACCGAAAAAGCTACCGCTATGAAATTGTATATGACACTTGAAGCGGATGGTTTCTTTACAGAAAATGAATGGGAACTCTATTTGTTCCCGAAAACACATGCAGTTTCAGGCGCTAACCTTGTTATAGCATCGCAAATGGACCCAGATACGCTTGAAAAGCATCTTGCAGACGGGAAGGATGTTATTCTTTTTGGTGGTGAACCTTTTGAAACAGTTCCAACAACCTTCCGTATTGGACTTGCAGGCAGAACATCAGGTAATCTGGCAACAGTTGTAAGGGAGCACCCTGCATTAGGAGATATGCCCCACGAGGGATTTTGCAGCTGGCAGTTTGCCGAGATGATTGAGGGCGGAAATACGGTATGCTTTGAAACTGACGATATTCCTTTTAACCCTATAATTGAAGTGGCATCCACGCATAAATATGTAATACGTCAGGCAGCGCTTTTTGAGTTTAATGTCGGAAAGGGACGGCTTCTCGTATGCGGCTTTGATTTCAAGGAAAGTGACCCTGCCGCACTTTGGTTTAAAAATCAGCTTATTTCTTACGCGATAGGCGAAAAGTTTAAACCGAAAGACACAATAAGTGTGCATCAGCTTCACAGCCTTATAAATGCCAAAGTAAGAAAAGCCGCTGAAAATACCAATTTTGCATTCAATCTTAATGACGAAACTGCAGTACGTAAAAAACATTAGAATTTAAACAGACTAAAATATAAGTGAAAGAAGGACAGTATTATGGAAAATAAGATAAGGGAACTAAACCTTGGGAATTTACCGCTTTCAGATGATATTAATATTTTGAAAAGCGAGTTTAACTCAGGTAAGCTTTCGTTTAAAAACAGATTTGCAATTCAGCCTATGGAGGGATGCGACGGAACAAATGAAGGTGAGGCCGGTGAACTGACAATCCGCCGTTATGACCGTTTTGCAAAAAGTGGTGCGGCACTTATATGGGCGGAGGCAGTTGCAATCAAGGAAGAGGGCAGGGCAAATCCCAGACAGCTTTTTATCAATGAAAAAACAAAAGACTCCTTTAAAAGATTAAATGAAAGAATCAAGGAAATTTCTTTAAAGGAAAATGGTTTTGAACCTGTTCTTATTATGCAGGCAACTCATTCGGGACGATATTCGAAGCCAAACGGTGTGCCTGCGCCGATTATAGGATACAATAACCCACTGTTTGAGGGCGAAAATCCTATTGATAAAAGCAGAATTATCACAGATGATAAGCTTTTCGAGCTTGAGGAGCAGTACGGTATAGCCGCAAAAATGGCGGAGGAAGTAGGTTTTGACGGCATCGATATTAAGTGCTGCCACAGATATTTAGCATCGGAGATGCTTTCTGCATATGAAAGAGAGGGTGCGTTTGGCGGCTCGTTTGAAAACAGAACAAGACTGCTTCGAAACGGTATAAAAAATGCAACAGAGGCTACAAGTGATAAATTTATTGTAACATCCCGTCTTAATATATACGATGGATTTCCGTATCCCTATGGTTGGGGTGTGAAAGAGGGTAATGGTAAGGAAATTGACCTTACAGAGCCGCTTAGGCTTATTGATATTTTACATAATGAGCTTGGGGTGGAGCTTCTTAATATCACTATTGGTAACCCCTATGTAAATTCATTTGTCAACAGACCTGCAGATTGTACTGCAAATATAAGTGGTGAGCATCCGCTTGTTGGTGTTGACAGAATGTTCTATTGCACTGCGCAGGTTCAGAAGGCATTCCCCAATCTCTGCGTGATTGGTTCGGGTATTTCCTATGCGAAGGAATATCTTCCAAACCTTGCGGCAGGGGCAATCAAGGCAGGGATGTTTACAATGTCAGGCGTAGGACGTGAGGCATTTGCATATCCTGATTTTTATAAAGATATTGTTGCAAACGGCAAAATGGAAAAAAATAAGTGTTGTATAACCTGCGGCAAATGTACTGAGCTTATGCGTGCAGGTAGTATGGCAGGTTGTGTTATCAAGGATAAAGAGGCTTATATGCCGCTTTACAAGGAAAATTGTATAAAATAATGGGAGGATTTGAAATGAAAAAAATTGCACTTGTTACCGGTTGTAATGGCGGAATAGGCTTTGCAACCGTAAAGAAATTCTTAGAAAACGGCTGGGCTGTTGTTGGTATGGATGTAGCACCTGAAGCGATTGTGAAGCTTGATGACTTTACATATGTTCAGGGAGATTTATCTAAAAGCGCAGACAGAGAAAAATTTGTCGGTGAAGCAGTTAAAGCTTATGGAAAAATAGATGCACTTGTAAATGTTGCAGGCGTTGCGCCAAAGGTAAGGGCAGACCTTCTTGAAATGACGGAGGAGAGCTACGATTTTGTAATGAATATCAATACAAAGGGTACGCTTTTCCTTACACAGCTTGCATCAAAGCAGATGATTTCGCAGAGAAAGGGCGATGAAATCTGCGGATATATTGTAAATATTTCCTCTATGTCTGCGTATACAAGCTCTGTTAACCGTGGTGAATACTGCATTTCTAAAGCGGGCGCATCTATGATAACAAAGCTTTTTGCAGACCGTCTTGCACCCGAGGGTATTATGGTTAACGAAATTCGCCCGGGTATAATTCAGACAGGTATGACAGAAAAGGTTAAGGAAAAATATGATAACCTTATCAGTGGGGGCCTTCTTCCTCTTCAAAGATGGGGAAAACCCGAGGATATTGCAGATGCGGTATATGTGCTTTGCAGCGGTCAGCTTCCGTATGTTATCGGTCAGTCAATAGATGTTGACGGCGGATTTCATATACAGAGACTTTGATAAAGGATGAAGGAAATGAAAAAGAATTTTATAAAGATTGACGAAAAAAATATTCCCGTATATACTCTCAATACCCTTGTAATCGGCAGTGGATGCGCAGGCTTTAATGCCGCAGACTGGCTCTATGACCTCAAGGTAAGGGATATTGCCATTGTAACAGAGGATATAAACTGTGGCACATCACGAAACACCGGCAGTGATAAGCAGACGTATTATAAGCTTTCTCTTTCTTCTTCTGAAAGCGACAGTGTTGCAGATATGTGTAAATCGCTCTTTGAGGGAAAGAGTGTAAACGGTGATACAGCACTTACCGAGGCAGCGTGTTCGGTAAAAAGCTTTATCAAGCTTGCAAATTTAGGCGTGCCGTTCCCGACAAATGAATACGGCGAATATGTAGGATATATGACAGACCACGATATTCATAAGAGGGCTACGTCGGCAGGGCCGCTCACATCAAAATATATGACGGAGGCGCTCCAGGAAAGCGTAATGAATAAGAAAATAAAAATATTTGATGGTGTTGTTATCGTAAAGCTACTGAAAGACGGGGAAAAGATTACCGGTGCAATCGGTATTGAAAAAAGTGATATATATAAAGAAAACAACGGCCTTGTAATATTTTGCTGCGAAAATATTGTTATGGCAACAGGTGGCCCTGCAGGAATTTATAAAAACAGTGTTTACCCTGTTTGTCATAAAGGTATGAGCTCCCTTGCAATTGAAGTAGGCGCAGAGTGTGCAAATCTGCAGGAATGGCAGTACGGTCTTGCATCTGTAGATTTCAGATGGAATGTTTCGGGAACATATCAGCAGGTAATCCCGAGGTATATTTCTGTTGATGAAAACGGTAACGAATACGAATTTTTGAATGATTATTTTGAAAATCCCGTAGATGCGGTTAATATGGTGTTCAAAAAAGGTTATCAGTGGCCCTTTGACTCAGCGAAAATTGATGGCTCATCAGTTGTTGACCTTATCATTTACAATGAAACAGTTAACAAAAACCGCAGTGTTTATATGGATTTTCGCAGGGAACCGTCAGTCCTTGAAAACGGACTTGACTGCCTTTGTGAGGAGGCGCTCACTTATCTTAAAAATTCAGATGCGATAATGCCCCTTCCCATAAAAAGACTTGAAAAAATGAATAGTAAAGCGATAACACTTTACAGAAATAACGGCATAGATTTGTATAAAGAACCTCTCAGGGTTGCAGTGTGTGCGCAACACAACAACGGCGGAATAGCTGTAAATTCAAACTGGGAGACAAATATAAAGGGTCTTTACGTTGCGGGCGAGGCAGCAGGAACCTTTGGCGTATATCGTCCGGGTGGCTCGGCGCTTAATTCAACACAGGTTGGCTCTATGCGTGCGGCGGAGTCGATAGCACTGTCAAATATTAATAAAACGGATGTGTTTGACTGTAAGATAGATGACCTTGTAAGTCTAGGCAGGGAGGTCATTGATTTCATTCTTAATGCACCAAAGGGAGAAAACTACAACAAGGAAATAGGGGAAATGCGTGAAAAATTCTGCGACAGAATGAGCAGTGTTGCAGCACATATAAGAATACCGTCCGAAATGGAAAAAATGTATAAAGATGTAATGGAAAGCTTTATGCATATACTCGACGAGCATAAAAATGATGATATTTGCAATGCCTTGCAGATATTCAGATTTCGTGATATGCTTCTTACGCAGGCAGCGGTGCTTTCAGCGATGCTTACAGCTGCGCAAAGCATCGGAACGCGCGGCGGGTCTATGGTGCATAAAACTAAATTTTCAGGGGACGATATTTTTGATATCAAAAAGGAGACAAACACCCTTTATGATGAAAAAATAATTATAACAACCAAAAATGAAGCCTCTATAGAAAACGAAATCAGAGAAATTCGTCCCATTCCTACTGTTGATTTGTGGTTTGAGAATGTCTGGAACGAGTACAATGACAGATGGAATATCGGCTGAATTTAAACCTATACTCCAAACAGAAAAGAGGCGAAAATGATGCAAATTAAAAAGAAAAAGACTTTTTTGACTTTGTTGTTTTCAAATTCTCTTATGCTTTTACTGGTGCTTACTGTAAGTGCATTTACATTTGTGGGCGTTACAGAGCTTTACAAGGATGAAATAAAGAAGCACTACATTGCGGAAGCGAAAATGGACAAGATAGTAATTGATTCTGCCTTGCAAAACATTGACGAAATGCTATATAAGCTTTCTTCAGATGAAACAGTGAAGAAAATCAGCAATTTCAGTGCGCCCATTACGAATGAGCAGTATCTTATTGCCTCAAAGGTGTATAATGATTTTCCGTTATTTGAATTTAACTATATGACAGAGAATATGTACGTTGTTTTTCCGCAAATAGATTTAGTGGTAAGAAGTCTGGGATGTAACACTATGCGTGAGTATTACGATATTTATCTGCAGGAAAAGGTTGAAAGCTATGAAGCGTTCGAAAATATGGTCTTAAATGACGGTGGAAAGGAATTTGCCTTGTCAGCAAATGGTGAAGATGTTTTTTGCGTAAATTCGCTTTTTCACGGAAAAAATACACAGAGCGACGCCGTGGTGGTTATCGACCTGAACGAAGATTTGCTTTTTCCGCACAAAAACGGCGAAAATGATTTGCATTTTTTGATTTATGAGAAAACAGTGAGCGGACTTATGCCCGTTGTCGGTTTTACACAGGAAGATTTTGATATTGCCACTGCCCTGAAAACAAATATATATAAAACCGATGACAAGCAATACTTTGTCACATCAATCGACAGTAGTCAGAATCAGTGGAAGTATGTTTATCTTGTCAATATGTCAAGGCTTTCTGACAGAATGGCAGGTCTAAGGCTGTTCTTGTCCTTCGGGATAGGTCTTAGCGTTGTGTTTGGTATATTGCTTCTTCTCTTTTTAACGAAGAAACAATACGCTCCCATAAAGGAGCTTGTTTCTGCTATCTCAAAAAACTTCGGAGAGGACTCATCATATACAAATGACTATGAATACATAGGAAGTATTGTTGAAAAGTTTGGTGAGGAGTTTAAAACAGAATCGATTATGAAGAGAGAGAAAAATGTTAAAGAGCTTGGACTTCTAAAACTGTTGCGTGGTGAGGCTAATGACGAGAAAACAAGTAAAATCATACAGGAAAGCCTTGAAAAGCGCAATTATATGGTTGCAATTTTCACCGTAGAGGATGTGGAGGAGCTATTTTTTGAAGAAACCGAAAACAAAGATAACGAGAGCCTTGCCAGATTTATTTTAGGAAACGTTTTGGGTGAGATGCTCGGTGCGCAGTTCGATGTTGAAATGTGCGAGGCTGATAACATAATATTTATAATCGGCTCTGATGATGAAAACAGGCAGGATGAAATTTATAATATTATGTGCGAAGGTCAGGAGCTTATTGAAGAGAATTTCAATTTCAGATTTTCTGCAATGCTATCGCCGTTTCACAGCGGCATAGAGGAGCTTTCCCTCTGTTATAAAGAGGCAAGGGAGTGCTTTGCATACAGAATTTTTTCAAACCGTGGCATCGTGCGTTACAGCGAAATTAACGGGCTTGATTTTGAGATTGGTTATTCCTACACTACCGAGCAGGAAAAAAGTCTTAGCGGATATTTGAAGAATTTTAACAGTGAGGCGGCAAAAAATTTAATTGACGAGATGTTCGAGCTTGATGCAAACGGTGAAAAACGCTCGCCGATAAGCTTTCGTTGTATGATTTATGACATTATAGGAACGGTTGTTAAAACCATATATGATATGGGCGTTGACGGCGAAGAGTTTTTGAAGCTGATTAATATTTTTGAGAATGTGGAAAAATGCAACACTGCCTCTCAAATTCGTCAGCTTTTAACTCAGGTCATTGATGATTGCTGCAGCTTTATAAGCGGCAAAGATGAAAAAACGGATAAAAAAATAGTTGAGAATATTAAAGCCTTTATTGCTCTTAACTACGGTGACCCTAATTTGTCTGTTGCAATGATTGCGCAAAGGTTTGACAGAAATGCAAATTATCTGTCAACACTGTTTAAAAAGGAAACAGCCATTGCACTGTCGGGATATATAACCGAGGTCAGAATTGAGAAGGCAAAGGAAATTTTAAAGAATGAGCATTTAAAGCTTGAAAAGGTTGCAAATATGTGCGGATATGAAAGTATAAGAACATTTTCACGTGTGTTTAGCAATCAGGTAGGGACAACACCGGGTAAATACAGAGAAATGCTCTGACGCAGCGTTTTTTGCAATTTGCCCGTCAAAGTGAGAAACTGACATTGTATGTGAGAAGTTGTCTCTTTATTTCATACGGTTTTAATGTTAGAATAAAATTACAGCAAAAAATATAAACGAAAAGGAAAGGTGTAAAAGATGAAAAAACTTTTAACTATGCTGCTTTCGGCAACGCTGCTTTTTACAGCGTGTACTAAGGGCGGCGAAAATGGTAAGGAAGTCGGAAAAACAGATATCGACTTATCCTCTTATCCAATTGAGACTGACGTGACGCTGACATATTTCAGACCATTGTCAGCAAGTATTTCAACACTCGTTGAAAACTATGGCGAAACAGATTTTGCCAAGCAGCTTTCAGAGAGAACGGGCGTAAATATTGAATACATACATTCGTCAGGCGGTAACGACTCAGAAACCATAAACCTTATGATAGCGTCTAACGACCTTCCTGACATTATGGAAAATAACTGGATTTCAAGCTATCGCGGAGGTGCTGTAAGGGCGATAAGCGAGGGCGTAATTGTAGACCTGGCTAAGTATAAGGAATATGCGCCCGGACTTTTCAAGATTCTGGAGGAAAATCCCGAATATGACAGACAGGCAAAAACTGACGACGGTCAGTATTTTGGCTTCCCCCTTATAATGGGTTCGCCCAGACTTTCCATTTCCAACGGCCCTGCAGTAAGAATGGACTGGCTGCGTGAGCTTGGTCTTGAAGTGCCCGAAACCTATGACGAATGGGAGGTTATGCTGACCGCGTTTAAGGAAAAGAAGGGTGCAAGCGCACCGTTTGCAATGAACGGCGGCGGGTTAAGCCAGTTGGTAGGTTTGATGGGTGCGAGAAGCGGACCCTACATAAAGGATGGTAAGGTTGTTTACGGTCCGATACAGCCCGAATTTAAAGAGGCGATTACACGTGCTGCTGACTGGTATAAGAAAGGACTTATTGATAAAAACCTTCCGTCAGTAGATGCTAAAATGCTGACAAGTCAGATTATAACCGGAAAAACAGGTGCTGCACTCTGCGCAGGCGGTAGTGGTATCGGTACATATATGCCGTCAGGTCTTTTAGAGGATCCTGATTTTGACTTCTGCGGTATTAAGTTCCCCACTAAGAATAAAGGGGAGATAAGCCCCTGGGCAGCTTCTGCGAACCTTGCTATTACAGGTAACGGCACAGCAGCAATCACAACGCAGTGTGAGCATCCGGAGCTTGCGGCGAAGTTCCTTGACTACCTCTATACAGACGAGGGATATATGTTCGGTAACTTCGGTGTAGAGGGTGTGACCTATACAATGGAGAACGGTGTTCCCACATATACGGAGCTTATTACAAATAACCCCGACGGACTTAAGATGAATCAGGCACTCGGTATGAATGTAAGAGCCGGTACGGGTACAGCGTTTATGTGTGACCCCGGCTATATTGACCAGTATTATGCCCTTCCTCAGCAGAAGGCTGCACTTGATGCGTGGTCACTCAGTGTAGAGCCGGCACGTAAGCTTATACCTCCTGCACTGTCATATACAACAGAGGAATCTGAGGAAATTTCAAATATTATGGTAGAGGTTGATAAATATAAGGCACAGATGCTTATCAAGTTTATTATGGGTGTTGAGCCTATCAGTAAATTTGACAAATTTGTTAAGACGATAGAGGATCTTAATGTAGAGCGTGCTTTGGAGATTTATACAACAGCACTTAACAGGTACTACAAGAGATAAGGGGGAGAACATTAATGAAAAGGAAGATATCATTGAGTCAGCGTATCTTTAACTTCTTCAATGTGCTTTTCATGCTGATTTTGGTGATTGTTATGGTTTATCCCCTTTGGCACGTTGCGTGTGCGTCGTTCAGTAACTCCAGACTGATGATGTCGCATCAGGGGTTGTTACTCTTGCCCAGGCAGTTCACTATTGAAGCATATAGCGCCGTATTCACAAACAAGCTGATTTTAACAAGCTATATAAATTCTATTATAATAGTTTTGATGAGCCTTGTTATAAATATTACAATGACGTCGCTCGGCGCATACTGCCTCTCACGTAAGAACTTCCCGTCGTCTAAGTACATAATGAAGTTTATAATAATTACGATGTTCGTATCAGGCGGTATGATACCCTCATACCTGCTCACGGCACGAACACTTGGTCTGTATGACACTTACTGGGCGCTGATTCTTCCGTCGGCGATAGCCACAAACAATCTGATTATTATGCGTACCTCGTTTTCATCAGTGCCCGATTCACTTATTGAATCTGCACTCCTTGACGGTGCAACGCACAGACAGATACTTTTCAGAATTGTTATGCCGCTTTCTATGGCAACTGTATCGGTAATGCTACTTTATTACGGCGTAGGAAAATGGAACGAATGGTTTAGTTCAAGTATTTACCTCAAAACCAGGGCTAAATTCCCGCTCCAGTTGATTCTTCGTGAAATACTTATCCAGAACAGTACAGAATCAATGATGGACGGTAATGAGGCAGATCAGTTTGCAATCAGCGAAACTATTAAGTACGCAATTATAATAGTAGCGACTGTTCCTATTCTGGCAATTTACCCGTTTTTGCAGAAGTATTTCAAAAAGGGCGTTATGATAGGCGCAGTTAAGGGATGATTTATAAATCGTAGGGGAGGGTCTCCGTGCCCTCCCGATAAAGAACAAATGAACAGGTGGGGATGGAACCCCATCCCTACAAAGCACGAAATTATTTTTCAAATATATAAAGAAAGAAGAGAAAGGAAATGAAAAAGAATAGAATTTTGTGTCTGATTTTATCTGTTGTGATGCTTGTGGCTATGCTGCCCTCTATGGCAAGTGCAACAGATACTGCAAATGAAGGAAGAATCCGACGCATTTTCGTAATGGGTGACTCGATGGCGGCAAGCTACCCGGTGGAAGATTATCCCAGAATGGGATGGGGTCAGGCACTGCAAAGCTACTTTGATTCGGAGGAGCTTCTCGTTGCAAACCGTGCCGTAGCCGGTGCAAGCTCCCGAAACTATTATAATGACCCCTTTAAGGATGATCCTACGCAATCAGATTGGCATTGCTGGTCAACAGTATGGGGGAATTATCCCGAGGATCCTACTGCGGACGGCTTTGACGCCTATGAGAGTGATGAGAATGTTTTACAGGCGGGTGACTATGTAATATTCACCTTCGGCGCAAACGATGTTAATAGGGATGATGATGTTTCGGAGGAAGACCTGAAGGCATCTCCATCGAAGGCATGGTTACAGCGAAACGCAAACCCCAGCTTGCCATCCGACAGTGAATATGTTGATAAAGATAATGGTGACGGAACTACGACAAGAACATATTCCTACAAATGGTATATGAAAAATTATGTGGAGCTTATTCGCAGCAGAGGGGCAATCCCGATTATAATTACCCCCCCTGAAAGGCGAGTTAACCCCTCCACTAAGGTGCACGCTCAGGCTTCATCACTTGAAAAGTATGAAGAGGCAATAAAAGAGCTTGCTGATGAGTTAAATGGCGATGATGATCCTTCAAACGATTTTATCTGTCTTACTGATGTGAGTGATTTGACGCTTGCACTTTACGAAGGTCTCGGCGATACAGCTACAGGCTCACAGAAACTCTTTTTGCATCTTGCAGAAAATCAGTATCCTTCGTATGACGGTGGTGCTGCAAAAGGTGATAACACACATTTCAGAGACTTCGGTGCAGCTGAGATTTCAGGCATAATTGTTGAGGAGCTTTTAAAGCATACTTCTTCCGAGCTTAATAACCTCAAATCGGCACTGAAAACCGTATCAACCCCCGTTATTTATGACCGTGACCATAACACGGCAGGAACTGCTATTAAAATGACGGATAAAAGAACCGTAAATACTACTATATATCCCCGTGCACAGTTTATAAATAAGAGAGATAGTGCCGTAAACATAAAGCCTGTTGTAGCAGGCTATGATACGGATGGTAACTTGACCAATATATCTATGCAGGATGAAATAACAGTTCCCGGAAAATCTGTTATTTCCTTTGACAGTCCTTATACAATGCCGGCAGAACCTCATGCGGGTAAGATAAGGATGTTTGTATGGGATTTTGAAAGTCTTATCCCAGTAGGGGAAGAGGTAAACGAAGAAACATTCAAAAAGACAGACACAATGCCTAATATGTATTTCGCAGACGATTTTGAGGACTATCAGCTTGGAAGAGCTATCAACGGACAAGGCGGTTGGGAAGAAAACACTAATATGTATGTGATTGACACATGGAATGGCAGCAAAGCTATGTCAATTCCGGCTGGCGGAGGTACGGCTCGTCAGACTGCCAGCAAGGAATTTGATAGAATAACCATAGGTCCCAACGCTGCAGCTGATATGGAAACTGTCATTGAATGTGATGTAAATATGGGCCTTTATACATACCTTAAAATCCGTTGCGGCAACAATTCAGTTTTAGAGGTAGGTTACCAGAATAATAGATTATATCATTATGGTTATAATCCGCCTACTGCAGATGAAAATGGAACGGTAACCAAGGGAGCCAAGGCGAATGTATATAGTACTAAATATCTGCCCAATAATGATGTACACTTCAAGATTGTTATAAATGAGAAAGCATGTACAGCAACTATTTATGTTAATAACGCAAAAGTATTTACCGATCAGCCTATATATGCATGGACTGGTTCAAAAACACTGGGTACTCCGACCTACACATATATAAACAAAGTTTTGGTTAATAATTCGAATAATACATCGGCAGGAGCAGCCAAGGTTGACAATTTGATGGTTTACAGACAGAAAATTAATTCTGCGAATTAACGTAAATTTCAAGGACACTAAATAAAAGGAAAATTGAAAATGAAACAAAAAACAAACATATTTCAAACATTTAAAAGAGATTGGAAAGTAAACAAGCCACTGTTTATCATGCTGATACCGGTGCTTGCTTACTACATAATCTTCCATTACGGCCCCATGTATGGCGCGTTAATGGCGTTTAAGGACTATTCACCGATGCTTGGCGTTATGGATAGTCCGTGGGTGGGTTTTAAGCATTTTGTTAATTTCTTTAACAGCCCATCCTTCTTCCCACTTTTGCGTAACACGCTGAACATCAGCGTGTCGGCACTTGTAACGGGATTTCCTACGGCAATTATACTGGCACTGCTGATGAACGAGCTTAAAAGTCAGAAGCTTGCCAAGGTGGTACAAAACTGCGTATATCTCCCGCACTTTATATCGCTTATGGTTGTATGCGGTCTTGTAGTGGATTTTACAAGGGATACCGGATTTGTTACACAAATTCTGTCTTTGTTCGGTTTCCCCAAGGTAACAATGCTTAACTATCCTAAGTACTTTGTTCCTATATATGTATTGTCCGGCTTGTGGAAGGAAGTCGGCTGGAGCTCCATCATATATACTGCGGCACTGTCAGGTGTAGACCAGCAGCTTTACGAGGCGGCAGAAATTGACGGTGCAAACAGATGGCAGCAAACCATCCACGTAACCCTTGTCGGAATATTCCCCACGATTGTTACTATGTTTATTTTGCGTGTGGGACACATTCTTGGCGTCGGCTTTGAGAAGATTATTCTTCTTTACAACGATGCAAATATGGAGGCTTCGGACGTTATTTCCTCCTACGTATACCGCAGAGGTATTCTGGAACAGAACTGGAGCTTCTCAACGGCTGTTGGTCAGTTCAACTCTATAGTGAATTTGCTTTTCGTGCTTGCAGCTAATAAATTAAGTGCGAAGCTGACAGAAACAAGCTTGTGGTAAAAAGAAGCGTGCCGCTTCACCCACTTTGCGTCCCGACTAAATTCAAATACGATAAATGTCGCTCGCGATATAATTGTATATGGTAAAAATTAATTTTAAAATTAAAATAGGGGGGACATTCCCCCGTAAAAAAGGAGATTTATTTATGAAAAAGACCTTTTCAAAAATTGTAAGTATGGTGCTTACAGTATTACTTCTTCTTAGTATGACATCTCTGACAACATTTGCTGCTGCAGAAGGCTTTGGAGGCTATACCGGTGAATTGGGAACCTTGTATGCAAATAGTTCTAATGGCGTAATTCCCGGTACTGCAAACTGGAAAGTCAATGAAAGTAATGGATATAATACCGTGGCTATTGTAAAGGATCCGTGCAATGAGAATAACCTTGTTGCTAACCTTAAAGGACTAAAAAGACGATCATCCCCCGCAATTACAAAAGGATTTATGAATGACAAAGCGATAACTGGTATAGATGGGGGTGCTGATGTTTCTCTCAAATTCAGAGTGGCACGTGAAAATAAAAACACTAAAAAGCTTACTTTTACTATTAGAGATGAGGTGAGTAGCTCGAGGTATTTCGCTTTTTATTTTGATTTGTCGAATGGTCAGGTTACCAGTGACAGTGATAAAATGTCGCCCGTACCTGCAGGCAGTACCCTTTACTTTGCAGACTATGTTAATCAGTCCGTACCTGAGAATACGTGGGTGGATATAGAAATCTTCCTAATATATAGAGATAATAAAGAGCATACTACTAACTATGCTGTGATATATGCAAACGGTAAGCCCCTTGTTTACGGTGCAGATGCGACAGACGGCACTGTGTCCGTTTCTGCAGGTCAGAATATGCTTCCTTTTGTTGCGCCAACGGGTTCTGTTTGGACCAGTAACGGAGTAGATACAATTCATTTCGTAGCTAATACTGCGGATGCATGGGTTTCTACAGCGACGACGGCAGATAAACCATCCTTCTATATTGACGACATCGATGTCTACGCTTGGTCTGAAGATGAAAGGAGTTGCTATTTAACTATGATTAATTACATAGCACCTATAATGGACGAATATTCTGCGGAAATTGCATCATCCCCAATTATTAATACTGACTGGCAGCTTCCAACAGATAGCGGATACAATGCAACAGTTAAGTGGTCCTCTGAGACTGAGGGTATAACAGTAAAGAATAACAAGGTAATTCTCCCCAATGCGGAGGGTGTTACAGAGGCTGTTTTGAAAGCAACCGCTACAAGAGGCGATGCCAAATTCGAGCAGAGCTGGACAGTTAAGCTTGCCCCGAGAATAAAGACAAGTATTACTGCAACACCTGACGGCGGTAAGCTTACATCAGTTACTTTAAATAACCGCTTTGCTTTGCCTGAAAATGCAAAAATTGTTCTTGGTACATACAATGACACAACAAAGCTTTTCAACATATTCAAAATGATTAATGCACCCACAACAGTGGATGCGCACACCGTTAATGTAGATGAAATTACATTAAATGAAGGAGAGACTGTAAAGGCATTCGTATGGAATATGAATACACTGGAGCCTTTAGCAAAGATTGACTGATAAGAAATTAACAGAAGCAAAATTGTGGTAATACGGATTATTACCAATTAGAAACGGAAAGCCTTCCCCTTTGAGGGGAAGGGGGACCGCATTGTGGTGGATGAGGTGGAAAAGCTTCAAAGATGCAGACTACACCTCATCAGTCGCTTTGCGACAGCTTCTCGAAAAGCGGGAAGCCTTAGAAGGAGCATATTATTATGAGAGAAATAGTACATAATGTCGATTTTTGTGTTATAGGCGGCGGACTTTCCGGTCTGTGTGCGGCAATTGCCGCAGCACGCCACGGCGCAAGGACACTCTTGATGCACGACCGCCCCGTTTTGGGCGGAAACGCATCGAGTGAAATCCGCATGTGCATATGCGGTGCACGTGGAAAAAATAACAAGGAAACAGGTATAATAGAGGAATTACAGCTTGAAAACCTGTACCTCAATCCAAATCTTAATTACAGCCTCTGGGATAGCGTATTATATGGAAAAGCTATGTCGGAGGAGAATTTGACAGTGCTTCTTAACTGCTCCTGCGTAGAGGCGCAGACAGAGGGTAATACAATAAAAAGTGTGAAGGGCTGGCAAGGAACGGCAGAGACGTACCATACTGTAAATGCAAAGAATTTTGCCGATTGCTCGGGCGACAGTATACTCGCCCCGCTGACAGGTGCCGAATTCCGTATGGGGAGAGAGGCACAGAGTGAATACGGTGAAAGCCTGGCACACGAAGAATCAGATAATAAAACAATGGGAATGAGCTGTATTATGCAGCTTCGCGATACAGGAAGACCGCAAAAATTTACACCGCCCGTATGGGCAAACAAATACCCGACCGAGGAAGAGCTTGGAAACAAGAACCATACCATTGCTTGTAATTTCTGGTGGCTGGAGCTTGGCGGTGAGGAAGACTCAATTCACGATACAGAGAAAATCAGACACGAGCTTTTAAAAACAGCACTTGGTATATGGGATCATATGAAAAACTACGGCGACCACGGCGTAGAAAACTACACACTTGACTGGATGGGATTTCTTCCCGGCAAGCGTGAGAGCCGCCGATACATAGGCGACCATATACTTACCCAGACAGACATCGAAAAGGGTGGCAATTTTGATGATGTTGTTGCCTACGGCGGATGGCCGATTGACGACCATTTCCCCGAAGGCTTTAACTATAAAGGTGGCAAGAAAACCAATAGGGTTATCGAGGCGCCGTCGCCCTACGCAATACCGTACAGATGTCTTTATTCAAAAAATATAGATAACCTCTTTTTTGCAGGAAGAAACATCAGTGTCACGCATCTGGCAATGAGCTCCACACGTGTTATGGGAACGTGTGCAGTGCTCGGTCAGGCGGTAGGAACTGCCGCAGCAATAGCGGCAAGGGAGAATGTATCTCCGCGCGGTATTTATGAAAACTATATCGGAGAGCTTCAACAGACACTGATGGAGGATGACTGCTATTTGCCGAATATGCGAAAGGACGTTGCTCCGTTTTTGAAGGAAGCAAAAATTACTTCAAACAGAAACGATGCCAATGCACTTATAAACGGTATTGACCGTGTAATAGGTGAAGAAGAAAACGCATGGGTTTGCAAAGCGGGAGATTGGGCGCAGCTTGATTTTGGGAAGGAAGTCGACATTTCACGCATTCGCATAGTGTTTGACAGTGACCTTAACGACCCCAAGAGGATGCCCCACATATATCCGCTGGGTGAAAATCTGTCGGCACTTCCTGCGTGTCTTGTAAAGGGGTATACCCTCAGCTACAGACAAAACGGCAAATGGTACGATATAGTAAATGAAACAGACAATTATCAGCGAAATGCAGTTCATAATATAAAGCTGCGCACAGATGCAATTCGTCTGACTGTTAATGAATCGCACGGCGAAGAAGAATTCAAGGTGTTTTCATTATATGTAAAATAAAAATCAATTAAAAATTGAAAATTGAAAGTTGAAAATTTAGGAAAGGATTTGAACGAAATGGAAAAAATCAGAATAGGAATTATCGGTTGCGGTGGTATGAACACAAACCACGAAAGAGCATTCAACGCTCTCAAGGATAGGGCTGTTGTTACCTGTACCTGCGATATTATCGAGGATAGGGCAAAAAGAAGTGCAGAGGTATTAGGTGTAGATAAATACTTTACAGATTACAAGGATATGGTAGACCTTGTAGATGCAGTTTTAATCGTACTTCCGCATCATCTTCACTATGAGGTAGGTATGTTCTTCATCGAGAATGACAAGCACGTTCTGATGGAAAAGCCTATGTGTAATACTGAGGAAGAGTGTATTAACCTTATCAAAGCATCAGAGGCACATAATATTAAGCTTATGACGGCATATCCCGTTCGTTACTGGCCTGAAATCCTTAAGCTCAAGGAGCTTGTTGACAGTGGTATAATTGGTGAAGTATTCAATATGTCCATCTGGACGGAGCAGCACACTCATATGACAAAGTGGGCATGCGATGCCGCTACCGTAGGTGGCGGACAGTTCTTCAGCCATGGCTGTCATTATGTTGATATCCTTTTGTGGTTCCTTGGCAATCCCGTTTGCGGAACACACCTTGGCACAAACAAGGGTACCCCCTGGATGGAGCGTGAGGGTACAAGCCACGCAACAATTAAGTTTGAAAGTGGTGCAATGGGTTACCATATGGGAACATGGGGCGCAGTTGGTACACAGCTTGGCCGTTCCTTCCATATTCACGGTACAAGAGGTATGCTCGCATACACAACTAACAAAGACAGTGTTAACGGCGGTAAGATTCTCCTTTACAAGAACCTTAATATTGCAAAGCAGCTTGACGAGGATCCCGATATGAAGGAAGTAGAGGTTCTCTACGAAACAAATGATTATATCCTTAAAAAGACACATGAGGAAATTGAACATTTCATTGACTGTGTAGAGAATGACCTTACACCTATTACAAACGGTTATGAGAGCCTTCAGGGACTTCGTGTAATATGGAAGCTTTACGAGGCAGAGGATAAGGGCATTGTTGCTGACCTTAGAGGTCTTGGATTAAATCAGTGCGAGAAACTGTAATTAAATAGAAAATTCTAAGCCTTCCCCTCAAGGGGAAGGCTTAGAAGAAAGTCCATTTTGCATTTATAAAGAGGTGAGCTGTATATATGAAAAAAGTTAAATGCATTTTTATTGCTATTATAGCGACAATGGCACTTTTGGTGCCGTCCTTTGCTATGGCAGAAGAGGGAGATGCACGAAGCAAAGCCCGCATGGAAACGGTAATCGGATATGTCGAGGATGCGTTGCGATATGCACGGTTTAACGTTCCCGGTGCAAAATATCCGCATATTCTGGTAAACGGCTATAACGTGGATACGAAAAAACCGGCGGAATGGAAGTATAAGGGTAATACATACTATCCCGCAAATATTACCAGCCAGCAGAACTTTTTGCGTGTCCTTGTCGGTCTTACCAATCTTACCGGTGATCAGAAGTACAAAGATATTGGTGCGGAGCAGGTCAGATTCTGGTTTGATAACTATGCAGAAGAAGGCACCGGCCTTCTGTATGCCGGCGAGCATACCCTTGTAGACGTAAAAACAGGAGAAATTTTATCATATAATGAGCACGAATTGAAGCAGGTTTTCCCGTATTACGAATTTATGTACGAGGTACATCCCGAGGGTGTTAAACGCTATCTAGAGGGGTGCTGGAATTCCCACATTATAGACTGGAGCAACCTTTCTATGAACAGACACGGCTACTATAATAAGCCGATGAGTGCTCTGTGGGACAGCGAATATACAGACACTTCGATTGACTTTGATAACGGACATAACCTTGCATTCCAGAATGCGGGCGATGATTTTATAAATTTTGCCTTTTTCATTGCTGAAAAAACAGGCGATAAGGGACCTGAAATCTGGGGGAGACGTATGCTGCAAAAGTTTATTGATACCGTTAACCCGACTACAGGTCTTTCGGGCGCACAGTACGGCGAAATGACAGGCGGCGACCGATTGTTTCTCCAGTACGGCCCCGAACTTGGTGATATTGCAAAGGAATATAACTATATAAATAAGTACAAAATTAAAACGATAGCGGGCTTTGCTCCGCAATACCTGCTTCCCTATGTAGAGCGTACGGGGGATCAGGAGGTTTTGGATTATATTGTAAATTCAGTTGAAGGTACGGCAAAATACGTCTACGATGCTGAGACAAACACACTGAAAACACCTATGTGGTCGGATGGAACAAATCACCAGGGCTACGTTGTACAGCGTGCAGGCTATCAGGGTGTTCCGGGTAAAAAAACACGAGAAACAAACGAAACTACCCATACACAGGTTTTGCATGGCGCAGTGCAGACATATTTTGCCCATGAAAGTGAGACTATATGGCAGTTTGCACGAGATCTGGCAAAGGGCTTTGGAGTTGGAGAAATCGGTACGAAGCCGGGTGAAAATGTCAGCCTCAATATGGAAATCACCACAACAGATCCGGAGATAGTGTTTACACTCCTTTACCTTTATAATAAAACAGGATTTAATGATTATTTGACACTTGCCGAAAAAATAGGTGAAAATATGATTGTCGCCTACAATAATCTGATAGAGGGAAAGACAAACCTCTCCTATACAAACATAAACCGTGAGGATATGGTTGCACTTCTTCGAATTGAGGCTACAGTCCGCAATATGCCCGATGCAGTTGATAAT
The DNA here is from genome assembly GCA_045656645.1 of Clostridia bacterium. Taxonomy (GTDB): domain Bacteria; phylum Bacillota; class Clostridia; order UMGS1883; family UMGS1883; genus UMGS1883. The sequence goes on along the minus strand of JAZORN010000001.1, from coordinate 52,855 downwards.
GGTATAATTTCAAATGCCTCGGTTGAGTTTGATTATGACGGCGCAGCAAGAACGACAGACCACGCAATGCTCTGGTCAAAGACAAGGGTTAAGGCATCAAATGTTACAATAGACGACGGTGAGATTGTTCTCCCCATTGAAACACCCAGAGTTCCTGCGTTTAATGATATATCAGGAAACAGTGCGGAGGGTGACATTCGTGCACTGTATTCGATGGGGGCAATAAACGGCGTATCAGCGGACGCCTTTGCACCTGATAAGCCAATTACACGCGCGGAGTTTATTTCAATCGTTGTAAAGCTTTGCAATTTCCCCCCGCGTGAAAAGAAATTTGGGATTTACGCAGATGTTGCAGACGACGCATGGTACCGCAATGCGGTAGAGATAGCACGAAACAACGGTCTTATTGATGACCCCTTCCTTAAAGACGGTCTTTTTGCACCAAATGATTATATTACTATGGAGGAAATGGTCGCTGTCGTTGTTAAGACGCTTATCTCGCTCAACAAAGATGTAGAGTATAAGGATTACGGTGCAATAAATAAGCTTTCCGACGCACATCTTGTTTCAGATTGGGCAAAAACCTACATAGGTATCGCTTGTAATTATCAGCTTATTAACGATACACAGCTTTCACCTTCAAAGGTTGTTTCGCGTGCGGAGGCGGCATCTATGCTCGTACTCCTGAACGATATGATAGGAAAGGATTTTAAGGACGTTACTGCAATAGTTTTCCCCGAAACTGCTACCAAGCAGACGGCAAACTGGACAAGTGGCGACAGAAATATTTTTGATGTGGATAAAAACGGACGCCTTTACCCAATGGCGGAGGGCACGACTACCCTTACTGCTGAGGTGGACGGTGTAACAGATACACGAAATGTACACGTTATCTTCAAAAAAGACTGGATGCTTAAAAACGTGAAAATTGACGGCGTCCTTATGAAGGAATTTGTTCCCACCACGATGGAGTACGAGGTGAATTTGCTCCTCGGCACAAAGGATTATCCCAAAATTGAAGCGGAGTCCTATTCAGGCGAGCAGGTTAATATCGAAATCCCCGAAACCTTCCCCGGCACAGTAACAATCACTGTCGGTGATTCAGAGGAAAAGTATCTGCTGAACGTTATTGCGGAGCGAATTGATTATAAGATGAACGACGACTTTGACGGATATCTCCTTGATTTGGGATTACATAACCGTAATGTCGGTGACGCTATCTGGGCGTTTAATTCCAAGGCGTGGAACGGCCACGCAACCTCCGTACTTGTTAAAAACATACCTTCTCCGACTGATGCGGAGGATAAGGATAATCAGGGTCTGATACTTCCGTATTATAAGGGAGTGCAGATACAGCTGCGCGGCAGGTTCCCGGATAAGCCGTATATGGTAGGCAAAGACGCAGACGACACCCTGATTGTGCTTGATTTTGACCTGATGACCTCGGCACCGATTTCAGGCGTTGATGTGCGTCTCGGTCACGGCAGTATATGGCCCGTCAGAATGCGCTACACCGAAACGACAATTAACGCTTACACGGGCAGCGGTATAGTACCAATGGTAAATTATACCCCCGGTGTATACAATAATATTAAAATTGTTCTTGATCCAAAAAATCTGAATGTTGACTGGTATGTTGACAATAAAAAGGTACTGGAGGAGCAGAGCACACTTAGTGTAGCTGATTACGACAGAATATCACAGTTCCTGATTGCACTGGATTCTGCACAGTCAGAGCCGGGAACACTAGTTTACCTTGACAATGTGAAGGTATATCAGATTCCCACAGAATATGAGGAATTAATCGCTAAATAATTAGAACGAACGGCATAGCCTTCCCCCAGAGGGGAAGGCTATGCGGTAAACTAAATCAGTGCAGGGGGAATTTGATGAAAAGAAAAATATATAAAAGAATTTTCAGCCTAATACTGACGATATTGTTTTTAGCAGGTTCTTTACCAAGTGTGCTTGCTGAAGAAGAAATCGACCGTATGCAGGTTGTAAAGGATTATATCGATACAGTATTGGAGCACGGGCGCTATATCGAAGGAAGCAAGTATCCGGAGCTTTTGGTAATGGGTCTTAATTCCGACACCCTTGAGCCTGTTGAATGGGTAACGGGCGGACAGACATATTATCCTGCCAACTTTTTCAGCCAACAGGCTTTTTTGAGCACACTGGTGGGTTATTCAAATCTTACCGGCGACCCTAAATATAAGGAAATTGCAAAAAAGCAGATACAGCTGTGGTTTGACAACTTCACTGATAAAAATGGACTTGTCTATACAGGGGCGCACACCTTCGTAGATGCTAAAACGGGTGAGGTAGTATCTCTCGGTAACCAGCACGAAATGAAGAATAACTCCCCTTACTACGAGCTTATGTACGAGGTTGACCCTGAGGCAACCATAAAATATATGGAGGCTTTCTAGAATGCGCATATCCTTGACTGGAGCAACCTTTCTATGAACAGGCACGGCAAATATGACAAGGAAATGGGCGATTTATGGGATAGTGAATACACAGATGAGTCAGTTTATTTCAAGCAGGATGGTATTGCGTACCAGAGTACGGGTAACGACCTTATTGAATTTGCACTCTTTATTTCAGAAAAGACCGGAGATAAAAGACCGGAGGAATGGGCGCTCCGCCTGCTGAAAAAGTATATCGATGTAACCCACCCCGATACGGGACTTTCCGGTGCGCAGTACGGCGAGCTGTCAACAGGTGACACTACATATGAGAAATATGGTGCGGAATTTGGTTACAAAGCGAAAACATATAACTATGTGGACAGTGGTGCGATAGAAATAACGGCAGGTTATACACCACTGGTACTTTTGCCGTATTACGAGAAGCTCTCCGATGAGGAGAGGGCAGAAAAAGCGGAAATCCTTGGTATAGACATCCTTGACTATGTTGTGAAATGTATAGAGGGTGTGGCGAGAGTTGCATACGATGAAAAAACAAACAAACTAAAAACACCGATGTGGTCGGACGGTACAGCTATTACCACGCTTACACCGGATGAATATCAGACTATTAAAGGTCCGCTGTTAAGTGCGGCGATATATGCCTATAAGCTTTCAAAAAGCGAAGATATCTGGAAATTTGCCAGAAATATTGTCAAGGGATACGGTCTGGGCGACATAGGAACAGCCCCCGGTGAGAATGTGAATCTCACGATGAATACCACTGCACGAAGCGGCACATATTTCAGTGTAATGCTTACGCTTTACAAGCAGACAGGGGTGCAGGCATATTTAGACCTTGCCAAAAAGATAGGCGAAAACGTATTAAAATATGAACCACGAAACAACAATCTGTTTACGAAGAGCAGCAACCGTTACAATGCACAAATCAGTGACGGGAATGCGAGTATGCTTATGACTCTGGCGGCGGCACTTGACGGAAAATTCGGTATAATTCCAAGCGGCGGCAGAGCAAGCGGAATAGATATGGATTATGACGGTTACGGCAGAATAACATCTTCTAATGTAATCTTCAATAAAACACGTACGAAGGCAACAGACGTCACGCTGAAGCAGGATGAGATTACACTTGTGCTTTTGAGCCAGAATGATTTTGCGGATATAGCGGGGCACAGTGCCGAGATGGATATTAAGGCACTGTCATCACTCGGATTTATAGACGGCAGGGGAGATGGCACCTTTGCACCCGATAAAAATATAACGCGTGCAGAGCTGCTGGATTACTGCAGCAGAATTTGCGGCAAGGATGCTCAGATAGCAGACAGTAATCTGCCGCAGGGAAATGACAGCTTTATAAATAAAGAGGAGCTTGCAAGCGTTCTTGTAAAAACACTTATATGCAAAAATACGGACAAAACGTATAAATCGTGCGGAGCACTGTCACAGTTTGACGATAGCGGCAATATAAGTGAGTGGGCGCGTGAGTATGCAGATATTGCTGCCAATTACTACCTTGTTAATGAACGTGGGGATAAAAGCTTCTCGCCAAAGCAAACCGTAACCCGAGGGGAGGCGGCAACGGCGATTAAGAAATTGTGTGACCTGTGTGAACTTGACGCAAATAAGCTTTCCTTTAGCGTTTCGCCTGAAGGTGCAACAGAAAAAACAGCGGTGTATACAAGCAGTAATTCCAATGTAGCAGCAGTTGATGAGGACGGAAGGATTTTCCCCGTATCAGTCGGAACAGCCGAGATAACTGCTACAGTCGGAAATGTGTCCGACAGCTGCAACGTCAGTGTTGTTCCTTGTGAAGATTGGATGCTTAAATCAATTGAAATTGACGGTGTAACGATTGATGCATTTTCACCGCTTAAAACAGAATATACCCACGAGCTTCTTTCCGGAACAACTGATATTCCAAGGGTAACCGCTTCATCATATTGCGGAAAGACTGTAAAGGTAATAATGCCGAAGATAATTCCAGGTGTAGCTAAAATATATGTAGAGGGTGAAGAAGAGAATGCATATATGGTAAGCTTACTCCCTGATAAAATTAACTATGTTGTTAATGAGAACTTCGACAGTTTTCCCCTCGGAATGACACCGCATAGCGTGTTTTCAGATAAGGTTACGTGGAGTATGCATTCAAGCGGTCAGGCAAGCGGCGCCGCACCGGCAAAGATAGTGGAGCATCCCATTACAACGGGAAATTACGGCAGAGCGGTATCCATCCCGTACAATAAAGGATATCAGATGCAGTTTTCCGGAAAATTTTTTGGAAATCCCTACATAACGGGTGCAAATGCTGACAGTGACAGTGTTATCGTTATGGAATACGATTTGATGACTACAGAGGCATTTAACGGACTTAGTGTAATGCTGGGTTATCACGATAACTCTGCGGATAAAAACAAATGGGCTATCGTACAATCATATACGGCAGATTCAATTAAGCTGCATAATAACGAAATTATCGGTACATATGCACCAAATGAAGTACACCGCATAAAAATGGTGATTAATAAGAAGACGTTAGAAAGCGATGTATATTTTAACGGGGAGAAGGTCCTGACGGGACAGGCACCAAAGGCGGAAACACCACAGATCAGCTACTTCATGATAAATGCTTACAGCGGACTTGATACTACTGCAAAGGTGTATGTGGACAACGTAAAAATATATGAGCTTCCTGTAACTACGGATATAGAGTACAATTTTTACGATTTGGACGATAATGAAATTACAAGAATCGGCGATGAGCTTATGGTAAGCTTTAGCTCTGAGCTTGGCGCAGATTACAATAAAGAAGATTTACAGCTTATCTGTGCAATATATACGCCCGAGGGAACACTCAAACGGGTGGAGCTTGCAGATGCGAAAATAGAATCGACATCGCCGGGGAAGATTAGTACATCGGTGAGAGTTGATGATATGGATATAGGAGACTTCCTTTGTGTATACACCTGGACAAAGGAACTTCGCCCGATACTCAAACAGATGTTTATTTATAAATGTTAAAAGGCTACAAGGAGGTAATGCAATGAATTTAAGAAAATTTTCGTTGTTTTTGGCAATAATAATGCTTTTTAGCTGTATACCGGTTTCAGGCTATGCGCAGAGTACTGCCAAGAACACCAAATTTGATGAAATGGTTAACGCCTTAGTTGCGTTAGACATCATCGATGGTGAAGATGCAGCGTCTTTTAATGCGGAGGATGCCGTAACACGTGCAGAAATGGTAGTTATGGCGACCAAGCTGCTGAAAGTGAATACAATTGAAATGACAGAAGAATTTGATCGGTTTTACGATGTTCCGCCGGAACATGAAGCCTACAGTGAAATCATCACGGCTTATAAGCTGGGAATTATATCGGGTGTGGACAGTGAAAAATTTGACCCGCAGGGTATAGTGACCTATGAGCAGGCGGTTAAAATACTCGTTTCAGTGCTTGGCTACGACACTGCCGCACAGAGTGCCGGCGGATATCCCGAAGGTTATATGTCGGTTGCTATGAAAACCGACCTTTTAGACGGCGTTAAGGTTGAGAATAAAGCAGCCCTCACCCATAAGGAGATTGTGGAACTGATATTCAATGCGCTGGAGGTCGACCTTTTTGATGCATCGTACTATTTTTCAGATGGTGATAGGGTGGAGCAGATACAGGAAGGTAGAACCATTCTTGAAGACAGATTTAAAATAAAATCCGTTCGCGGAGTTATAACACAAAATGGTATAACCGGTATAAAAGCCCCTTCGACTGTTTCTGAAAATCAGGTTGAAATCAATGGGGAGGTTTACTTTGTCGGAAATACCAATATTGCCGCATATTTAGGATATGAGGTAAAGGCGTATTATAATGAAGATGGCGGTATAAAGGAAATCATCTTTTTCTCCCATATTGACAGATATAACAATGTTTTGTTTTTAACCGATAAGGATGAGGTTACATACAAGCATACAAGCCCCGGCTTCACCATAAGCTATGAGCGTGATAACCGCGCAGAGAGTAAGGTTGTAGCAGATGAAGCGTGTATTTTTAACGGCGTTTACGCAAATATGAGTGATCCTGCTGTGGCAGCTGCTGTAGCAAATGCGCCCCAGGAGGGAAAATCAATATCCGTTAAGCTTATTGACAATAACCTCGACAACAAATACGATGTTATTGTAATCGGTGCATACAACTCCTATCTGATAAACACTGTCAGCACAATGAACGGAAAAATTACACACTATGTTTATAACGCTGACAAAACCGCAAAGGTAGAAGAGCTCGTTATGAATAAGGACAATGACGCTGAGCTTGTTGTTTATAACGAGGAAGGAATCAAGATAGAGCTTGGCGATATTGAGCCGAAAAATGTTGTGTCAATATATGAATCCCTTGATAAAAAGGTGTACGAGCTTCGTGTTTCAACACAAAAGATCAGGGGACAGATATTTGCGATAGCAGATGGTGAAACATATAGCCTCAAGGTTGTGGATGAAAACGCAAATACTGATGGTGAGGCAATAGAGATTACCTTCGATGCTGATTACAAGAGAAGCCCTTCCTTCCCGCAGGCGCTTTTAAAGCTTGGATTAAAAACAACCTATTATCTGGATGTTGACGGAAACATTGCCGCCTTTGATATGGGAAATGCGGCAGCCGGTGACTACGGTTTAATTATGGGTTACGGCGCGAAATCAGGAATCAGAGGAACCTCAGAGTTTAAAATCCTGACGACCGAGGGAAATATTGTTATCCTTGAAACAGAGAAGGAAATCACAGCGTATAATCCCAATAGCGGGAAAGTAGAAAAGACAGCGGTTGCAAGCCTTGTAGATACGGCAGCAAACGTACCTGCAGAAAACCGTAAATATTACCTATGGCTGACGGAAAATCAGGCGGAATTCGTTACAGAGGGCAGCAGCAAAACCGATCCTGCAAAGCCGTTTTACCACCGTCCCTGGCTTACCGATGAGGATAAATCGAACATAGCCTCCAGAAAAATGGTTTATTACAAAACCAATGATGAAGGAAAAATAACCTCAATTTTGGTGCCCGACATTCCCGATGTAAAGTATAACAAGCTTACACTTATGAACGCTCCGGGACGATATGGTTATACGTATGTACCCGCACAAAAGATGTTCTATGACTCAAAAGCGGGTGACCACTCAGTTACCAAGGGCGTGGATTTCATCAAGATGGCAGATAATGCAAAAATCTTTTCCTGCATTGCACTTGACTACAGTGAAGATAATTTTAATGTAATGGATGCAAAAATTCTGAACACAATACAGACAAAAATGTGGTTCTACGCTATTGAAGGAAGTACACAGGCAAATCTTGTCCTGAACTACAAAGCGCTTCCTCGTGAATCGGTAACCAGTATGCCCCTTGTTGTAGTAAAATCCGTATCACCTAAGAATGACGGTTCCTACCAGATTCGCGGATTTTCCAGAGCGGGTGCATATACCGGAACGGTTGCACCAAATACCAGACTGATTGAGCGTCAGTTAAGCACCTCTACAACAAGCTATGTACCCGTTAAGCAGGAGGATATATTCGATTATATATCGACGGCATCGGGCGGTAACGGAAAAACCTTAGTTGACTTCTCAACATTTTCGGGAGCCTCTAACCCCTATGTCGATGAGGATAATATCAGACCCGGTGATATTATCGTAGTGGGTAAGGACCGCGGAAATGATATACGTTATGTTGAAATAGTAATGCGTGCGAAAAATGGTGTGCAGCAGATGCCCAATAATCAGGGAACCTTTGCAGGCAGATGGAAGGGCGATAATATAAGAAAAGGTATCGTCACAGGATTTTCCTCAACAGGAGAGATTTTGGTGAATTCTGCCGGTCACTATTTCTCCAGAATTATGACACCAGCAAATAATACTACGATTGGCTCAGATGGTACCGGCGCATTCTACTATGACAAGAAGGTACCCAATGACTTTTCCGCATGTAAGAGCATCTGGATATTTGATTATGCCTCAAAGTCGATGGAGCTTGCCTCCTACGGCGACATTATGATAGGCGATGTGCTTATGATAGACGGATCGGCACTTGCCCCCGTTGACTGCATTATTTTAAGGAACTATCCCTGCGACGATCTGCCAGGTGGTGTTACTTTCTGGGATAAAGAAATAATAGAGATACCTCCGGAAACACTTGAACCGGGATACCTTGTTTATGAGAAGTTTGATACTGTTGCGACAACTACTTCCTTTAGCGGTTTGGATGGTAAGGCTACAGTAGGCGGAAATGCAACATATCAGACAAACGGAAATGCTGACGGTAGCTTTACCTTTAACAGCTCCGACGCAAATGTACAGAGTATGAGTATCAAGATACCGTCTGATTCAACAATGAGCAGAACCTTCACAATTCAATTAAACAGCGATAAAGCTTTCAACATCCTTGGTGGTTATAATGCCGCAACGGAAACGAATGATCAGATTGTTATTGAATGGAGTATGATGTTTAAGGATATACCGACCCAAAACCTGTTAGCATTCAAGCTGAAGGGTGGCGGGCAGGATCTGGTTAGATATACCGCATTCCTTGGAATGAAAAATAATGCAGTAGCAGGTCAGGTATACGAATGTAAGATGGTTATCAATAAGGATGACCTGACAGGAGAAATCTTCCTTGACGGTGTTTCCAAAGGACCATTGAATGCTTATAACGCTACCTCATTAGCGCAGGTTAAATGTAATGAATTTATGATATATACACAGGCTGTAACCGATTCTGATAACGCAGTATATATCGATAACGTCAGAATAAGTGAGCGTGTTGCTCCGACAGGAGGGGAACCCTCCGTGACACCGCCTACACCTCCTACACCGCCTGCACCTCCTACGCCGCCGGCTGTTACGTACCCCATTAATCTGTTTAATAAAAACTTTGACGGATATAACGAAGGTGATACTGTTGAAGGCAGAGTTTTATTGGGTGGTAATAATGGAACAGGAACCTTTACTGCAACTGCAATAAACGGTAATATAGGAATGTCAACTACCGGAAAAAACCATTCAAGAGGTAACCTGAGTGAGACCGTGACACTTGGAGCTGCTGCAGATGCAACGACGGAAACTGTTGTTGAGTTTGATTTATGTAAAACTTTCGGCTTTAACATAATGTTGCGTAATGGTAGTACTGAGGTTTGTGTGTTGCGCGTGGAGGAGGACAACGTATTGAAGCTTGCAACCACAGAAGCTAATGCTGCCGCTGAACAAACCAATGTAGTTAATAATGTTAATGTTGGAGGCGACACGCCTGTTCATATCAAGATAGTTATTGACGAGAGAAATAAGACAGCAGATTTGTATGTTGGCGATAGCGCAACTCCTTCGTTAGAAAATGTTGCAATTGATGCAGGCGGAGCGAATGGAATTAACAGATTTATGATTAAATATAACCACGCCAGCGCAAAAATATGGATTGACAACATTAATATTTACAGACAACTGAAAAGCTGAGAAGCTTACTTCTAAAAAAAGGGACTGCCGCCTGATTACAGGCGGCAGTCAAAATATCTGAAAGGAAGACAGATAATGAGTACAGACAAAAAGGTGAGTGTCCTGCTCGTTGGGGTGGGGGGCTTTGGCGGTCAATATATAGATTTAATACTAAAGCACAGCGATCGTGTCAGACTTGTCGGTGGTGTTGAACCAAATCCCGTGCCGCAGGAAACCATTGAAAAGCTTAAAGAGCACAACACACGCTTTTACAAAAGTATGGAGGATTTTTATGCTGAAAACAGCGCAGATTTGTGCATTGTCAGCACCCCCATACATCTTCATAAGGAGCATACCCTATGTGCATTAAAGCACGGAAGCAATGTGCTTTGTGAAAAACCTGCGGCAGGCTGCAGCAGTGACGTTGAAGAAATGATAGCATCGCAGGGTGACAGATTTGTTGCGGTGGGATTTCAGCATTGCTTTGCAGATAATATTTTAAGCCTGAAGAAGGATATTATGGACGGCGTATGGGGAAGACCAAAGCTCTTTAAAACAGTTACCTTCTATCCTCGTGCCAGGAAATACTTTAACGCACGAAGCTGGTCAGGCAAAATCAAATCACCCGACGGACGTATGATTAACGACAGTATTGTAAATAACGCCTGTGCACATACTCTGGAGGCTTTGCTGTTTCTTCTTGGTGACAAAATTGACAGTGCGGCATTCCCAAAATCGGCAGAGGTAAGGCTTTATAATGCGAACAAGCTGGAAACCTTCGATACGGCAGCATTGTGGTTGGAAACGGATGCGGATACGCCGATTTTGTATTTTGCCTCGCATACTACCGATAAGAAGCACGGGCGCGAGCTTGAGCTTTTATTTGAAAACGGCTCGGTAAGATATTCAGAGGATGAAAATACCCTTATCGGTACATTTAATAACGGAGAGGTAAAGGACTACGGGTGGTGCCAGTCTAACGAGGATAAATTCCTTAAATGCGTTATGGCGGCTGCAGGGGAAAAGGAACTAATTACCTGTAATTTAAAAACTGCCCTCCCGCAAGCACTTGCCGTTGAAATGGTAATGGAGCATTTAGACGAAACATACGTTTTTGGCGAGAATGAGACCGAAACATATTTAAAAAATGAAAGTCCGTATGTATATGTACCAAAAATGTACGAAACACTTCTTGGTGCATATAAAGAGAATCTGTTACCTGATGCAAAGATACGATAAAGGAGCTATTGAAAAATGGATATTTCAACAAAAGAGTGGGTGGATTTAACCTTTGAAAAGCTTGATAAAAAGCTTCGAAGGGTTGCTGTGAAAAGCAGAAATAAGATACCCTACACAACAGTAGACGGTACGCACAACAATATGGCAGAGATTGACCCGGAGTGGTGGACAAACGGCTTCTGGGGCGGTCTGATGTGGCTTATGTATAAAGAAACCGGATGTGATGAATATAAAACTACGGCGGTTGCCTGCGAAAATTTACTTGATGCGGCGCTCGAGAATTTTGAAGGCTTATACCACGATGTTGGTTTTATGTGGCATCTTACATCAGGTGCAAATTATCGGATAACGGGTGACAAGAAGGCATACAACAAAAATTTGTACTGCGCAGCTACCCTTGCATCAAGGTTTAATATAGACGGAGGGTACATCAGAGCATGGAATGGCGAAAATAATGAAGGATGGTCAATCATTGACTGCCTGATGAATTTGCCACTTCTGTACTGGGCATCCGAAGAAATCGGTGACACGCGTTTCAAAAAAATAGCGATGCGGCATGCGGATATGGCATTAATCGACCACGTAAGAGCAGATGGAAGTGTTAATCATATTGTTGAGCATAATCCAGAGAATGGTGAGGTTATAAGAGTTCACGGCGGTCAGGGATATGACGAAAATTCCTGTTGGTCGCGCGGACTTGCGTGGGCGGTGTACGGTTATGTTATTTCATATGCCTATACAAAGAAAAAGGATTATTTAGATGCTGCTATAAAAACAGCCAATTATTTTATTGTAAACTGTGCGGCATATGACTATATCGCTCCGGTGGATTTCAGAATTCCTTCTTCTGCTGCTATGTATTATGACAGTACGGCAGGTCTTTGTACCGCCTGCGGATTATTGGAATTAGCAAAATATGTTTCAGAAGCAGAGGCAAAGGTATACACCGAGGCTGCTATTAAAATTTTAAAAGCAACGGATGAAAAATGCTGTAATTACAGCGAGGATGAGGATTCTGTTGTGCAGATGGGTACTTCAAAGTATCCACATAAATCTATGGATGGTGTACACATTCCTATAATATACGGTGACTTCTTCTTTGCAGAGGCATTGCTTAAGCTCAGGGGGAACGACTTCTCTATATGGTAAAATCATAGGGGGGATTGGATTATGTTACATACAAAATCAGATTATATTAACTGTCTTAAAAAAATAATTAATCCTTTGAAAGAGCATTACACGCCGGGATGCGCAGGTATTAAATGCGGAGATTTTGGTGCGCAATATGATGAAGCGAGTGCTCTTTTAGAGGGGTTTTCAAGAGTATTGTGGGGACTTGCACCTCTATGGGGCGGAGGAGGCGAGGATAAAGACTTTGAAAGAATTTATCTGCAGGGAATTATAAATGGTACTGACCCTGACCACAGTGAATATTGGGGAGATATAGAAAGCTTTAGCCAAAAAATGGTTGAAACGGCGGCGATTGGGTTAGCCCTTATTTTAGCTCCGTCCAAGATATGGGAGCCATTGTCAGATAAGCAAAAGGAAAATCTGCATAAATGGCTGCTGCAAATAAATACGGCAGAATGTAAAGAGAATAACTGGAAATTCTTTGCAGTTATTGTAAATATAGGACTTAAAAGCGTCGGTGCATCGTATAGCATGGAAACGATTGAAAAAGCACTGGAATGCATTGATGGCTTCTATGTGTCAAATGGATGGTATCATGACGGTTGCAGAGATCAGGCTGATTATTACGTTCCGTTTGCAATTTATTTTTACGGATTGATTTATGCAAAGGTTATGGAAAAGGATGACCCCGTAAACAGTAAAAAGTTTAAAGAGCGTGCAATGATATTTGCAAAGGATTTCATATACTGGTTTGCCGATGACGGCAGTGCGCTTGCTTTTGGGCGCTCACTTACTTATCGGTTTGCACAGTGCTGCTTCTGGAGTGCGTGCGTGTTTGCGGAAATTGAGCCTTTCCCGATAGGTGTTATGAAAGGTATTATTTCAAGAAATCTTGAGTGGTGGATGTCGCAGCCTATTATGGATAACGCAGACGTTTTAACAGTTGGGTATGCGTATCCCAATCTCATTATGGCAGAGCAATACAACAGCTACGGTTCACCCTACTGGGCACTCAAGACATTCCTTATACTTGCACTTGATGATGAACATCGGTTTTTTAAAGAGGAAGCACTGCCACTGCCCAAGCTTGACAGTATGCGTGTAATTCCCGAAGCATATATGACAATTCAGCGCTATAGTGGACATGTTATTGCACTTACTGCAGGACAGTGGGCAACCTGGGGCCCTGTACATGGTGAATGTAAATATTCAAAGTTTGCATATAGCTCAAAGTTTGCATTCAGTGTTCCAAGGTCGTATTTCAATATAGAACAGGCAGGCACCGACAGTATGCTGGCTTTCGAAATTGATGGTATGATTTATGTGCGAAGAAAGTGTGAGGAATACAAAATTAAAGAAAATGGTACCGTTTATTCAAAATGGTCACCGTTTAAAGGGATTGAGGTTGAAACTGAAATAATTCCCATAGAGGCAGGTCATATCAGAAGACATACTGTCTTTTGCGAAGAAGAATGCAGTGCATATGATTGTGGCTTTGCAACACCTTCCTGCGATGAAGGAAGCATAAGCGGAAGCGGAGAACAAATCATCCTTGAATGCAGTCCAAACACCAATCTGATAAATCCGCGCACCAATATGAAAGCTGTAAAATATGTCTTTCCAAAGGGAAAGACAACAATCCAGACAATCATCAAGTACCCAAGCTTGGGTTAAGCCGAATTTATTGACAAAATTCGCTATATATGATATAAGTAGACTATGGGTATTTTCCCGAAAATAATTATAAGGAGGAATTCCAATGAATTTCAAAAAAGTATTTCTCGCTTCAATGTTGGCTGTAGTTCTGATTTTTTCTTCTATTGCTTTTGCAAGCAATGCATCGGATGTTGTAATTAAATTAACAATCGGAAATCCTGAGATGACAGTTAATGGCAAAGCGGCAGAAATTGACCCCGGCAGAGGCACTGCACCACTTATTCGTGATGGTAGAACGCTGGTTCCTATCCGTTCAATTATCGAGGCTATGGGCGGAAGCGTAGAATGGGATGCCAAGCAGTCAATGGTTATATTAAAACTTAAAGAAGACAAAATTAATCTTACAATTGACTCAGTTACGGCGTCTTTTAACGGTGTCGAAAGCACTCTTGACGTTGCACCTGTAATCATTAACGAGCGTACAATGCTCCCGATAAGATATATCGCAGAGAGCTTCAAATTTGATGTTGAATGGGACGGAGTAGTAAATACTGTTACCGTGACAAAGAAAAGTGCAGCAGACAGCACATATGATGAGTATATTGAGTATGAGTATCTTGGGGATGAATTTCTTGAAAATCTTGAGGATGAGTACCTTAAAGATGAATTTTTAGAGGACGAATTTCTCGAGGATGAATTTTTTGAAGATGAGTATTTCGAGGAAGAGGACGAATTCCTCGAAGATGAATTTTCAGACGACGAAATTTAAGGATTGAGCAAATAAAGGAAAGTCGAATTCAAATCCGACTCTCCTTTATTTGCTCAATCTTTTTGAAAATACTGCTACAATTGCGGATGAAGGAGTGGTTTTATGAAATATTCATACGATGTTAAGGTTGCGCGTGATAATTGTTTTGCGACAGAAAAGTGGAATGACGTACCCACAAAATACTGGCCTGTTTATGCGTGGGCGTGGGGCGCTCCGCTCAGCAAAGAAGAAATAAAAAGTAAGATGGAGGAAATGTATAAAATCGGCATAAGAGGTGTATATCCTCTTCCTATGCCGAAGAATTTCAGACCTCGTGTTATGCCCACTACTTTGGAACCCGATTATCTTACGGACGAGTATTTTGAGATGTACGCCTATGTGGTAGAGTGCGCAAAGGAACTCGGTATGCAGCTATTTCTCTACGATGAGGGCGGTTGGCCGAGCGGCAGTGCCTGCGGTAAGGTAGTAGAAAAAAATCCTCACCTTCTCAGAATGAAGTTTGAAAAGGTTGAAAAAGCCTCTCCTTACACTCCTTCCGAAAATGCAGTTGCAGCATATGCAAACGGAAAAAGAGTTAAAGCCGGAGAAGAGTCGGAATATCCGATTACAGAATATGTACTGGTGCCTGTTCTCAGTCCGAATGCACCACCGTTTCCAAATGTGTCACAGGAGGGGGCAACTGAGTGTTTTTTGGAGCTCACTCACGAAGGATATAAAAAGCATCTTGGAGAAGAAGTTTTCGGAAAAGAGATAACAATGGCATTTACCGACGAGGTAGGTGTCTATCTGCAGGCGTGGACAGATAATATGGCAGAAGAATTCAAACAACGTTACGGATACGATATCTGTGATTATCTGCCTCAGCTTGTTGATGATAAGTTTGAAACAGATGAGGAAAAGGATGTTGCTTGCGATTATTATGACCTTCTAAGCGAAAGACTTGCACGGAATTATTATCTTAAGCTGAGAGAATGGTGCAGGGAAAATAATATATATTCTACAGGTCATCTTAACGGTGAGGATGAGACTATTAACTGTACTAAAACCGGCTTTAATCATGCACTAAGACAGCTCAGGTGTTTTGATGTTCCCGGAATAGATGTAATATGGCGTCAGATTTTTCCCGGTCAGAAGAATCACTTTTTCCCGAGACTTGCATCCTCTGCCGCAAATCAGATAGGCTCACCGATGACAATAACCGAGACCTTCGGAGTTTATGGTGCAGGTCTTACTCTTGACCAGACAAGATATGTTACGATGCATCAAATGGTAAGAGGTATAAATCTCATAAATTCAGCAGGTCTTACATATAAGCTTGAAGGCGTTTTCATGACGGGAATAAGACCGTATTACTCAACCGATATGCCTACTTGGGAGCATCTTTATCAGTACAACAAGTATGTTTCAAAAATGAGCTATCTTATGAATATCGGTAAGGCAGAAACTGATTACGCAATTTATATGCCTATGCGTGATATGTGGCCGAGGGGAGAAGGTGCAGAAAAAGCCGCCGGGGCATTTGACTCTCTGGCATTCTATCTTGAGGAAAAGCATTGTCAGTTTGATATTATAGATGACGACTTTCTCGAAACTGCAATTTTGAAAAACGGTACTCTTTCTACGGGGGATGCGGCGTATAAAAGCATCATCATTCCCGAGTGCAGTCGTATTCCCGAAAATTCAAAGAAAGTACTTTCCGAGTTTGAAAAATGTGGCGGAGAGGTGATTTTCGGTAATGCTCCTGAAAATATCAGACCCGTTGCAAAAATCAAAGGTAAAAAGGCGGCAATTCTAAAAAAGACGTTTGACGACGGAAAAATCTATCTCGTAGTCAACGAAGATACGGAAAAAGATTTAATGACTATAGAATTCTCCGAAAAGGGAAACATCTATTTCCTTGATGCCGAAACAGGCGGTATATATGAGCTTGACAGTATAAAAGATATGCCTTTTGCATCGGGCGAGGGCAGAGCGTTCCTCGTAACTGATAAAACCTATGACGCTCAGCCTTACAGAGAAGCGACAAGAGAAATTATGTCGCTTACAAATTTTGAAGCCAAGAGACTATCAAAGTTTGTAATAGGTGAAAAGGGCTTTGGCAAAGAAGAATTCAGTGAGGATTATTCTCCTGTTGCACTTGGTGACTGGTGCAGAATTTACGGTAATGATTTCTCAGGTAAGGTAAGCTATCGCACAAGCTTTATGCTTGATAACATCACCGACATAATGCTTGATCTTGGTGATGTTAAGTACTCCTGCGAAGTAATTGTGAACGGTGAAAGCATCGGTATATGCATTGCAAATCCTTTTGCGCTCTGGATAGATAAAAAATATCTCAAAAAGGAAAATGAGATAGAGATAATTGTTGCAAATACATCTGCAAATCAGTATGTAAATACAAAAGTATTTGACTCGTGGGAGGATAAGGCAATCGGACCTTACCACAAAATAGCTACAGAGTTTGAAAAAGAATCTTTAGAAAGCGGACTTTTCGGTCCTGTAAAAATATTTGTTTGAGATTAGAAGGTGCTTTTATGAAATATTCATACGACGTCAAGGTTTCACGAGACAATAGTTTTTCAGTGGAAAAGTGGAACGATGTTCCCACAAGGTACTGGCCCGTTTATTCCTGGGTATGGGGAACCCCCATTTCAAAAGAGGAGATTGCCAGACAAATTAAAGTGTTTTATGATAATGATATAAAAATTATCTATGTTCTTCCTTTGCCCAAAAACTTCAGACCCTCTGTAATGCCGACAGAGCTTGAGCCTGACTATCTATCGCAGGAGTATTTTGAACTTTTTGCATATGCGGTGGAATGTGCGGCAGGCTTAGGCATGCAGCTTTATATTTATGACGAGGGCGGTTGGCCCAGCGGCAGTGCCTGCGGAAAGGTTGCAGAGCTAAATCCGCATTTAAGAAGACAAGTGGTGGAGAAGGTGGAAAAAACTTCGCCATATATTCCTTCTGAAAATGCACTTGCGGCGTTCTCCGGGGGCAGAAGAATTATGCCGGGAGAAGAAACAGAAGAAGTAATTACAGAGTATGTAAGAGTGCCAAGTGTCAGCAAGATGTCGCCCCCCTCAGCAAACTTGACGGAGGAGGAAACTACCGAATGTTTTATAGAGCTTACCCACGAGGCGTATAAAAAGCATCTGGGAAAAGATGTTTTGGGAACGCATATTACAATGATCTTTACAGACGAGCCGGGTGTTGGGGCAGTTCCGTGGTCAGAAAATTTTGACAGAGAATTTAAACAGCGCTATGGTTACGATATGCTCGATTATCTGCCGCAAATTGCCCAGAAGGAATATAATACAGAGGAAGAGAAAAAGGTTGCCTGCGATTATTACGACCTTCTTGCAGAAAGATTTGCAAGGAATTATTTCCTTAAATTAAGAAAGTGGTGCAGAGATAATAATGTTTATTCCACAGGCCATCTTAACGGCGAGGATGTAACAATAAACTGTATAAAAACAAACTTTGTACACGCACTCAGGCAATTAAGATGCTTTGACGTGCCGGGTGTAGATGCAATCTGGAGACAGATTTTCCCGGGACAGAAAAATCACTTTTTCCCACGCCTTGCATCCTCTGCCGCAAGCCAGATAGGTTCCTCAATGTCAATAACGGAGAGCTTTGGCGTGTATGGCGCAGGAATTACCTTTGACCAGATGCGTTATGTTACAATGTATCAGATGGTGCGCGGTATAAATATTATGAATCCCCTTAATATAGCTTATAACCTTGATGGACACTTTATGACTGGGGAAAGACCCTACTACAATTCTATTATGCCTAACTGGGAGCATCTTCGTGAATACAATAAGTATGTGGCAAGAATAAGCTATCTGATGAACTTAGGTAAGAGTGAGACGGATTACGCCATCTATATGCCTATGCGCGATATGTGGGCGCACGGGGAGGAGGCAGAAAAAGCGGCAGATAACTTCGACTCTCTTGCATATCATATGGAGGGAAAACACGCACAGTTTGATATTATAGATGATGACTTTTTGGAAACTGCCGTAATGAAAAACGGCACACTTTCTACGGGTGATGCATCATATAAAACAATTATTATACCTGATTGTAACCGTATCCCCGAAAATTCAAAAAATATTCTTTCTGATTTTGAAAAGTGCGGTGGAGAGGTTATCTACAGTAATGCCCCCGAAGATATAAAGCCAACTGCAAAGATTAACGGCAAAAAAGCAGCCGTACTGAAAAAGACCCTCGATGACGGAAAGCTCTATTTAATTGTTAACGAGGATGCACAGACTGACACCATATCAGCGGAATTCCCGGAAAATGGTAACATCTATTTCCTCGATGCAGAAAAAGGCGGTATCTACAAGATAGATAGTGTCAATATGACATTTGCCTCAGGAGAGGGAAGAGTGTTCCTTATTACAGATAAAATGTATGAGGCGCAAGAGTACAGAGAGGCAGATAAAGAAATATTGAGCCTTACAGTATTTGAGGCAAAGCGTATTTCCGATTTTGTTATCGGTGAAAACGGCCTTATAAAGACACAGTATAATGAAGATTATAAAAAGATACAGCTCGGCGACTGGCAGAAAATATACGGCGCTGATTTTTCAGGCGTTGTAAGCTATCGCACACGCTTTACCCTTGATGAAATTTCTGCAATTAAGCTTGACCTTGGCACAGTAAAATATTCCTGTGAGGTTATTGTCAATGGGGAAAGCCTCGGAATATGCATTGCAAATCCCTTTGCTCTATGGATAGACGAAAAATATTTAAAAAAGGAAAATGTGCTTGAGATAATTGTTGCAAATACAGAGGCAAATCAGTATGCACATACCAATGTCTTTGACAGTTGGAGTGAAAGAGATGTCGGCCCATATCATAATGTTGCACTGGAATTTGAAAAGGAAACGGCAGAGGGCGGTCTTATCGGTCCTGTAAGAATATTTGTTTGAGATTTGTTTTTTATGTAACATTTGCGGAGATGTGTGAAAAAGATAGTGTATTTTATGTGGTTGAGTTATAAAATTTAATTTTTTGAAGAGGCGATTTAAAATGGAAATTATGTCTTATATTGCATCGCTTTTTGCAACGGTGTTTGGAATATGTGCACCATTTGGGAAAAAGATGAGGACCGTACTATGCTTTAACTTTATGACAAATGTGATGACGGGTATAAGCTATATTCTGATAGGCGGATATAGCGGAGGTGGCGTAGCATTTCTCGGCGGGGCCCAGCTTTTCATAAACTATATTTTTAATGAGAAAAAGGGCAAAATTCCTGCTGCTGTAGTTTTTTTGCATATGGTTGCTTTTATAGTAATAAGTCTGTGCACTTTTTCTGCGTGGTATGATATTCTGATGCTTATTGCATCATTGCTTTTTGTGGTAAGTGTTGCGCAAACTGATTCAAAATATTACAGAATTATCTTCTTTACAAATTGTGCAACGTTAGTTTTTTATGACCTTTTTGCAAAGGCGTACGGAAATCTTTTTATGCATATTGCGCTGTTTAGTGCAACGATTGTGGCGATTTTAATAAGAGATACGACAAAAAAGAAGAGGTACTAACCTCTTCTTTTTTGTCGTCAATGAATGTATTTAATTGGCGTTTTGCCCTTGATTTTCTTAAATAAACGGCTGAAATAATATATATCGGAAAATCCCGTTGCCTCTGCCGCCTCCGTTACGTTGCACAAGCCGCTTCGGAGCAGAGCGCACGCCTTTTCTATCTTGACAGAGTTTTGATACTGTATAATAGTTTGCCCTGTGTAGCGTTTAAAAAGCGTTCTGAAGTATGATGGGCTTAAATTCACCATATTGGCTAAAAACTCCACACTATAATGCTCTTTATAATTTATCAGGATATATTCCTTTACCATTTCAAGCGCGTCCTTGTGCAAAATGAAGTTGTTTTCATTTATTTGCGTTGTTATGTAGTAATACAACAAATCCTCAAGTATACTTCTGCATTTTAACATATATGCATCGGATTTTTTAGACCATAGATTATAAAGCTCAAAAAACAGTTCTCTGCATTTTTCATAGTGTTCAACATAAATAACGGGATTAAGCTTTTCAAGCGCTTTTTGTGTATCGGGGGAAAAGCACGTTAAATCAAACGCAATCGAAAAAAAAGACCATGGATTATTTGTGTCCGAGACGGCACTATGCATCAGCCCCTTTTTAAAAAACATCATTGCACCTTTTTCAATCAGATAATCTTTACCGTCAATTACATAATTTGCAAAGCCATTTTCTGCAAATGCTAAAATGTAGTTATCTCTATTGAAATTGGTTTCAAATTTCCATCCGCTCTGCGCCCTGCGCATTACTGCAAACTCTATGCTTTTCACAGAAAAATTGTAAGTTTCCATAGCCATAAAATCACCCCTTTAATGATAAAGCATCCCCTGGAAAATGTCAAGTAAAGAAAGTCATTTTGTGCAAAAAATAATCGATATAGATATTGTAATTATTCATAATGCAAGATACTATATAATTAATGCGAGGTGTAAAAAATGTTTGATTTAATAAAACAAGAAGGTGTAAAGCCTATTTCAGTGAAGGATAAGTGGTGTGTGCACGCCTATTATTCTTTAAACCCGTATGCCCCTGACGGCTCAGGCAGAATTCTTTACTCGGGAGCGGATCTTAAAACAAACGAGATACGTATATATATTGCGTCTAAGGACGGAGAGGTTTTAGACGAGTTTGGTGAAGGAACAATTCAGACAAGCTTTTATCATACAGGCGCATGGCAAACGTGGTCAGCCGATGCAAGATACGTATATTATCAAAGCGGCGAAATGTCAAATCCTGTAATATGCAGATACGACACCGTTACAAAAACGGAAATCAGAATGAACGGGGATATGGAGGGAGCACCGCCATTTGATGAACCGATAATTTCAGGGTATTTAGGTATGCTTTATGCAGCAGGCTACGGCAGCAGAATTTACGCTCCGCAGGATGCGCCGATTCCGTTTGAAAACCGTGACGAGCACGGCTTGTTTAAATTTAATGTTGCGGAAAAGAAAGCGGAGCTTGCCCTGAGTATAAACCAAGTTCTTGACCTTCATCCCAAAAAGCAGGAAATTATAGCGGCTGAAAAAGAATATATAGAAAGAACGGGAAATAAAGAAGGATTTACCCTTATGACATATTGCGTAAGGTGGAACAGACAGGGAGACAGATGCTTATTCTATTTTGGAAATCACGCTGCCCCTACAACGCATAATGAACCGAGGTTATGTTATATATTTACCGCAGATAAGGAGTTAAAGGATATTCACCTTGCTCTTGATTTAAGCTTTGACGGCCCGAGGGGCGGCCACTGGAGCTGGCACCCTGACGGAAAGCAGCTTATAGGTTATGCCACAACAGAGGATAACACAAATAAGTTTTCGGTATGCACCGTTAATTATGACGGCACAGAGTTTAAAAAAATCAGTAATCATTCAAGCGGCGGTCACGTCAGCGTTTGCCCGACCGATTACAACCTTATGCTAACCGATGAATCGACTAACCCCGGCAGAGTGGTGTTTATCGATATTCCGACCGATACGGAAGTGGGAAGTTATTCCCTTCCGAGAGTGAACGGAGAAAAGGAAACACCGGGGAGAAATCCGTTAAGAGTATGTCATCACCCTATTTTTTCAAGCGACGGCAAAAAAGTTATAGTAAATACCTTACCGGGTGAAAATGCACTTTTGTGCGAGCTTGACACTATCTTTAAGGCAGAGAAAGAGGAGGCGTAATATGAGTATTTTTCTCAACAAGGGTTTAAATATGCCAACGAGAAAAAGCTTTTCCGGCAGACTTTCCTGCTTTATAGGAAGGCGCTTAGCCTTGCGTAACAAAAATACCTTTATTGATAAGTCAGCACTTATCAGTCCAAAAGCGCTGATAAACCCACGCGGAGGAGAAATCAAAATCGGTAAAAAATGCGCAATTTGCCACGGAGCTATTGTCCAGGGAAATGTTACTATGGGTGAAAACTGCAGCGTGCAGCCATACAGCGTTATAGTAGGCTACGGCTCACCCACGGAAAGGCTCGGTGAAATTCGTATGGGAAATAACGTCAGGATTGCAGCACACGTAATGCTCGTTGGCGCAAACCACATATTTGCAGACAGAGATAAACCGATTTGCAATCAGGGGCTGGAGCGAAAAAGCATTGTAATAGAAGATGACGTATGGATTGCAGGCAGAGTTAATATCATGTGCGGCGTTACTATTGGCAAGGGCTCTGTCGTTGCTGCAGGCGCCGTTGTTACAAAGGATGTTCCGCCATACAGTGTGGTAGGCGGTGTTCCTGCTAAAATAATTAAAGAAAGATAAGGTGAATGAAATATGTTTGATATGGAATGTACTTGTCAGCAGAAAAAGCATACAGTTCCCGTAAAATGTATAGAGGTATCTGAAAATGCGGTGGAAAAGGTTGCAGATTTATTAAAAGGCTATAAAAGAATTTTTATGGTTGCCGATGAAAATACATATGAGGTTGCAGGCAGAAGAGTAGAGGAGATTTTGAAAAATGCAGGAATGCTTTCGCATGTGTGTGTGTTAAAAGACCCTGCTCTTCCTACAGATAAAAATATTGGTACAGTTTTAATCGAAGCAGGTCGTGACAGAGATGTTTATGATATAAACGCATACTCATATAACCCTGACTATATTCTTGCAGTGGGTTCAGGATCAATCAATGACACCTGCAGAATGGTAAGCTATCGTCTTGGTATTGATTATGGTGTTGTGGGAACTGCTCCTTCAATGGACGGCTATGCATCTGTTGTTGCACCGCTTCTTATGGGTAGTAGTAAGATTGTTTACACTTGTTCTATTGCACGTCATATTATTATCGACCTTAATATTTGTGCAAATGCGCCCTACGAACTGCTCCTTGCAGGTGTAGGTGATATGATTGGTAAATATGTAGCCATTTTGGACTGGGAGCTTTCACACAAGCTTACGGGCGAATATTATTGCGAAAAAGTTGCCAATATGGTACTTGATGCTACGAAAAAGTGTGTTGATACGGCAACTGTTCTGAAAGAACGTAAGATAGATACTATCAAAAATACTGTTGACGGACTCATTCTCTCCGGACTTGGTATGGCGTATACAGGCTCTTCAAGACCAGCATCGGGAACAGAGCATATGGTTGGTCAGACTTGGGAAATTATGGACCTTGAAAAGGGTGAACTTCCTAATCTTCACGGTATTGAAGTGGGTGAGGCAACCTTTGTTGCAATGGCGATGTATAAGAGGCTTTACAACGAAACGAAAGAGCAGTGGTTAAAAGAACTTATCGAAAAGTACATCCCTGCTTTTGATGCAATATTTGAGCTGCAAAAGAAAATTCAGATTCCATTCACTGTAACGGATAAGGAAACTTTTACAGAGGGAATTCACCGCGGAAGAACATTCAGGGTGAGATATACACTTCTTCAGTATCTGTATGATAACAATATGCTTGATGATTATGCAGACTGGGCGTTTGATGAAGTTATGAAATATAACATATAAAGGAGCATAAAAATGGATAGTAAAAACTCAATGAATTTACAAGAGCTTATTGAAAACAGAACGAATCACAAAACTGTAGCTCTTCCGGTTTCAGACAGAGAAATTTGCGACAGATACGAAAATGTATCTACTGCAATGGTTAATGACGTACTGCGTGAGATGGGATATTTGTACCAGACCTTACCCAATAACATTCTTCCACTGAAGGATGAGATGAAGGTTGCAGGTATAGCGTTTACTGTAAAAGGCTCAAAAAACCTTGATTTAACAGACGAAATGGAGCAACGTGCACAGATGCTTGAAAGCATTCCTGCTGACAGCATTTGTATTTGGGATACAAGCGGTGACGATGAATCTGCACAGTGGGGAGAGATTATGACAATGGCATCCAAAAAACGCGGTTGCCGAGGTGCGATTGTTGATGGCGGTGTAAGAGATACCAATAAGGTTTTGGAACAGGATTTCCCCGTTTTTTGTAAGTTCAGAACATCAAACGGAATGCTTGGCCGTTTCAGAATGATTGGTTATCAGCTTCCTGTTATGATTGGTGATGTACATATATATCCGGGTGATATCGCCTATGGAGATATAGATGGATGTATAATAGTTCCGCGCGATATCGCCTATGATGTTTTGGTGCGTGCAGAACAGATACGCGATAACGAAGTGGAAATCAAAAATATGGTAAGTAGCGGCGTAACTCCTACTGAGGTAGTTAAAAACGGCGGATATTTTTAATAATAAAAGGAGGATATTAAAATGAATTTTTCAGGTAAAAATGTAGTAATAACAGGTGCAAGCGGCGGTATGGGTGTGCTTTTGTGTGAGAAACTTGCACAGAGCGGTGCAAACCTTGCTTTATGCTCAAACGACAAAGAAAGGCTTGATGCGCTCACAGACGAGCTCTCTTCAAAGTATAGTGTAAAAATTGTAAGTAAAACTCTTGACATTACAAACGAGGCAGAGGTTGAATCATTCATAAATGATGCTGCTCAAAAGCTCGGTAAGTTTTCAAACCTTATAAACCTTGCAGGTCTTTCAATTCCCAATAACTATGCAGAAACTGATTTAAGTGTTTTTGAAACGGTTATGGATGTTAATATAAAGGGTTCATTCCTTACAAGTAAGCATTTTATGCCGAATGCGGCAGACAGTGCGCTTATTATTAACATCGGCAGTATGGCTGCACGCAATACAAATGCCAATGCACCGATTTACTGTATGGCTAAAGCGGCTGTAAATAAGCTTTCCGAAGGTCTTCTTTTGCAATATGCAAAAAAGAACATTCGTGTGACAACAGTAAACCCCGGTGGTGCAGATACGCCATTCTGGGGAACACGCAGTGTTGACAGAACGAAACTTATGACTGCAGAGGATGTTGTAGAGGTAATCTGGTTTGTTCTCAATATGAATGAAAATGTACAAATTCATTCAATTGATTTTGAAAGCTTCCGTAAGTTTAACTGAAGAAAGGAATTTTAACTATGAAAACACTTGAAACAGCAAAAAAACTGTTTGAAAGATATGAAAGTCTGTATCAAATTCAAAAGTATTACGGGTTATTTGCACTTTACGGTTTGGCGCATACGGCAATTGAGTCAAAGGAGAGTGAGCTTCTTGATAAATGTATTCATTTGCTTGGCTTATACCCGGATAATTTTGATCATCCCAAGTATAATTTTGATGCGTATGAGGTAGGCGGAAACGGAAAGGTATTTCTTGCCTACAAGGGCTATTTTAACGAACAACATGAAAAAATACGTCTATATGCCGAAAAAACAATGAATGCACCTGCTGATTCAAACGGTATTTTATGTTATCCTAAAGGTCCCCACAGGGAAAAAGTATTTATTGATGTTGTGACAGCTGTAACACCGTTTATGCTGTATGCAGGCTTAACGTTAAAGGAGGATAAGTACATAGATTTTGCGGCAGAGCAGTGCTTTAAAATGTATGAAATACTTTTGGACAGAACCTGCGGACTTTTGCATCAGGCAAAGGGCTTTATGTCTGACCCTGAACTCATTTCGCACGACCACTGGGGCAGGGGAAATGGCTGGGGTTATCTTGGCCTTACTGAGCTGGTAGTTGCTTTGCCCGAAAATTCAAAGCACAGAAAAAAGGCGGAAAAGTATTATACGGATTTATCAAAAGCCTTTATAAAATACCAGACCGAAAAAGGATTATGGCGACAGGAACTCACGCGGGATTATTCATGGGAGGAATCCTCCGGAACGGGCATCATAGCATACGGCTTAGGCGTGGGACTTAGGACGGGACTTTTGGATGAAGAAACGTATAAAGAGCCTTTTGAAAGGGCAATTAACGGAATTATCAACTATTTTATTAATGAGGATTTTTCTACAAATATGGGATGTTACGGCTGCTTATGCCCGGGAGAAGGCGATGAAAAAGGCACGATAAAATCATATTTAACTGAGGTATATCCATACCGCGATGAACCGCATTCCTTTGGCGCACTGATGCTTGCACTTGTTGAGGCACACAAAAACGGTATAACAGAAGCTCAGAAAACACAATGGCTCTATTTTGAAAGGGAACGGGCAGTAAGATGAATAAAGAAAGCTCAAAATTGATTTTATCAGACAAAATTCCATGGAGCTTCATTCCTGAAGCGGAAGGGGAAATTGCGACTGAGGCACTTGAAAAGCTTTCAGAACAGAGCAAGGAGAACGGTAGTATTAAGGTGAATATAAAAACCTTTTTAAGAAGCAATTCTTTAATACAAGCAAAGCGGTTTGAAATTACAGCAGGATGTAACACTGTATTTATATTTGATAAAATTTTATCGCAAATATCTGTTAATATAAAAACAAAATTTCATATAAGGAGCGCAAAGGATTTAAGATGCAATGTTGCCGATAAAAACAAACTCGTGATCAGACAAGGCGTAAATGGTGAAAAATTTTTCAGGCTCTTGTATCAGGCAGACGGCAACGATATTTTAAAAACGGCAGGTCTGATGTTCCCTGACAAATTTTGTGAAAACTCAGGTATGGGATTAACCTATTATTCCGGACTGTATACTTTTGCAAAGGAGCATAATGTGCTCTACGGCATTTGCTACGATACACAAAAAGAGGTTGGAAGATGGCACTTTTTTGCAGAGAATGATTTTATTATTGCAAGTCCACCCAGTAAGGTCGGCGGCTACCGTATAACAATATCACCTGAAAGCCTTTTTGTTGAGAATTTAGATGATATTTGCGAGAGTATAAAAATTGATATTTGATTACAACGAAAAAAGCGCAACAGGGAAGTTGCGTCTTTTTTCGTTGTAGTTTTTGTTAAGCATCGTCATAAAGTGAGAAACTGGCATTATATCCAAGAAATTGTCGCTTTATCATATGGTGTCGGGGTGTTATAATATTAAAGTAAGACTACATAAAGGAGCGTTTGCAATGAAAGAGTACAGAGTTGGAATAATCGGATTGGGACAAAGAGGTCTTAATATGACCAAGCAGATTGTAGATATTGAAGGCGTGAAGGTAACGGCAGTTTGCGACCTTTATCAGGATAGAATTGAAAGAATATGCGAAGTTATTAAAGAAAAAGTAGGGTATGTACCAACACTTTGCACAGATAATTATAAAGATATAATAGCATCTGATATTGTAGATGTTATTGTTGTTTTGGCTGCATGGGAAGACCATATTCCGATATGCATTGAGTCAATGAAGAATGGAAAACCGATTGCCGTAGAGGTTGCAGGTGCATATTCTATAGAGCAATGCTGGGATGTTGTTAAAGCCTACGAGGAAACAAAAACACCTATTATGATGCTTGAAAACTGCTGCTACGGTAGAACGGAGCTTATGCTCATAAATATGATTGAAAAGGGTCTTTTCGGAACAATTGTTCACTGCAATGGTGCGTATCAACATGACCTCAGGAGCGAAATTCTTATTGGTGGTCTTGAAAAGGGTCGTCATTACAGATTTCGTAATTATAAAAACCGTTGTTGCGAAAATTATCCAACACACGAGCTTGGTCCCATTGCACAGATGCTTGGTATAAACCGCGGCAACAGATTTGATTCGCTTGTATCGATTTCCTCAAAAAGTGCAGGACTTCACGAATATATTCAGGAAAATCACGCTGATAACAAGGAGCTTGTAAACACAGTGTTTAATCAGGGGGATGTTGTAACAACAGTGATTAAATGTTCCGGCGGGGAAACAGTAACACTTACCCTTAATACTACTACACCAAGCTTTTATTCGAGAGATTTAAAGGTGTTTGGAACCAAGGCTTGTTATGATGATGACACCAAATCAATATTTATTGATGGCCCGGATGCAAAGCACGGTGCATTTATATATGATCAGCATAATAATGCGGAGGAATATATAAAGGAATATGATCATCCTATATGGCAAAAATACGAAAGTGACGGAATACGTGAGGGTCACGGCGGTATGGACTGGCTTGTATTAAACGCATTTTTTGATGCACTTAAGGAAAACAAGCCTATGCCTATAGATGTATACGATATGGCAACATGGATGGCTGTAACACCGCTGTCAGAGCAATCAATAAAGCTTGGAGCAGCAGTTGAATTCCCCGATTTTACAAACGGAAAGTGGGTACTTGCCTAAATCTATTATGGGCTATAGAGAAATACTATAGCCCATTTTGAGTATGTGAAAGAATACAGGGAAGGATAATAATTATGAGATATACATATATGAGATTTCCAAATTTCAGACAAAAAGCGCTTACATTAAGTTACGATGATGCTACTGTTTATGACAAACGCCTTATCGAAATTATGACCAAAAACGGATTAAAGGGAACTTTTAATATAAATTCAGCACTGTTGTCAGATGATGGAGAGGTGAAACTGACACGCCGGCAAGCGTATGAACTTTATACAAGTTCTCAAAACGAGGTTGCACTGCACGGTGAAAAGCATATTCCCTTAACAGCATCTGACAGTGCTGTAGCTGTTAATGAAATTTTGCAGGACAGACTTGCTTTGGAAGAATTATTCGGTGATATTATTTCAGGTATGGCATATGCCTTCGGTGATTATGATGACACCGTGGTAGAAATATTAAAAAACTGTGGTGTTGAATATGCAAGGACAACAATTTCAACGGAAAAATTTGATATTCCGACAGATTGGATGCGTATGCCTGCGACGTGTCATCACAAAAATCCAAGGCTAATGGAGCTTGCGAAAAAATTCATCGGAGAAAATCACCCTATAAATAAGAGGAGATATTGGGATGTCCAGCCTAAACTTTTCTATTTGTGGGGGCATAGCCATGAATTTAACAATGATGATAATTGGCATATCATTGAAGAGTTTGCTCAATATGTAGGAAACAGAGACGATGTATGGTATGCAACCAATATGGAAATATACAGGTATGTAAAAGCCTTTGATTCGTTGAAATTCAGTGTTGACGGAGAGCTTGTAAGCAATCCCAGCAGTATTGATGTATACCTTAATTGCCGCGGGGAAGAGGTAATTGCCGGTGCAGGAAAAACAGTAAGAATAGTATAAATTCAGAAAGAGGTAAGTTTTATGATTCATTTTTCTGTAGATGACAGTATAGCGGTTTTTAATTATATAACACAAAATAACTGTAAATCAATTTTTGAAAATCCTATACTCCAAAATTTTAAAAAGCTGAATGAGAAATATAATTTTGCTGTATCAATGTACTGCTTTTATGAAAAGGATGATTTTAATCTTTCAATGGTTTCCGATAAATATAAAAGAGAATTTGAGGAAAACGCACACTGGCTCAAATTTGGTTTTCACGGTTTGAACACAAAATCAAATTATAAAGACACAGACGCACAAATTTTCAGAAAAGAACTCATTAAAACAGTGGACACATTAAGAAATATAGTATCTGAGTCTGCAATGACCTACGATGTAAGGTTAGGCTTCGGACAGGGAAATAAAAACTGCATAAGGGTGATGAAAGAATGTTTTGATGCTTTTGATGTTCTTTATGGTGTTGATGATGAAAGAATAGTATATTACCTTAATGAGGACGAAAATTCGTCATTTCTTCAAAAAGGTATGTTTTACGATGAAAGCATAGGAATAACTATAAAGCACTGCGAAAAAAGGTTGGAATGCAGTACCGATTTCCCGGAAACAGTTAATAGTATTGATACTGTCGGTATTCATCCGTTTTTCACGCACGAAAGCAGGCTGAACGACGATAAAATTTTGAATTATATAAAAATGCTTTGCAAAACCGGACAAGCGTTTATTGCATAATTATAGGAGGAATGGGCAATGAAAAATATTATATTGTCGCTTGACGATGGACGTGAGGATTTTTACAGGGTGGCTTTCCCTATAATGAAAAAGTTTAACCTTACGGGAACAATAAATGTGGTCACAGAATCTATTGAAAATCCGAAAAAGTATTTCTATCCAAATACTACATCATATGATTTTATGAAGGTGGAAGAATTACGGGAAATAGAAGAAAGTGGTATTGAAATTGCGTGCCACGGAAGAAGTCATAAAAACACAGTGCAAGATATTCTGGAGAATATAGAAGATTTTCAAAAAATGGGAATCAGTGTTGAAAATATTGGTTTTGCAAGTCCAGGCTCCGATGTTACCCCAAAAAATGTACACAGTCTTGACAGCTTACTAAAGGATGGAACCATTTCTTACATAAGAAGTGCCCTCATCCCGGAAAGGGAAGGACCATTTAAAACGTTTTTAAACCGCCTTCAGGAAAAAACTCATTCTAGTGTATTATTTTATCTTTTAAATAAAAGAAACTATATCAGGAAAGTAGAGTATCCTTTATTTTCCTCAGTTGTTATAACGAAGAACACTACTGTAAAACAATTAAAGTACCTCTTCAAAAAAATGCCTGACAATACATCTGTTATTCTTCTTATGCACAGTGTATTGAAAAAGGATGACGAAACTTACGGAAATGACAGATGGTACTGGGATGCAGAAAGATTCTATGAACTGTGCAAATATATCAGCATCACAGAAAATCTTACCTGTATTCGGAATGTGGATTTAATTGCTGGGCAACGTATATCTTAAAAACACGGAGAGGAGTAAATTATTATGAGCGATATTTCATCTATAGATAAAAATTTCAAAGTGGAAACTAAAATTGATAAAAGTGATATTGTCTTTTACAATTCGCTGGATAAACCGTTTGAAATTAACGGTATATTCTTTGAAAACGGTAAGTTTCGCAGAATGCCTGAGGAAGTAGCAAAAACTGTCAACGAAGGGGTATATAGGCTCCATACGAATACGGCAGGTGGAAGAATACGTTTTAAAACAAATAGCCCCTATGTTGCAATAAATGTAAAAATGGAGGGTATCACCAGCAGTTATCCTTTCTTTTCGACAGCAGGTAAACAAGCTTTTGATATGTATGTAAAAAATAACGGGAAAAATATATATTACCGTTCCTTTTCCTTGCCTGCCAATGTAGAAGACGGCTATGAAAGCGTTCTTGATTTTGAGACGGCAGAAAATCGTGAAGTAACAATAAATTTCCCATTGTACAGAGATGTGTGCGAGCTTTATATAGGTGTTTCAAAAGATGCTGTTATAGAGCCGCCTGAACCATATAGAAATAAAAATTTAATCGTATATTATGGCTCCTCCATAACACAGGGGTCATGTGCATCAAGACCGGGTAACTCTTATGAAAGTATTATTTCAAGAAAATTTGATTGTGATTATATAAACTTAGGGTTTAGCGGCAGTGCGATAGCAGAAAATGAGATTGCAGAATATATAAAAAGCTTGAAGATGTCTGTTTTTGTGTATGACTATGACCATAACGCACCAAGTCCGGAATTTTTAAAAGATACGCACGAAAATATGTTTAACATCATCAGGAGTGCGCAGCCGGATATTCCGATTATTATTTTGTCAAGACCTAAAATATATTTAACTTCAACGGATGAAGAAAGGCTGGAGGTTATTAAAACAACCTATCTTAACGCTAAAAACAAGGGGGATAACAACGTATATTTTATTCCCGGTCAAAAGCTTATGGAAAGAACCGGTAACGATGGAACTGTTGAGAATCTTCACCCTAATGACTTGGGTTTTCACTCTATGGCAGAGGCTATTTGTGAAGTACTGGAAAAAATAATATAAAGAGATATTTTACACCTATGCGTATAAAAAACGGAGGAAATTATGATGAAGGACATTTCAGCCATAGATAAAAATTTTAAAATCGAAACTAAAATTGAAAAAGATGATATAATATTTTATAATTCTCTGGAAAAACCTTTTGAAATCAATGGTGTGTTCTTTGAAAACGGGAAGTTCCGCAGAATGCCCCAGGAAGCGGCAAAAACTGTCAGCGAGGGTGTATACACCCTCCACACAAACACTGCCGGGGGAAGGGTGCGTTTTAAAACAAACAGTCCTTACGTTGCAATAAATGTAAAGATAGATGGACTTACAAATACGTATCCGTTTTTTTCACAAGCAGGCAAAGCCGGATTTGATATGTATATAAAGGAAAATGGTGCAGATGTATATTATCGTTCCTTTATGTTGCCTGCCCAAATTGATGGCGGTTATGAAAGTATCCTTGATTTTAATACGGAGGAAACTCGTGAAATAACAATAAATTTCCCACTCTACAGTGATGTGTGCGAGCTTTATATCGGTCTTGCAAAGGGTGCAAGCATTGATGCACCTGCCCCGTATAAGAATAAAAATAAGATAGTCTATTATGGCTCCTCCATAACGCAGGGCGCCTGCGCATCAAGACCCGGAAACACATACGAAAGCATTATTTCCAGGGAATTTGACTGTGATTACATCAATCTGGGGTTTGGCGGAAGTGCCAGAGGAGAAAAAGATATGGCAGAATATATCAAGAGTCTTGATATGAGCGTTTTTGTGTATGATTATGATCATAACGCACCCACGCCACAGTTTTTAAAAGAAACACACGAGAGAATGTTTAATATAATACGAAATGCACGTCCTGATATACCAATAATTATGCTAAGCAGACCTAAAATCAAGTTGGTTTCAACAGATATTGAGCGTATGGAAGTTATCAGACAAACGTACCTTAATGCGAAAGAGAAGGGCGATAATAACGTATACTTTCTTTCGGGAGCACAGCTTATGGAAATGGCGGGTAATGACGGCACTGTTGAACATACACATCCAAATGACATGGGCTTCTTCTCAATGGCAAAGGCTGTTTCTGAAATATTGAAAAAAATAATATAAAGAGATATTTTACACCTATGCGTATAAAAAAACGGAGGAAATTTATGATGAAGGACATTTCAGCCATAGATAAAAATTTTAAAATCGAAACTAAAATTGAAAAAGAGGATATAATATTTTATAATTCTCTGGAAAAACCTTTTGAAATCAATGGTGTATTCTTTAAAAACGATAAATTCCGCAGAATGCCCGAGGAAGTGGCAAAAACCGTCAGTGAGAGTGTTTATATCCTGCATACAAATACAGCGGGCGGAAGATTACGCTTTAAAACAGATAGTTCCTATGTCGCAATAAATGTAAAGATAGACGGACTTACGAGTACATATCCGTTTTTTTCACAAGCGGGAAAGGCGGGATTTGATATGTATGTCAAGAAAGACGGAAAGGATGTATATTATCGTTCCTTTAAACCGCCTGTAGAAATTGATGACGGCTATGAAAGTCTTATTGAATTTGATACAGAAGCAGTTCGTGAAATAACAATAAATTTTCCGTTATACTGCGATGTATGCGCACTTCATATCGGTCTTGCAAAGGATGCAAGCATTGATGCGCCCGCCCCATATAAGAATAAGAATAAGATAGTCTATTACGGCTCCTCCATAACGCAGGGGGCTTGTGCAACGAGGCCGGGAAATACATATGAAAGCATTATCTCACGAAAATTTGATTGCGATTACATAAATCTCGGATTTGCCGGCAGTGCGATTGCCCAAATTGAAATTGCAGAATATATCAAAAGCCTCGATATGAGTGTTTTCGTATATGACTATGACCATAATGCGTTCAGTACGCAGTTTTTGAAAGAAACGCACGAAAGAATGTTTAATATAATACGAAGTGCGCATCCTGATATACCGATTATTATCTTGTCCAGACCTAATATATATTTGCTTCCGATAGAGGCAGAGTATATGGAAGTTATCAGACAAACCTATCTGAATGCGAAAGAACGGGGCGATAACAACGTGTACTTCCTTTCAGGCGCACAGCTTATGGAAATGACGGAAAATGATGGTATGGTAGAAAATATACATCCCAATGACCTTGGGTTCTTTTCTATGGCAAAGGCTATTTCTGAAATATTGGAAAAAATAATATAATTTTAATTCAATCTTAATATGAAGATAAAGAATGAAGAGGCTTGAATGAAATAAGCTTATTATAAGTACCAAGATGAACAAATGATTTTTATATTAAGAAAGGAGTGATTTGTCATGGAAATCTTAAAGTTTGATTTGACAAAAAAAGCAGGAGAATTTAAAATTCTAAACGCAACCAATGGCGGTCCTTGGCATAAAAGACATGCAAACAGTCAATTCAGAAGTAATTTTGAGGAATATAAGGCGGCAAGAATTCCGTATTCAAGGAATCATGATTCGGGAGTTATTGGCATTTACGGCGGCCCCTTCAGCCATGATATAACTTGTATCTTTCCAAATTTTGATGCTAATGTAAATGACCCTAAATCTTATGATTTTGCTTGTACCGATGAATCAATTTTGACAACACTTGAAGCGGGAACAGAAACATTTTTCAGACTTGGACAGACTATTGAGCATCAGATAAAAAAGCATGGAACACTTCCACCGCCTGATTTTAACAAGTGGGCACAGATTTGCGAACATATTATACGCCACTATAATTATGGTTGGGCAGATGGCTTTAAACTTAATATAAAGTATTGGGAAATATGGAACGAACCCGACCTGGACCCTGATGACAGAGCAGATAAGCGTACTTGGGGCGGTACAAAAGCGCAGTTCTTTGATTTGTATGAAATAGCAGCAAAACACCTTAAAGGCTGTTTTCCTGAACTTAAAATAGGCGGGCCTGCACTTGCTGGTAATGAAGAGTGGGCTGCAGACTTTCTTGCTGAAATGAAAAAAAGAAATGTGCCGATGGATTTCTTTTCGTGGCATGTATACGGAACAACCACACAGAAAATCACTGATAAAGCCGTTCGCATTAAAAATATGCTTATTGAAAACGGATATGGAGATGCCGAAACAATACTTAACGAGTGGAACTATGTAAGAGGATGGAGAGAAGATTTTAAATATAGTGTAATGACTATTCACACAATTAAGGGTGCAGCTTTTGTAATGGCAAGTATATCTGTGGTACAAAAATGTGATGCTCTTGATATGCTTATGTACTATGACACACGACCAAGTGCATTTTGCGGAGCGTTTGACTTTTATTCATATGAACCGCTGAAAGGTTATTATCCACTTATGTGGTATGGTAAATTTTACGATATGGAATCAGAAGTAAGATGCGAAAAAGAACCGGAAAATATATATACTCTTTGCGGAATCGATGAAAACGGAAAAGTATTGTGCGTTGTTACTAACTATTCAGAGGATGATAACTCACCTGCAAAGGATATAAAGATTGACTTTGGCAAAGAAGGAAAGTATGAAATATATATAGTTGACGACGAAAAAGATGGTGAGCTTGTTTGTGTAACTGAAAGACTGGAATTTACCATCAAAAAACACTCGTTTATGTTGATTAAAGAAGTGTAAAGATAAGCACAGGAAAGGATAGTTATGAATCATGTCAAGTTTTGGTATTAATGTTTTTGATTTTGGAGCAAAGGGCGACGGTATTGCCGATGATACTGCCGCTATTCAAAATGCAATTAATTATGCCGCAGAGCGTGGCGGCGGAAAAATTCTGTTTCCTTACACAAAAGGTGGATATCGCATAGCATCACCCGGTATTGAAGAAATAGACGGAAAGCCTGTCCGTGCACAGCTTATTATTCCGGCAGGCAGTGCAAACATTCAATTGGAAGGTGAGATGCCCTGCCGTATGTTGAATGCATATATTGTTATTACTCCTGATATGAATCGTGCACCAACTGCTTTTGGAAATCTCAGAAATGACAATACAAGAATTTTTTCTGACTGGGAAGCTCCGGAGGAACAGGATCCTACTGCGCGTCCCTGGTCAATAATAGCAGCGGCGGAAGGTAAGACCTTTGCCGGTAATTTCAGCGTTTCGCAGTTTTCAATTTCTAACCTTGAGTTCAGAGTTCCGATGAATCATGATAAAATGTATCCAACGCAGTCTGCGGTAAATCTTCAGAATGTGGCACGCATCAATATTTCCGACTGCCAGTTTTGCCTTGACGAGCAGGTGGGAGATACTTTGCTTAAAAAGGAACTTCAGCCAAATCCCTGTCATACAGCAGGTCTTATTGCATCAGGTGACCAAAATGATGATAATGTTCTTCGCAATGTTGCGGTACAGGGATTTCGGTACGGCTTTGTCTTAGGTGAGCATGTAGTTGCAGATTATCTTTATGTTCACAATTGTGAGGAGGGTATTACATTCCACGATTGTTCGCACCTTTCTGTGATACAACACATTGTAGCACAGCACAACACTGTTATTCTTTCTACAACCACAACAGAACTTTTTGGGATGCGCAAAGGACCTTGTAATGTTTTGGTGGAAACAGTAAATTTTGAATGCGGTACAGGACTGAAACCTGAGGTTTCGGCGCTTAAGTATGGTGTTTACGACAGAGAAAACCGCCTGCACGGTTCACTCACATGGCACAAACCCTGGGGGGAGCAGGAATTTCCGGCTGTGTGTGGAGAAAAATTCCAAATTCGACATTTCGTATAAAAAGAGGAAGGACAGAAAAACATGAAAGTAGCAGAAAAACACTATGTACGAAAGAGATTAACTAGAAAAGATAGAACAACATTAATACTATGGAGGCTATAATGGACAGATTATTTAATACAAATATTATAAGGAAAAAATCTTCGCTGGATGGAATGTGGGATTTATTTATAGAACAAAAAGGTAGTTTTTCTATGGCGGTTCCGGGTTGCTGGGAGCAAATTCCATCACTTGCGAGCTTTAAAGGTAACGGTACGTACAAACGAAAAGTGAAAATATCAAAAAGCAGTAATTTAAGGCTTACATTCAAAGGTGTGAGCCACACGGCGGATGTTTATTTTGACGGCGAAAAAATTGCTCATCACTATAATGCATATACGCCCTTTAGTGCTATAGTAAAAAATGCAGATGCAGGAGAGCACGAATTAAAGGTAGAAGTTGACAATACCTTTGGCGAGCATTCGGCTTTGCACGTTCCAAATGACTATTACACATACGGCGGTATCACACGTCCCGTTACTTTAGAATATATTCCTGATTGTTTTATTGAATATGTACATTTTACACCTAAACTTGCAGATGATAAATGGTATGCCCAAATTGAGGCTTGTGTATCAAATATTTCCGATGATGACTTTAGCGGAAATATAGTTTCAACATTAGGTGAAAATGAAGTTATAATGAATGTCAATGTTTTGGCAAACAGTAAAAAAATAGTATCGGCAGAAACTGAATTTAAGAATGTTTTTGTGTGGAGTGAAAAAGAACCTAATCTGTATTTGTTAGATACGGTTTTGTACGAAAATGACTGTGCAATAGATGATTTAATTGAAAGGGTAGGCTTCAGAACGGTAAAGGTTGAGGGTAAAAAGATTTACCTGAATAACAAGGAAATCTATTTTAAAGGCTTTAACCGTCACGAGGATCATCCTATGTTTGGATGTGCGCTTCCACTGCAGGCTATGTCATATGATATGGAGTTGATGCTGGACACAGGTGCTAATGCGGTAAGGACTAGCCATTATCCTAATGACGAACGATTTTTAGATATGTGTGATGAACGCGGTGTTTTGGTTTGGGAGGAAAATCACGCGCGTGGATTGAATTTGCAGCAAATGCAAAACGTTAATTTCGACAAACAGTGCGAGGATTGTATTGACGAAATGGTGCTGTATCATTATAACCATCCGTCAATAGTGATTTGGGGAATTCTGAACGAATGTGCAAGTGATGAACCAAAAGGCAGAGAAAAGTATGAGAAGCAGCTTAAGCAGCTTGGAAGATTAGATGCGAGTCGTCCAAAATCATTTGCTACGTGTCGTCATTTTACAGACATTTGTCTGGATTTACCGGACATTCTTTCTGTAAATCTGTATCCGCTGTGGTATGATGATTCCAAGCCGACACAGCAACTTAATGAGGAAAAGGCGTGGATGGAGAAAATGGCAGGCTGTGGCAAGCCTTTCCTTATTACCGAGTTTGGGGCAGGTGCAGTTTACGGCTACAGAAGTGATACCTGCGCAAGATGGACAGAAGAAAGGCAAGAGCAAATTTTAGACACTGTTATTGAAGAATATATGCAGCGCGACGATTTAAGCGGCATTTTTTTGTGGCAATTTTGCGATTGCCGTGTGACGGAGGAGCATTGGTTCAAAACAAGACCAAAAACAATAAATAACAAAGGAATTGTAGACGGCTACAGAAGAAAAAAGCTTGCATATCAAACTGTTAAGAAACATTATAGCAAACAAAAATAAATTTAAGGAGTAATTAATATGAAAATGCATTTTTTTGGAACAGTTTCGGGTCTCTGGCAGCTTCCTGACAGAAGACATCAGTCTATGGCGTTTGAAGTAAACGGAGCGATGTATGTTTTTGATGCTGGTGCCTGCTGCTCAAGAACTATTCAGCTTATGAGGTTGGATTTGCTTCGTATTAAGAAGGTTGTTATATCCCACTGTCATATGGATCATATAGGGGGCCTTGGCAATTTGTTCTGGGATATAAGAAAGCAAAAGGGATGGCTAAAAAAAGAGCCTCGTTTTGGAGATATAGAGCTTTATATACCTGAAATGAGAACATGGGAGGGCTGGCTTAAAATCCTGGCACAGACTGAAGAAAATTTCACTGGTCTGAATATCATTGCCAATGAAGTTTCTGACGGAGTGCTTTTTGAGGATGAAAACATAAAGGTTACGGCATATCATAACGAGCATATTAAACCGGAAAAAGGAAAGTGGAAATCATATAGCTATATGATAGAGGCAGAGGGGAAAAGGATAGTTTACACAGGAGATATTTTGTCATATTCTGAATTAGATAAAATTGACGGCATTGAGGAGTGTGATGCGCTTATTGCGGAAACAGGCCATCACGATTATATGGATGTATGTGATTACGCTCAGGAAAAGAAGATAAAAAATCTTTTCTACACACACCTTGGAAGAAGTATTATGGTTGATTACGAAAGGGCTATTGCAAATGTACGCCATCATTATGACGGAAATGCTATGATATGTGAGGATGCATCAACCATAGAGTTTTAAAAAGGGGACAGTGTTTTATGAAAATAGCTGTAATTTGTGATTTGCATCTGCCACTTTTAAGGTCGGCAGCCCAGTATGCTGTTCTTGATTGGGCAATTGATAATATAATAGCCGAAAATGCTGATTTAACTGTTGTTGCAGGTGATGTCTGTGCGGGCGGAGATATAGAGGCGTTAAACTACTTTCTTGACAAAACAGGAGAGCTTAACCATCTGTTTTTGCTTGGGAATTCGGATATCAGAAATGCTTTTTCAAGAGATGAAATAGTAGAAAAATACTCCGAAAGCAGAATGTTAAATTTTCATAATTACCGTGTTTTAGGCATCAGCACCCCGTATACATATTTAACCGAGGATGATAAGATTCTTCTTTCGCAGTGCTGTGATAACGATATTGTAGTAATGCATCACGATTTTGATGCATTAAAGGAAGATGCCAGAGAGTTTTTAGAAGAACTTTTTGAAAAGAAATCTCTTACTGTTATTCACGGACACAAGCATATGGAAATGGAAAATACCATAGGAAAAACCAAACTCATAGGTGTTGCGGGACTGGATCCCGATAAGGCAAAAGGATTTCCAAGCGTTACATATTTTGATTTTGATAATAACGGCTTTAAAAAATATGACAGATATTTTGAAATTGATAAGGCGTATTTCAAAGATGTTCTTAATTATATTGGAATATCATGCTTTAATCCTGAAACAGATATTGATTATGCAAGAGAAAACGACATAAAAAATATTGAAATTCAGTTAAGAACCGAAAAAGATATAGAAAAATATGAAATTATTAAAGAAAAAGTAGCACAATGGAGGCAAAACGGCGGAAAATATCTTTCTTGTCACCTTCCTGAGTTAAGACTTACAGACGGTGTTTTGCAGGGAGTGGAGCGGTGGTATAGGGCTATAGAGTTACTTTTGGAGTTAGAGCCTGACGGTGTAACAGTTCACGTACCGAGGGCAAAAATAAAGGATATGATTGTAGACGGAAAATATTGGAGAATGTATCTTACCCATTTTCTTGAAGGCTTAAAAAAGCTTTCTCAGGACACCAAAATTGGCATTGAAAATCTACATATGCTTAAGGGCTGTAACAAAAATAACGGTGAGAGGCTTTTCGGCATTGTTCCTGAGGAGTGCCTTATGTGGATAGATGCTCTGAATGTATATCTGGGTAAAAGCAGAGTTGGAGCACTGCTTGATATAGGTCACGCAACAAATAACTCTGTTTTCCGTGAAAGATATACAAGAAGTGTGTGGTATGAAATTATGGGGAAGCGGACTGTTGCATATCACGCACATCAGGTGGTGAAAACCCCCGAAGGCCTTGCAAACCATTATGCAATATCCGACTGGCTTGGAATGACGATTTCATATGCTTCGTTTTTCTGTGCATGGGGAAACAACCGCATAAATCATATGCCGATTTTTCTTGAAATGCGAAGTTTGGAAAATTGCGATATAAGTATTAAAGCCTTAAAAGAGCTTTCAGAGTAAAGGAGTAACACTATGGAAAAGAAAATAAAAATCGGACTTTACGGTTCAAACGGACATCAAATTCAAAAAAAACTTATCAATCACAAAAATGCCGAGCTTTCGGCAGTGTGTAAAATGGATAAATCTTTTTTTACTGCTGAAAACGGATATACTCCCGACGATATAAAATTTTATGATACCCTCGAAGAAATGCTTGCAGATGAAAGTATTGATTTAATCAGTCTTTGCTCACCTAAAAGAGAGGAGCAGGCAAGTGACGCTATTATGTGTCTTAATGCGAAAAAGCACGTTTATGCGGAAAAGCCTGCCGCATTTTCTATTGAAGATTTAGAGAATATTTTACAGGCAGCAAGGGAAAATGACCGATGCTTCCACGAATATGCAGATACTGTGTTTTTCGAGCCTTATTGGGGGCTTAGAAAAG
Source organism: Clostridia bacterium (assembly GCA_045656645.1). GTDB lineage: Bacteria > Bacillota > Clostridia > UMGS1883 > UMGS1883 > UMGS1883. The sequence continues at coordinate 11,292 of JAZORN010000001.1, read as the reverse complement.
CAATATTGTCTGGAATAATCGGCGATGTGGTTCAGGTATATGCGCAAAAATCATATCCTTTGCGTGCTGCTGCAAGACCGCAGGATGAAGTAACTGATGGCGGACTTATACGGTGGGTTGGCATTCACGCAATTCGCTTCATCGAGCATATTACAGGAACCCGGGTAAAGGATGTCAGGGTTTTTCAAACCCATAAAGGAAATATCGACGAAACAAAGGGGCTTTACACGGCATCCTCGTGGGCGATGTCACTGGAAAACGGAGGAGTAGCCTCTGCCTGTGTTAATTATCTCAATCCCAAGGGAGGATTTGGACAGTGGGGAAATGAGTCTGTGAGAATTTTCGGTACAGAAGGTATGGCGGAAATAACGGATGGCGGAAGACGTTCTCATATATATACACTTACAGAAGATTTAGGAGAAATCAATTGCGAAAATTCTGATTGCGAGGACTTTTTTGATATATATATTGAGCATCTTTTAGGAAAGCGCCCGATGCCGCTTTCTCTTGAGGCGGAATTGCATCCGCTCAGGGTGGTTATACGTGCATTTAATAGTGTAATAAAGTAAGTAAGGATAAGCTCAATTGTATTTAATAAATATTTAATGAAAGATGTGGTAATATGAATTTTTATTATGGGGTAGACCCTTCTGAAAAAAGAGAAAAGCTTATTAAGAGCAAAGTAGCAAAGCCGTTTATTGACAGCATAATTGCTTCTGCAGATAAAGCAATAGGGGAAGACAGTTGTTCATTTAAAATGAGTGAATATGTAATGTTTTACGAAACCGGAAATCGCACTGTTTTTGAAAGAGGCTATTTTGCACGAAGAAGAAATTGCAGTAACATTATGTTTGCCTATTGGCTGACACAGAACGAAAAATATCTTGAGCCTCTCATCGATTATATTACATATATATGCGATGAATTTACATGGTGCCTGCCTGCACATCACGACTTGCTTGGCGGATGTTCGCAAGATGCAATTGAATGTATAGATTTATTTCAGGCAGAAACAGCGAGGCTTTTTGCAGAAATTGTAATGTGCGTTGGTAATAAGTTGCCCTTTTATACTTTTGATAGAATGAAATATGAGGTGCAACGCAGAATTTTTCCAACTCTGACGCCTGATGCTGAAAACGAAAAAAAATACTGGTGGGAAACCTGTACGAAGAACTGGGCTACTGTATGCGGTGCAGGATGCACTATAGCGGCGCTATACTTTGGCAACGATCAGGATCAAGAACGCTATGTGAACAGATTTATCGGATGTCTTGACAGTTACCTTGAAGGTATTGCAGAAGATGGATGCTGTCTGGAAGGGATGGCGTACTGGACTTATGGGTTTGGTCACTTTGTAATTCTGGCTCAGGCAGTGAGGATATATACTGAAGGGAAAATTGATTATTTTAAAAAGTCCAAAGTAAAGGCGCTGGCTCTGTTTCCTCAAAAGGTAAGGATGTCAGACTCAAAAGTCGCATCGTTTTCAGACGGTGGCGAATCATTTGTTTTTAAATTCGGGCTTTTATCATTTCTTAAAGCTCTTTATGGTGAAGTCGTTCTTCCTGACCTGAAATACGGCACATTACGGGGTAATGTTGATTCTGTCTGTGAACTTTTGTGGCTTGATGAAAACTATCAAAGCGATAAAATGACAAATGAAACAAATTATTTTTCTGATTCGCAATGGTACATCATTCGGCGGGAAAATTTTAGCTTTGCTGCTAAGGGAGGCCGCAATGATGAACCGCATAATCACAATGACATAGGATCATTTATGATAACTGTTGGTGAAGAAACCTTTATTTCCGACCTTGGAAGCGGAGAATATGTAAAAGACACCTTTGACCCAAAAACCAGATATAATTTTATCCAGAACAGCTCCAGAGGACATAGTGTTCCCATAATAAACTCCCAATATCAGTGTGCAGGATCGGAGTTTTGTGCTAAGAATGTTAAAGCGACTGGAAATTGTTTTGAGCTTAATATAGAGGGGGCATACGCATCAGGAATTACAGAAGGAATAAGGCGTCAGTTTGTAATTGATGATGACAAAGTAACTCTTACAGACACATTTGATTTTTCTCCCGAGACGGTATCTGTCACCGAGAGATTTATCAGCAAAATAAAACCCGCAGTGTGCGAAGGATATATAGATTTTGATATTGCACGGATTATATATGATTCTGACAGATATATACCATCTGTCAGCACAGAAACTTTTGTTGCCCACAACGGCACTGATGTTGTGACTGTATATCTTATAGATTTTACACCTGTTTCTAAAGAGGAAAAAGTGTTTGAATTTGAATTTATTATTCGTTCTTAAAATAAATTCATAACTAAAATGAAGGATAATAATAATATGATAATATTTCGCGGAAATGATAAATACGCTTACCGCGACCCCGCGTGTTTTTTCATAAAGGAACTTATTATTTATTTTTTACTGTTACAGAAAACTCCCCGCTTTGCTTAATGCAAAACAGGGAGTTTCGACAATCCGTTAAAGATTGTACTTCTTCATAGCTTTCCAAAATCCGGCATAGGAACTGTAACCGACATATAGAGAAACTTCTTTTAAAGACATATTGGAATATTTCAAGAGGTTATTTGCGATGGTCATTCGTAATGAAGCCAGTTCTTTTTTGAAGGTATTTCCGGTATACTTTATAACAAGTCTTTCGGTTTGCCTTTCAGACAAATGAAGAAAATCGGCTAATTCACAAAGCTGCAAATTCTTGTTATAGCGGGTTGAAAAAAACTCATAAATTAAGAAACCGTAATCATTTGTCTGTTTTGCGATAACCTTTTCACTATGACAGAAATATCCGCAAAAAAATGCGATATAAGACGTAATTTTAGAATAATCCTGAGAAATTTTACACTTTTCAGTTTCATCTAAAAAACGTAAAACGGTATCTGTGCCTATATCATATACTGATGTTTCGTTTTGCTCATAATCAATTTGAAAAGCCGCATGTATCGTATTTTCATCCTTGCTGTCACAGTAATGAAAAATATCACGAGGAATAATCATTAAGCTTCCGCTGCTTAGAGAATATAAGTGCCCTCCAATACTGAAGGTTGCGTTGCCATTCGCTATTATATGAACTTCTGCAAAGTTATGCTTGTGAAGATTTGATGTCGGTTTAGTTGATGAAAAAAAACCGCTCTGCAGGAAAATCTTATGTTCCCGAGATGGTGTTTTTACAATAATCTCATTATACATATAACATTTCCTAATTTGACATTTAATATTTTAAGTTGACACTGTGGTTTATTGACATAATACCCATTTCGACCTATAATTGTATTATACTTTATAAAAAGGAGAATGTCAAGGTGATGAAGGTGAGAATAAACAAAATAGGCAACCCTCAGGTAATTATGAGTAATCCTCACAGCAAGCATAATTATTTCGCGTGGCCGACTGTGGCAAAGCTGCAGAATGGAAAAATTGCAGTAGTGGCATCCGGCTTTCGGTTGGAGCACATTTGTCCATTTGGGAAAACTGTAATTGCATATAGCGAGGATAAGGGAGAAACATATACAGCTCCGGCACCGATTATAGACACAGTGTTGGATGATCGTGATGGCGGTATCGTACCCTTTGGAAAAAGTAATGTTATTGTTACATCCTTTAATAATGCTATAGTGTTCCAACGAAGTATTACTCATATTTCTTCGTATAGCTTATCGTATCTTGATACTTTAACGAAGGAGGAAGAGGAAGCAGCATTAGGTGCAACCTTCCGTATCAGCAATGATTTTGGTGTTACATTTGGTGAAATTTTCAAAAGCCCTATAACCTCGCCCCACGGACCTGTTGAACTCCCTGACGGGTCTTTGCTATGGGTCGGAAGAACCTTTAATCCCAAAAACGGACAAAGGCTCGGTATAGACTGCATTCAGGCACACACGATTAATGCTGATGGTACTATGGAATTTGTAGGAGAAATCGAAAATGTACGTATTGGTGATTTGCAACCGTTGTCCTGTGAACCCCATGCTATAGTCCTTGATGACGGAACGATACTTGCACATATACGAGTTCAGCTTTATAAAGAAGGAATTTTTACGATATTTCAATCCGAATCGTCCGACAATGGAAAAACGTGGACGAAGCCAAGACAAATTTTACCAAACGGCGGCGGAGCACCGCCTCATTTATTCAAACATTCTTCGGGACTGCTGATTTGTACCTACTGTTACCGCGGAGAACCGTATGGAAAAGGAACAACTTTCGGTATAAGAGCAATGTTTAGTCGGGACAACGGTAAAACGTGGGATGTTGATTATAGTCTTTATGATAGTAATATAAGCTACGATTTAGGATATCCGAGTACTATTGAGCTTGAAGATGGAACACTTATTACGGTGTTTTATGCACAACAGGATGATAATGAACCAACTGTTATAATGCAGCAAAAATGGAGGGTTGAAGATGAAATTTAAAGGAATTATGCCAGCGCTTGTAACGCCGCTTAATGCAGATGAAACCATCAATGTTAAGGTTTTAAGAGAATTAATAAACTTCTTTCTTCAAAAAGGAGCTGACGGGTTTTATGTAGGTGGTGCTACGGGCGAAGGTCTGGCGCTTAAAACAGAGGAAAGAATGATTCTTGCACAAGAAGCGGTAAACGCAACAAAAGGACGTAAACCATGTATTATTCAGGTAGCAGCAGCGGATTTTGGTGATGCAATCAGTCTTGCAAAGCACGCCGAAAAAATCGGTGCAGATGCAATTTCAGCAACGCCGCCACTGTTCTTTCGATATGATGAGGACGATGTATATAATTATTATAAGGCATTGGCAGAGGCAGTACATATTCCTATGATGGTATATTACAACCCTGCTGCAGGTTTTAAAATTGACGCAAAGTTTGCAGCAAGAATGTTTGAGGTTGATAATATAACTGCAATCAAATGGACAAGCTCAGATTATTATGAAATGATAAGACTGAAAGACTTGACTCATGGAGAAATGAATATTATAAACGGTCCTGATGAAATGCTTCTGATGGGACTTAACGCAGGTGCTGACGGCGGAATTGGCACAACATATAATTTTATGTTTGATATTGTGAAATCTATATACGATAATTTCTCGGAGAATAATATGGAGAATGCAAGGGAGTATCAGACTCTTGCAAACCGCATTATAGCTAAAATAAGAAAATACCGCACAATTCCTGCTACAAAAGCCATTGTTGAAGGAATGGGATTTATGGTTGGAAACGCAACATTCCCTATGAAACAATATACAGATGAAGAAAAAAAGTTGATTTTATCAGATATGAAAGAAGCAGGTCTTGATATTTAAACTAAAGAATTTTATACAAAAAATGACCGCCGACATTCACTTTGTCGGCGGTCTGAAGGATGAAAAAAGTTTAACTTTTTTCATCCCTGCTTTTAGTTAAAATCAAATGAAATTACAGGAATTTCTCCGCTATCGCCCCAACTGTCAAGCGGAATAAGAATTAATTTATCAAATACTTGGTTAATATCCAAATGATAAGAGCGTTTTCGATTGTTTAAAATATGTAAAAGCTCATATTCTTTTCCTTTCAATTCGCCCACTAACTTAAATTCTTTGCACAGCGTTTTCGGCATATGCATTTGCGGACTATCAAGACGATGATTAGCACGTATTGAATGCGTACGCTCGCAGCTTGAACCGGGGAGAGTTTCACGGTTTAAGTCACTGCAAAATACAATATGTACTGTTGATACAGTTGCTTCAGAGAAGCTATAACATATTTTTTCATTGGGTTTTGCAATATAGGAACAACTATTTTCATCGGTGTTATAAATGTGGTGAGCCCTATCCTGACCATTTCTAATAACTTCATTGTCAATATTAAGCTTAGCATCAAGGCATAATGACGATATTTCTCTTGTTCTTGATGGCAGAAAACAATCCCCATTCATAAGCATATTCTGAAGCAAACTGATTTTACTGCAGTATACATCGTGCGGAGTAAAGTTGTTTTTAACGGCGATTGAAGCAGCTTTTCCAACTGCTTCGCCCAAAAGGGCGCAGGTTGCCATAACACGGATACTGCTCATTGCCATATGTGTCATACTTATGTTTCTTCCTGCAAAAAAAAGGTTTTCTACATTTTTTGAATATAAAACTCTGTACGGTATTGAATAGGGGGCAGGGGTTGAATGGTCGGTGTTGGGAACCCCTTTGTGGTAGAAACCGCCAGGAAAATGGTCATCAAGCGGCCACCCGCCAAAAGCAACTTCATCATCAAAAACCGTGTTGTCACTTATATCTCTCTGCGTAATCATATATTCACCGCACATTCTGCGAGATTCGCGTTTGCCCGGAAGAAATCCTAAAAAGTCTAAATCCCATTTTGATGCATTAAAGTTGCCTGAATTTTTAATATAATCCCAAGTTCCTACCGCAAGAGAAATAAGCTCATCGCGTAGAATTTCTGTATCATCAATGGTGTTTTTGTTTCCGCCCAACTCAAGGTACCAGAAGTTTTCTGTGTCATCATATATGTCGGGATTTCTGTTTTCAAAATCCTTTTCGGAAAGCTTCGTACTCCACTCGGGAGGAATAAATTTAATATCCTTATTTGTTTCGCATCCCCCTATAAGACAGCTCATTCCCATAGTCATATTATCAGATACTTCTATTTGCGTGTTTTCATTGAATTCGCTGCTTGCTTCTCGTCCTATACGAAACTCTGCGCCGCAAAGTGGTGCAAGAATACTATCACCCGAGCTATCACAGAAAAATCCCGCCTTTACTTCATAAAAGCACTGCGTTGTCATTTGATATCCGGTAATTGTAGTGATTTTGGTGTTACGGTTGTATTGAAATTCTCCATTTTCAATTTCGGCATCCATACAAGTACAATTTAAAAGCAAGGTAATATTTTTTTCGCGCCGAACAAAATCATATAGTACACTGTCCCATATAGCAAAGCTCTTTGTTGGGTTGCGATATAGGTTTTCAAGTGCAATTTCTTCTAAAATTCCGGTTTCACGATTGTTTTCTCCGTGCGCACCGCATATCCACATACGTATTTCAGAGGAGGCATTTCCGCCCAAAACAGGGCGCTCGTGCATAAGAACTACCCTTAATCCTTCTCTTGCGGCGGAAATTGCCGCACAAAGACCTGCCATACCTCCGCCTACAACGCATAAATCACAATCAATAAATTTCTTTTTAAGCAAAATAATCAGTCCTCCTAAGCTTGACTTGTTTTTTTGTTCTATAATATAATTATATTGTATTTTCGGAGAAATTCTATGATAATAATGCTAAAAAATATAAAGAAAGTGCAAAAAATGTTATGGATAGTCTTATTGTAAATATAATTTCATATCTTAAATATCTGAACACTGATTGCAAGTTAAATGTTTCAGTGCATTTTGATGCAAGCGTTTTTGATCGGTTGCCGCAGAGTATTGTTTCAATGCTTTTGCCGTACAATTGTCACACGAATACGTATTGTGTAATTGCAAAGAGTATCGACCACAATAAATGTATTCAAAACCAAAGAAAGCTTTTGGAAAAGTGCGAAAAGGGAGAAGGGTTCTGTCATACTTGTTATGCGCAGGTATATGAATATATATATCCCATTGTTATAGAAAATCATGTGGTAGGTTTTGTTTCGGTAAGCGGATACAGACAAAATAATCCGGAAAAAGAGCGGATATTAAATCAGGATATATGGAAAAACACCCTTAATACACAAATGCCTGTAAAAATGTGTGAAGCAGCTATTCCACCGCTATGTATTATGATAGAGCAAATGCTGATGAAATACTTAAAGGAGAATAGGAATGAATATAATAGGATATTTCAATTTTTGACTGAGTATCATACAAATATTACTCTTTTGGATGTGGCAAAGCATTTTAACCGAAGTAAATCGCATATCAGCCATTTGTTTAAAAAGGAAAGTGGTATGACGATTCGGGCATATTGCAATGACCTGAAGTTAGAGGATGCAAAAAAACTTCTTTTAAATACGGAAATACCTATAACCGAAGTAGCTCTTGACGTTGGATTTAATGATACCAGTTATTTTATATGTCTTTTTAAAGAGAAGTTTGGTATATCACCGCTTCAGTACAGACGAAAAAACTTCAACATTAAGGTATTTTAAATTTTCATCACAAATTCATACGATTTAGCAGTAGGTACATTTTGTTTTTATGTAAAAAATATAATATAAAAAGGTGGAATTTTAATGTTTGAAAAAATAAAAAAATTTTGTGATTCTTTTTTGGAACTTGGGGTTCCGGGAATTGATTTGGCGGTATATAAGGACGGAGAATGCATTCTCAGGTATATGAATGGTTATAGTGATCTTGAAAACAAGATTAAAATAACAGGGAATGAAAGATACAATATCTATTCCTGCTCAAAGGTTATTACTTGCACAGCTGCGTTGCAGTTGCTGGAAAAGGGATTATTTTCACTTGACGACAAACTTTCTGACTATATGCCCGAATTTGAGGAAATGACAGTAAAGACCGATGACGGTATAAAAAAAGCTGAAAACCCAATTTTAATAAAACACTTATTTGAAATGACAGCCGGCTTTTCCTATGACTGTTGTTCGCCGCAATTAAAAAAAGCGATTGAAGAAACAGACGGGAAATGTCCTACCCGTGAGGTTATGAAATATCTGGCTAAAGAACCGCTTCTTTTTGAACCCGGAGACAGATGGGAGTATAGCTTGTGTCATGATGTGTTAGCGGCTTTTGTTGAGGTTGTATCGGGTGAAAAATTCGAAACATATGTTAAAAAGAATATCTTTGACGTTGCTCATATGAAGAATTCTACTTTTATGTTACCTGATAAAGAACTTGAAACCATTGCATCGCAATACAGATTTGAAAATGGCAAAGCTGTTAATGTTGGAAAGACGATATTCAAAACTAAAATCGGAAGTGAATATGCTTCAGGTGGAGGAGGGTGTATTTCTACCGTAGATGATTACATTAAATTTTTAGAGAGCCTCCGCACATATAAGCTCTTAAAGCGGGAAACGCTTGAGCTGATGATGCGCGACCGTTTAACAGAGGAACAAAAAAGGACATATTGGACAAAAGATACTCACGGGTACGGATTGGGTGTGCGCTGCCCTATGGGTGACGAAAGGTATATTGATTTTGGCTGGGGCGGTGCCGCAGGTGCTTACCTTGCTATTGATGTTCAAAACGCCATTTCAATCTATTTCGCAACACATTTATTATCTTCGCCTGCTTCCGGACTTCGTTCACAGCTTTATCGTTTTGTGAGAGCAGAATTATTTGATAACAATGATTTTGAAGAAATATATAAAGATTTAAAAGATTTATATGATTACAAATTAACATATTAAATTTGTTAAAGGAAGGGGATATTTTTTTAATGGATACTATAAAAATCAATTCAAATGGAGTAAAGATGATAGCGCATAGAGGGTTGAGCGGCATTGAAAGGGAGAACACCTGTCCCGCATTTGTTGCAGCATGTAACAGGAGTTACTATGGGGTAGAAACAGATGTACATATTACAAAAGATGGCAAATTTGTAATTATCCATGATGAAACAACAGAAAGAATTACTTTGAAAGAATATAATGTCAATGTGGAAGAAAGCGACTATGCAGATGTTGAAAACATTATACTTCCCGATTTAGATGGTACAACTTATAGAAAAGATATCAGAATTCCACTTCTGAAAGAATACATTATGGTTTGCAAAAAGTACGAAAAAATTTGTGTGCTTGAAATAAAGAATCACTTTGAAGAAAAGGATATAGAAAAACTGATAGATGAAATTAAAGAGTTGGGATACATTGACAGAGTTGTCTTTCTTTCCTTTGATTTTGAAAACTGTGTTAATGTCAGAAAACTTCTTCCTGAAAATGATGTTCAGTTCCTTACATCAAAGGAAATCACGAATGAATTGATAGAAAATTTATGTGAAAACAATCTTGACCTTGACATATATTACAAACAATTGAATGCAGAAAATATAAAACTTTTACATTCAAAAGGAATCAAAGTGAATTGTTGGACTTGCGATGACAAAGATATTGCTGAAAAAATAGTTTCTTACGGTGTGGACTTTATAACCAGTAATATACTCGAATAACATTTTAATGTTTAGATAATGGAGGTGCACTATGAATATTGGAATAAACTTGTATTCAAAATGGCCGTATGAAGAGGTTATATCGGCATTTTTGGAAAATGATATTCACAGAACTTTTGTATGCATTGAGCATCCGCAGTTTGATGAAGTGATGAAAGCACTTGAAAAATCAAAAATCATAGTGGAAAATCTTCATGCTCCTTTTAAATCACATAATGATATTTGGCTTAAAGGGGAAGCAGGAGACAAAATACTTGACAGATTATGTGCCGCGATAGAATGTTGCATTAAATATAATATTAAAGTGATGGTTGCGCATGTTTCGAATGGCAGACCAATGCCCGAAATTACCCAGGTGGGTTTGGAGAGGTTTGACAGGCTTATGGAATATGCAAAAAAAGGAGGCGTTACAGTTGCTTTTGAAAGTCACCGATATCTGGAAAATGTAAAATTTATTATGGAAAGATATCCTGAAGCAGGCTTTTGTCTTGACAACTGTCATGAGAATGCATTTACTCCTGGGGTAAGATATATGCCGATGTGGGGAGATAGATTGATTGCAACCCACATTAGTGATAATGAATTTGTGTGTGATAAGGATATGCATATGTTGCCTTTTGACGGCAATATTAATTTTAATGAGACTGCCCGTGAAATTGCGGAATGTGGAAGAGATGTTACTTTGATGCTTGAAGTTAAACCTGATAACCATGAGAGATACAATGGTATGTCAGTAAGGGAATATTATACTGAAGCTGCTAAAAAATTAAAACAATTAGACAAAATGATAGAGAACTACAAAAAGTAAGTGGGGAATGCAAGAAAACGTTGATTTTTTGTCCTGCCTCTCCCGTAAAAACAAAAAAATTTAAACAAAAATTAATATGATTTAACAGTAAGGCATTGCAAAACGCAGTGCTGAAAGATGTAATTCTGTATAACCCGGCTGACAGAACACAAAGACCAAAACAAACAAAATATACTTCAAGCATATATGGAACAGAACAGTTAAAAATCCTATACAATCAGTTTATAAATTGTATAATAAAAGTACACAGAAATTCTAATATAAAAGTGCACAGTTTAAAAAGATAGAACGAATGTATATAATAGAATCAACCATAACGTGCGGAGGGTTTTCTATGATATACATATCAAATGTTCCTGTGACT